>NZ_JBFRGC010000050.1:2500-24397 GCF_052115145.1 Paenibacillus sp. 2TAB26
ATTGCATATCGATTACTTCCGCTTGAGCAGCTGGCTTAGGTGCATTATTCAGCACCATGCTCACGTTTGCACGTTTCTCCGCTAGCTCTTCTGGGGAATAACCTTTGATGGCCCATTGCTTCGTGCTGTTCATTAATGGAACGAGCAAATCGGTAATATTCCTCATTGTCTCCGAATTAGGAATTTCAATAAAGTTCTGCGCCAGCTCAATAACAGAAGCTAAAGAATCTCCGTTTCTCGCAGCATCTGTACATTCCTCAGCCATCAAATCAGCTTCTTCACGGTCAATCTCATAACGCTCTAGTACAAAACGGACTAGATTCATATAGTGGCTGTTTCTCTCCACATATTCTGCTTCTCCAGCTTTCAAAAGCTGCTGCTTCGTAAATGGACAAAAATCCAGATCATGTCTAAGGTCTCTTTCTTTCACAATAGCCTCAGAATCTACTACCCGATAGTCTGATATGTAGCCACTCTCTTCAATGAAAAATTGCTCATAGTAATCTTGGGCAGCAAACAAAACGTTCATAATATCATATTGAGCAAGAGGATGATCATCCTCTGAGATTACAAATGATTTCAACTGATCTATCGTCAATGTTCCATAATAATAGAGTAGGCCCTGCGTTAACCGTATCCATTCCGTGTTTCGATTAAGAATGGGCGTTTCCTTTAAGAGGTCCCCCGCTTTAATGAATTCCACCAGTTCGGCTGGCATCATCACAACACGCTTGCCATCTACCGTTCCCGGAAATAAAATACCACGCTCTAGGAAATAAGCATACTGCTGCAATTCAAGAAACGGCTTGTCCCAAATACCTTCGTTTTTCACTATTTTCTGAACAAGCTTCAATCTATTATGATCAAAGCAACGAGTTGCCATTTGTAGATTGTCTGGTATCAGCTCTGAAAGCTTCTCCACAAGCCCCTGCTTATTGAGCGAGCTTAGGTTGCTAATATCCAAATTCGTACGTATTCTAGTTAATTGCTGCTTCGATAATGTGCTTAGCGCATCCGCATAAGACAGTGGATAGGTAAGCGGCGGCCATAATTTTTCCTGTGCTTTATCTTGCTTTGTTGTCATAATAATCTCCTAACTCGTAGATGTATTTCATGCTCTTCTATGAATTATGAGTGGTACACTCAAAAGACATGCAGGTTCAAAGATAACAAAAATCGAAGATGGAATCAAACAAATCTGTTACTAATTTCATCACAAAATGTAAACTCAACCTATAAATTACGGATTCAAACCTAAATAAAAGCCTCACAGATCATCAAGCGATCTACGAGGCTTATTCAAAATCTATCATGATTTATCCATACCTTTTACACTTAACAGCGAATTAAGCTGCTCCAGTAAATTACCGCCGCCAGTGAGCGAGATAGTCCCGATTTTTTCGCAAATTTTCTCAAGAAACTCAAGCTCTTTCAGACGATAGAGTGTGCCGTTCTCATCCATTAGCTTAGCGGTATTTAGCAGGCTTCTAGTAGACGCTGTTTCCTCTCTTCGTGTAATGAGATTGGCTTGCGCCTTCTTCTCAGCAAGCAGTACCGTATTAAGAATGTCCTTAATATCACCCGGCAAAATAATATCTTTGAGGCCAGCCGAAACGAACTGTACACCGTAATGCTCTTTCTGCTCATTCAGACGTGTAAGTACAAAATTTGCGATTTCTTGCTTCATGCGCAGCAGATCGTCCAGCTTTAGAGTACCGACATATTCGCGCAAAATAAGCTGCAGCAAAATGTATACCTGCTCCTCGAACGACTTAATCTGAAATGCTTTTAGCGGGTCAACAACCTTGTACTGGCACACAAAGTTCAGCCGCAGCGTCACCTTGTCCTCCGTCATGATCTCTTGTCCAGTCATGTCCAGCTGAAGCTGGCGCAGATCAACCGTCTTCACCTGCACACTCGTTGGTCCTTTCCAGAAATAATATTTTCCCGGACGAAGCTCGCGCTGCAAAACGTTATTAAAAAATAACAACCCCGTTTCATAGCTTGCCACCTCGAACACTTGCATAAAGCTTTGCAGCCTCGACAGCAGTGATCTATCGATCTCTGATGTCAGTTCTGGATTCCGAATGTCTATACGGATAAATGAATGTTTTTTCATTACATTCCAGAATCCATAAAGCCCTGGTGTCAGCAATGCGGCAAATTTGCCATCCTCAAAATGCAGTACATACTCATAATCCTGCACATCAGCTATCGTCAGCTGCTCGGCAAGCTGCTCATCGTGGAGAAATAGCTTCAACTCCATATTTGGAACAGCGAAACGCTTCGCAATATTTTGCAAAATAACGGTATCGTCAGAAAATGATGTATGGCGATATACGCCCGGCTGCAAAAGCTTTATGTAACTGCCTTTTTTGAAAAGCAGACCTCGTTCATCGTTCTTGATAATCACTTTTTTAAACATGATTTAACACCTCTTTACACGGTTTGGTTGATCTTTGGAACAGGAGCGCTCCTGCGGCTAGACCGGAATCCGGCTTGAGAAGGGAGCAGAGCAGCTTTACAGCTTCGTTGTCGATAGTCGAGCTCGGATTCACTTTCCATCTGTGCTCGTTCTATGTCTTACTCTGCTATAAGAGGCAGCTGGCTCCAATCGGTATCCACCGATTGCATAGGTTTTGCTGCAGTGATTGTGCCGAGGCATCGTCTGAGTGCTCCTGCTTAAGATCAGATCTACAACATTAGTTCTCCTTTGGAGGGAGTCAGAGTGCTCCGAAGAGCTTTTCGCGGATTAGGCGATTGACAATAGAGGGATTAAGTCCACTCTATCCTGTGGGAGATTAAGACGATATGAGCGATACAGTATACAAGCGCATAGTATGCGCATGCACTGCGGGATTTTTAGAAATCCCAGCCAAGGTACGCCATTCGTACATGAACCTCATCTATTATTGAAGTTATCTTTAATAGCGATTTGATAAAAGCTAGGTGCCTTTTATAGCAGCCATCGGCTTGCATTTGGCTACCACGGCAGCTAAAGAAGCGCCAACAACGCTGTCGATGATCTGATCTACGTCTTTATATGCCTGTGGGCATTCATCGAGAATGGCCTGCAAGGAAGCATGGTTGACGAGTATTTCATCATCCGTCCCAACCTTCAGCGATTGTTCAAACTGATCAACCGTCACCATTTCTTTCGTAGCTTTTCGCGATCTCGCCCGCCCCGCTCCATGGCAAATAGAATAGAAGTTTTTGAGTCCCTCTTCCTTGCCTACCATAATATAAGAGGAAGTTCCCATAGAGCCTGGGATGAGCGCGGGATGTCCCGTCTCCTTGTACACCGGCGTATTTAGAAAATGTCCCGGCGGAAGCGCACGCGTTGCCCCTTTGCGATGGACGAGCATCGGCTGGTTGCGGTGAAACTCCATGAGCGCGTAGTTATGCATCAGATCATAGAGAACCGGCATTTCTGTACTTGCTCCGAACACTTCCTGAAAAGCTTCACGGACACCGAATGCAATCATATGACGGTTGCTTACGGCGAAGTTGAGTGCAGAATACATCAGGTTCAAGTAGGTCAGACCTTCCTGACTCGCAATCGGGGCATAGATCAGATTAGGGTCTGGATTGCTAACTCCCCACTGATTCATCGCTTCCTTAATAACCTTATTGTGTTCGCGTCCAACCATTCCGCCCCATGATCTGGAGCCAGAGTGAATCATGACGACAACCTGACCGTCGAACAAGCCCCATTTTGCCGCCACATTTGCGTATTCCTCATTTATCTCCAAATACTGAATTTCAATGAAGTGATTGCCACTGCCGAGCGATCCGAGCTGCCCACGCGCATATTTCATAATTTTCGGAGGCAGTTGATTTAAATAGGTATGGTTGAAGCCGAACTGGGATTGCTCCACATGCGTCAGCCATTGCTCATTTGGCACATATTTCTCGGGCAGACCCTTCAAGCCATGCTGTACCACACCCATAACATCGATATCGTCGTAGTTCGAGTTCTTACGCTCATTAGTCGGTACGTATTTCTCGATTGCGGTGATCAATGCTCTACGAATATTTTTGTCAGCAAGCTCACGCTTATGAAGCGAGGTTGTATGAACGCGCATCCCACAGCCAATATCAGAGCCGACAATAGAGGGAGATACACAGCCATTTTTCATATTCCAGACCGCAGTCGTCCCAATGCAGGTTCCAACGCCAACATGGGCATCAGGAGTATAGCTCATATATTGATTTCGAGGAATTTGCAAATTGTTGTTTGCCATTTCATATACTTTGTCCCCAAAGGCTTGAAGCACCTCTTCATTCGCAAATACGTGGAGTGAGCCATGCTCAAGCTCCATTTCATGATGATTGCCTCCATGTCTCTTATGCTGCATTATCATCGTAATACCTCCCGTGCTTCAAGCTATACGTGTCATAACTCGTTGGCTTGCTCGCTTCTTATGAGCTTTATATTGCCTGATTTTGGAGACCGTGAACATGGTGAAAGTATTACGATGGAGGAAAATTTTCCTTTTTGTTCAAATTTGCGCTCTTCCTGTTAAGATAGAAAAGAAGAGCGCTTATGATCGGAGGAATACATAAATGGCAAAAGAAAGCTTTGATAAAGAGATCCAGTTTTTGCGGATGCTCGTTCTTACGAGCGGTGCATATAATCGCCAGCAGTATGCGGACAGGCTGGGCATCTCCATCCATACCTTCGATAAAACGATCAAACGTCTGAAAGAGGTTGTGAATAGCGTTTACCAACAGCTGCCTGAGGATAAAGGCAAGGAGTTTGCCGAAACCATTCGTTACAGCTATCTTGATTCTTCGGAACCGATGCTTCTGTTTCTATTTCGCGCCAAATCTCTAAAAGAATCAGAGAGTCAGCGCCTCTCCTTATTGCTTGCTGCTATGCACGAGAAGTCATTCACTGCAATGGAGCTCCTCGATCTATGCTGCAGCAGCATGCCGGAGGAGCTTTCGCTGCCTGACGAAAAAACGATACGAGGCGATTTGAAATATTTAGAGCAAGTAGGCGTCATCAAAAAAGAGTCTGGAACGCGCCCTTTTCGCTATCGGATATACAATGATTTAGTACAGCAGCTCTCACGCGATGAGCTGCTCGATCTTTATGACTTTGTAGACGTTATGGCAAATACCCAAATCCCCTCCGTACAGGGTTATTTGCTGCGTGATGGTGTCAAGAAATACATGAATCGGAATCAGGTCGATTACGGCTCGGTTGAACCCTTCTTATATAAGTACCACTATTACTCTCGTATTTTGGACGAAGCACATCTCTTTACTCTGCTTGCTGCGATACGTCATCGGCGCTCGGTCAGCTTTCTCTATTTTTCGCCGAAAAAAGAAACCAGCTACACATCCAAAAATACGAATCCATTATTTGAGCGCGATACCGAAGGACAGCAGGAAACGCTGCTCCCTCTAAAAGTTGTTTACGATCATCAATATGGCCGCTGGTACCTTCTTGGTCATCACGCCCGCTACGGCATTAAGAAATACCGAATGGAAGGCTTAACCCAAATTTCGGAAGAGGAAGCGTCCCCCGTGGCATTATTCGAGTCCAAAAGAGATGAGCTGGAGCAGCGGATTAAACATAGCTGGCTAATTGATACGGGCAAGCCTGTTCTAGTGCGGGTTCGCTTCTTTCATCCGGGACCTCATATCCCAAGCTTCGTGATGGAGCGTGTTCTGCTCCAAGGACAATGGGGCACTATTTTGGAAGAAAGTGAAGAATCCTTCATCTATGAAATTGAGGTGAACGGAACGATTGAAATCAAGCCTTGGATTAGGAGCTTTGGCTCAAGCTGCGAGGTGCTTGCTCCCATGAAGCTGAGGCAGGAACTGATTGAGGAATGGAAGGAGATAAAAAGCTACTATGAATCCTTTTGAGAAAATATTCAACTATCAGATTTTATCCAAGCTGGAAGGCTCCGGTACGTTCATCATGACTTCGCATGAGCGAAGTTGGCTGAAGACCATGCTTGAGCATCCCGCTGCTGCGGCTGCTTTGTCTCCAGAAACGCTTATTCAAATGAACACTATATTAGAAGAAGATCAATCCTTGGATACTGGCGGGCTTCTGCATAAGGCAGCTAGTAGAGAGAAGCAAGTCTATCATTCTTACCTTCGTCCGCTTCGCCAAGCTATCACTAACAAAAGCCTACTATATATAAGCTATAAAATTAAAGGAGACCGCACCTGTACGGAGCAAAGGGGTCTTCCCTATAAGCTGGAATATTCGATGGTCAAACGGGAATGGTATCTTCTCTGGTACCATATCAATCATCGAACGCTGATGAGCACGAAGCTTGATAACGTGACGGGCAGCAGCGAGCAGGTTTGTCCAACGGAATATTACGAGCAGCTAATTGGTATCGTTCAAGGCTTAATGAAAAAACGCAGCATGAGTGCGAATATTCTTGTTGTTCCCGAATACAACGGGGAGCTCTCGCGCATTTTGTATGCTTTTTCTTGCTTCGAGAAAGAAGTCAGTTACGCTGCCGACTCCAACGAATATACGATTCAATTACACTTTTCAAGCAAGGACAGCGAATATGTTCTATCCAAAACTCGCTTCCTCGGAAAGCGGGTTCGCATCATCGATGGCGAGCACCTGCGGCGCCGTATGCACGAGTCTGCGACAAAATCCCTAGCACGATATGCACAATTTGACGAAAAATTTTATTTAGAATGATTATAAAATGATATTGATTTCCTCCTATAAAACGGTAACATAAGGTATGAGGCGTAATCATACAAAATCAATGAGGTGAATCTATTATGAGTACTGAGAAGAACAAGCTCACAACTAGCTTTGGCGCTCCCGTTGGAGACAACCAAAACTCGATGACAGCAGGCTCACGTGGTCCCACATTAATTCAGGATGTTCATCTGCTTGAAAAGCTGGCGCATTTCAATAGAGAGCGTGTTCCAGAACGCGTTGTCCATGCCAAAGGCGCAGGCGCACATGGCTACTTTCAAGTTACGCATGATGTCACGTCTTATACGAAAGCCAACTTTTTGTCCGAAGTAGGAAAACGTACTCCAATGTTTATACGTTTTTCAACCGTAGCTGGCGAGCTCGGCTCTGCCGATACGGTGCGCGATCCACGCGGTTTCGCCGTTAAATTTTATACAGATGAAGGAAATTATGATCTTGTCGGCAATAATACACCCGTATTCTTTATTCGTGATGCGATTAAATTTCCAGACTTCATTCATACTCAGAAGCGTCATCCTCAAACCCATTTAAAAAACCCGAATGCGGTATGGGATTTCTGGTCCTTATCGCCTGAGTCTCTGCATCAGGTTACGATTCTTATGTCTGACCGCGGGATTCCTGCTACGTTTAGACATATGCATGGTTTTGGAAGCCACACTTTCAAATGGGTGAATGACCAAGGCCAAGCGGTATGGGTGAAATACCATTTCAAAACAGAGCAAGGTGTTCAAAACATCTCTAATGAGGTAGCTGCCAAAATTGCTGGCGAAAATCCTGATTATCATACCGAAGATTTATTTAATGCAATAGCAAGTGGAGATTTTCCAGCGTGGAAGCTTTATGTGCAGATCATGCCTGAAGAGGATGCGAATACATATCGCTTCGATCCGTTTGACGTAACGAAAGTTTGGTCTCAAAAGGATTATCCATTAATTGAGGTCGGTCGCATGGTGCTTGACCGCAACCCAGAAAATTATTTTGCAGAGGTGGAGCAAGCGACATTCTCGCCAGGATCATTTGTTCCAGGTATTGAAGCTTCCCCGGATAAAATGCTCCAAGGACGTCTCTTTGCTTACTCCGACGCTCATCGTTACCGTGTTGGCGCCAATCATAATCAGCTGCCAATTAATCGCCCTGTCGCTCCGGTGAACAATCACCAGCGCGATGGCCAGATGCGTGCAGACGGCAACGGAGGAGCATCGATTTATTACGAGCCTAACAGCTACGGCGGACCAACAGAGTCGCCGGAAAACAAGCCAACTCCGTTCGAAGTGTCAGGAAATGCAGACAGCGCTCCTTTTGACCATCATGACCACTATACACAAGCTGGCGACCTGTATCGTCTTATCAGCGAAGAGGAACGCGCCCGCCTTATTGAGACGATCGTTGGCGCTATGAAGCCAGTTGAGAAAGACGAGATCAAGCTTCGTCAGATCGGCCATTTCTTCAAAGCGGACCCCGATTTTGGTCAACGGATTGCAGAAGGACTTGGCTTATCCATTTCACAGCAATCGTAATGGTTCTCATATCAGATCATATATAGTCATGCGGCTGTCGAATTCATTTCGATAGCTGCATGGCTTTTTTTATTGCTTGAAGTTATGTTGGCTCGGGACGGAATCGAACCGCCGACACTAGGATTTTCAGTCCTATGCTCTACCGACTGAGCTACCGAGCCTAATTGTTTAATGTCCCAGAAAATACAAATAGCCCCTCATCCGAAGGGACGAGAAGCCGTGGTACCACCCTAAATTAGAACTTCTCTGCAACAAAAACAGAAATGTTCTCACTTTAATTAATAACGGTTAACTAACCGGTGCTCCTCTACTTGCCATAACTGGTTTCAAGGGACTGCTCCGGAGTGAACTTCAACCAACCCTTTTCCCAGAAACGCTCTCAATTTTCGGCGTTTCCTCCCTGTAAGTAGGTATTGATTTACTTTTCTCCATCTACGCATTTATATTGTTTTGAATAATTTCCCTAATAGTACGTTAAGAGTCACAAAAAGTAAACACTTCGAATTAATAAAAACATATTCATCGACTAAAATGCCCATCGGATCAATAAAAAACGGCTAATATATGTTAAAGATCTTTTTCAACCTTCTCAAGAGCTACCATGCTATTTTGCCAGATAGCGTAACAAGGCTAGTACGTGGCATTCTATCTGGTACTAGACCGTACGTACTTTGCGCTGAGATACGTAGTGGTCGAACAAACGGAATACAATGAAAAGCAGCAGACATACGGAGAGCTTCAGGGCTATGTCGACAATCCGACCTGGGTCACCATGAGTGAACCGTTCATATCCGTAATAGACAGGAGAGCGAATAGACGAACCGATTAAAGCATAAAGCCTGAACGTCACCATATGCATCAGCGTTAAAATGATGGACAATCCGAACGGCAACAATGCGATATACCGATTATGACATATTGCATATAGAACAAACGATTGAATAGCCAAGCATATACTCCCAACTCCCATTAATACAAATGAGAAGTTGGAAAGGCCTCCAGTGGTATCAAAAACGCCGCTGAAGAACAGATTTTGAAAAAGGGTGAACTCTTGGCCTACAAATGTATGCACGAGAACCTGAAAATAAGCTTGAAGGTACCCGCTAACGAACAATAATGGAACCGACACTAAACAAACCCGATCAACGTTCTTGCGTGTTAAGAGAAGCGACAAGCATAACAATAGCACCACGACACAGGCCACAGGCAGAAGTTCGATATAACGGTTATGAACCCCAAATCTGCTTAATAATAGTCCTCCTGCGGTAGAGCAAAAAAACAGAAGAACTAAGCCTCTTCCGGCCTCACGAATGGATTTCCCTGAATAGCCGTAAGTCTCTTTTGTTAATCGGTAATTCAACTCTTCCGGCGAACCAAACTGCCGAAGTGATCTGTCGATCGCCTCTTCAGGGTTGAAGCCTTGCTCTAGCAATTCTTGTATAGAGCAATGGAGATGAGCTTCCATTTCTTCAGCACTTTGCCTTTTCTCCCGCTTTGTAAAATAACTACGTTCTAATATACTCTCAATGTAATGCCGAACCCTTTCCATGTGTCTCCCCACCCAAAAAAAGATTTATAATTCGTAAATTTCCCACCCAGGATTGCTTACTCTCCTCCAGCTTTTTCAGCCCATGCTTCGTGATTCGGTAGTATCGCCGCCGCGGGCCTGATGGACGTTCATCCCAGTAGCCTTCGATGTACTTGTTTGCTTCCATCCGTTTCAGGGCGGGATACAATGTTCCTTCCTTCATCTCTAAAAGCCCCGCGGTCTCTTCGTTTACGATCTTCGAGATTTCATACCCATATGCATCCTCGCGCCGCAGCACTGACAGCACGATCGCATCTATGTATCCTTTTATCATTTCATTACGCAATGACTGCACCTACCCTACATAGTTATTCTATATATAAAGAATAACTAATTATGGAGGAGAACGCAACATAAAAGTCTCAAGTCGCACTCCTTGAACCAGCAACCTTTCGTTTAGAGGGTTAAGAAGTTCCTCGACATAACTGCCCGTTAGCGTAATGAAGCAGCCGATCATTATGGTCGGCTGCTTCCGTGTTTTTATTGAACTATCGTTTCCCGTTAGCAAAGACTCATCAATTCAAATACTTTTGATCAGTCTTTTGTAGGACCATTGCAATTTTCTTTAAAGAACAATGCTTTCATTGCAAAACGAGGTAAAATTAATTGTCTTTTCCATCTAGAAGGCTGCTTTATTAATCGGTAAAGCCATTCCAAATTTATCTTTTGCCATATTACCGGCGCTCTCTTCACTGTTCCAGCGATCGTATCAAGGCTCCCGCCAACGCCAATAGCAACTCTAGCATTTAGTGTGTTTTTAAACTTATGAATCCAAAACTCAGCTTTAGGGGCGCCTAGAGCAACAACTAAAACATCCGGTCTCAAGTTCGTTATTTCATCAACAATTCGCGCCTCTTCCCTATGATCAAAAAAGCCATGATATCTTCCGAGTATAGATACGTTTGGGTATTTCATATTTATTACTTCTGAAGCCTTTTTACTCGTCAACTCACTTGCGCCCAAAAGATAGAACGACCAGCATTTTTTGTTTCCCATCTCCAAAAGGTTAATAAGAAGATCGCATCCCGTAACACGTTCTGGCAGCGGATTCCCCTTTAACCGAGAGACCATGACGATGCCTGCACCATCAGCAGTAAGGTGTGCCGCGTCGTTAATAATGGAACGAAGCTCTAAATTTTGCTGACAAGACATACTGATTTCTGGATTCAACGTCACCACGTGGAAAAGCTCTTTTTTTTCTCTTTAATAACTTCGTCAATCAAATCGACAGTTTCACCCATCGTTATTTTAGGGATGGGAATGCCCATAATTAGCGAATGATTTTCCATTAGATCCACCTTGGTTTTTTATCCACATTCTAGCTAGATGAGTAACTCAAACTATCTAGCTCTTTCATGCTCTGATGAAATCGCTGCCGATCCAACAGAAAAAAAAAGCTCTAAGGACAATTCCTTAGAGCTGCTTATCTTATTTATGAATATTTATTAGGCGAATGGGTAGATCCAGAAACGCTCCGTTCCAAAGCGCTCTTGTATTTCCGCATCCTGAAGGGTTTTATTGCCCATTAACTCGGCCGCTTGAAACTGGGAACGATGTGCTTGTATCGAAGCCATTTTTTGATGCAAAAAAGGTTTAATATCATTCACGATTTGAGGTTTGCCAATCGCTTGTTGATGGTTTTTGGAAAAAGCTACGCAATATACAATTGGCCTCTCCGCTTGCGGCAGCCTGCCGACTGTCCTAATGACGGACGCCCCACATGCATCGTGGTCGGGATGAACGCTGTAGCCTGGATAAAAAGTGTACACAATTGATGGATTCAGCTCCTGAATAAGAGCTTTTATCTGCCCATCCAACTGCTCATGATCTTCAAATTCGAGCATTTTATCATGAAAACCAAGCATTCTCAAATCTTGTATGCCGATGGCTTGGCATGATTCCTCCAGTTCAAGCTTGCGTATAGCGGGTAAAGTGACCCGATTGGCGAACGGGGGTATTCCCATATTTCGGCCCATTTCCCCAAGTGTCAAGCAAGCATAGGTCACATGAGCTCCATCTTGGATATGCTTAGCCAGTGTCCCCGAAACGGAGAAAGCCTCATCATCCGGATGTGGCAGTATAACTAAAATATTATTTTGTCCCACAGAATTTCTAATCTCCTCTCTCATCAGAAGGGTTCCTTGCTTAATTGCAGTGATACGACAAGTTTTCCTTGCCCATCATGGCCTGCCAGAATCAGCCGCTCCGGTTCGTTTTCATCCCAGTGGGTAAGCCCCTCCGAGTATACCCAGCCTTGCGACATTTTCAAGCCAACCCGATAAGGCCCGCTCCCTGCAATCGAACCGTGAGAATAACGAATCACCACATTCGTAAGGAAATTGGCTGCTGGATGCTTTGAGCTGTCGAGATGAGCAGCGTAAGCACCTGTAGTCATTTCAAGATGAATAAAAAGTTCCTGATTTTTAAAGCTATCTATCCTCTGCTGCACCTTTTCTTGATTAATCAGCTGCAACTTTATCCCTCCCCATATTTCAGAAAAACCATATCAATAAATCGGATACTGAAACAATTTTATCATATTTGCACGAAAAGAAATAACGAGTGCTGAATGCTTGCAACTTTAAACAAGAGACTAGTTGATTTCTCAACTTGAACAAGTCATATACTTACCCTTGGTGAATATATATACCTATTATTCGCGTGGTTCTACCGAACTAGATTGTCGAAAGTATATATGATATACTAACTTACAATTTTATAGAACATACACACTAGATTTTACCATTCATATTCTTTCGGAGGCGATCATTACAACAGTAATCCTGCACATCTTGCCAATACCCCATCGCATCTTTTATAAGAATTTTACTGGAGGTTACCTATGAGAAACCTAACGATTAGCAAAAAACTGCTCGGAGGATTTATTGCTATCCTTATATTATTAACTATGATTTTGAGCATTAATTTAACTCAGCTCACATCGCTTAATCGTACATATACAGAATTAATTGAAGATCGAACACAAAAAATGCTGCATATTAAGAACATGGTCATAGCTGTAAAATCAGAGCAGGTTGCCATACGAGTTTACGCCATGCTTGGTGATCAAACGTCGCTAAACGGAATAACTGCTGCTCATGAAAATTATATGAACATCAGCAAGCAGCTGGCATCTACATTCTATACTCCTACAATGATTGACTCACTCAAGCAAGCCGATCTCATCGAAAATGAGTATTTTCAGCTTCTTGAAAAGGTTATCAGTCTCAAAAAGGAGAATCAAGAGAAGGAGTATACCACTCTTCTTGCGAACCAGGGACGCACCATAACAACAAAGATTGAGAAAATTCTTACGGACATGGAAACCTATCAACAAGAGCAGCTGAACATAAGCTCAGCGAAAGCATCCAAACAAGTGGACGAAGTCATCAGATTCATCATTACACTCGGGATCATCGCTCTTGTGCTTGGCATATCCATCGCTTTGTTAATAGGCCGACTCATCACCAGACCCATTATTCAAGTCGTAAAAGCTGCGGAGAAGATTGCTTCTGGGGATCTTACAGGCAAAGCCATTATTATAAAAAATAAAGATGAAACGGGTATGCTTGCGAGTTCGTTTAACACGATGTCCGATAATCTTAGAGCTTTGATTAAACAAGTTGATTCCAATGCGGAGCAAGTAGCCGCATCCTCAGAAGAACTAAGCGCAAGCGCCGAACAAACATCGCTTGCAACAGAGCAAATCGCGGTTACTGTACAGGATGTTGCCTCTGGCGTTGAACAGCAAGTGAAGCTTGTGAATGAAAGCTATCAGACGATTAATGATATGTCGATTGGATTTCAGCAAATTGCTGAGAATACACATACYGTCTCTTCCAAAGCTTCCGAAGCGTCAGATAAGGCAGCTCTTGGGAACGAATCGATTAAAACAGCCGTTGCGCAAATGGGATCAATTAATGATACGGTCAATGGGCTTGCTTCGGTTATTGCGGAGCTTAATGGACAATCAAATGAAATCAACCAAATTGTTGGAGTCATATCGGATCTCTCCACACAAACCAATCTGCTCTCACTGAACGCCGCTATCGAGGCAGCAAGAGCTGGCGAGCATGGGCGCGGCTTTGAGGTCGTCGCAACGGAGGTGCGAAAGCTATCCGTACAATCGACACAATCAGCTAAGCAAATCGAGTCGCTCATCTCTACGATACAGATTGAAATGCATAATGCTGTTCAGTCTATGGATGCTGTAACCAAGGAAGTGTTGTCAGGTATTTCCCTTGTTACCACAGCAGGAGAATCATTTGAATATATACAAAATGCCGTTAATGATGTCGCTTATGAATCCGTGAAGGTTTCCTCGGCTGTGCAGCAGCTAACCGCTGGAGTTGACGAAATTACCGGTTCAATGAAAATGATTTCTGAGGTGACCCAAAGCTCCGCCGCAGGCACTGAGCAAGTTATCGCCTCAACGCAGGAGCAGCTATCCTCTATTGAGGAAATATCCTCTTCTTCTAACGCGCTTGCAAAAATGGCGGAGGATTTGCAGCATAACGTGAATCGCTTCAAAACGAGTTAGAAGAACGAATGTTTTACCTCCGGCTTTTTATGGTATACTGCTACAATATTAATATGCTGGAGGTTTGCCTTATGAAAATTTATGTTATTCAATCATTCAATGAGGATGGTTTGGAAAATGTGTATGTAGGCTCAGATGAGGAAAAGGCATTATCGCTGAAAGCAGCTGACTTTGACAACTGCGATGCCCTCTTTGTTGAAATCTGGGAGGATGGCGGCAAAACAGATGATTTCCGCCTTGTAGAATCACCCGAAGAAGATGATGCAGACGATACAAATAGTGAAGAGATTCAGTAGTTCCGATCACCAATAACAAGTAAATGTGCAACCTTTTGTCGAACACTGTCGTCTAGTGTTCGACTTTTATTTTTTAAGGAGAGACATACATGCTACATATGAAGAAATCGTTATCCAAAATGGCTGTACTCGCACTCACAGTATCGATGCTCGCTGCAGGCTGYAGCGATGCCGGGAAAGAATCGGCAAAAAATGCATCAGGAAATGAGACAACGGTTACAGAACAGCCCACCGTACCTCCTGCAACAGAAGCTCCAACGGAAACCGAAGCTCCACCTGCTACGGAAGAACCTGCTGGTGATCAGGCAACAACTGAACCTGCAGCAACTGAAAAACCAACTGCAACTGACACAAGCAAGGAAAATGAAGCTGGCGTAAAACCTTCAGCTACTGCAAAACCGACCGAAAAACCATCAGGTGCAAAACCTGAACAGAAACCGGCTGCAACAGCGAAGCCTACACAAAAACCGACGCAAAAACCAACAGTCAAACCAACACAAAAACCGAGTGCTACACAAAAACCTAGTGCAACGACTAAACCTCCTGTAAAGCCTTCTACGGACATTAAGGTTTCGGATATCACGACTAAAATTACGACCGATCTTGAATTTCCGATGCTTGGTAATGTAGAAGCTGAGCGTTTGAAGGATGTTTTCGGAACGGATTTTGATGGTCTCGTGACTGAAGGTGTCTACTTGCAAGCGATGATGAACGTTAAAGCTACCGAGCTCGCTATCGTCAAGTTGAAATCCGATAAAAGCTACGATGCTGTAGCTAAAGCATTTGAAGCGCGCGCAGCAGACATTCAAAAAACGTTTGAAACCTATTTGCAGGATCAATATGAGGATGCTAAAAACTACAAAATTGTTAGAAACGGAAACTACGTAATGCTGTCCATCTCGCATGATCAGGATGCAGTAGTGAAGATTTTCAACAGTTTCTTCAAATAATACTTTATTCACAAAAACCTGACCGACAGCGGTCAGGTTTTTTTTATGGTTTTGAAACATTTTGCCTTGGTTGATCGTGTTAGGTGTGAAGGAGTCGACGATCATGCCAAATGAGTATTCAGATGAATATTTAACCCAGCTTGTTCAACGTTACGCGGATATGATAATGCGTATTGCTTTCACCTATCTTAAAAACAACGCAGACGCTCAGGATGTATGCCAAGAGGTATTTATAAAAGTTGTTAAGCTGCAAAAGACGTTCGAGCTGGCCGAGCATGAGAAGGCGTGGATTATTCGAGTTACGATTAACGCTTGCAAGGATATGCTGCGCAGTCCATGGAAAAGATTCTTTTCTCCCATTCGTGATGCATCTATTCCGATCCAACATTCAGACAACAGAGAAGTTGTTGCCCGCGTCTTAGAGCTGGATCAAAAATACCGGATCGTCATTTACCTCTATTATTTTGAAGATTACAGCACCGCAGAAATAGCCCAGTTATTGAACAGAAACGAGAGCACAGTAAGAACACAGCTTAAGCGCGCTCGTGAAATATTAAAAGGGAGCATGATTGGAGGATTCGCTAATGAATAGATACATAAGCGGAATGAAGGAAATTCAGGCTGGCGATGAGCTGAAGAAGCAGATGATTCACCACGTACAGCAGCAGTCAGCGAGAAAACGCAAAACGTTATCCATAAAAAAAACAGCAGCCCTATCGGCCGCTGCTTGTATAATTGTTTTTTTGGTTGTGCTTGGAGCATCCTTATTGCAGCATGAGAACAAAAAAACAGCATTTGGCGGTTTCGTTATTACGGCCTATGCCGCAGATGGCACATCGATTGAGATGAAACCTGAAACTCAGCTTCCGCTAGGAAAATATAGTCCGCTAATGAGCAGTGTACCCGGTTTTCCAATTCGCATCGTTGCAGATGAAGCAGACATCATTACAATTACCGTTACAGAAGGAAATCTTCTTCTTTGGTCCCCTTCAGACTCCAAGGTCATTCAAAAAGGAAGAAGCATGAATACTACATCCGGTACCATTGTATACTGGACTCCTCTTGAAGAGGGCGAAGAACATTCTCTTAGTCAATCAGCTACGGTTTCAGTAACAGCCCTCACGGGCAAAAAAGAGCTGGGTCGCCATGACATTGAAATAAACACGGATGACGGGCTAAATTATAGCGGAGTGGTCAAAACGCCCTAATCTTAGGATGCCATATTTCTTGTCTGCCGAGAAGAGAACGTTCTTGAGCTTGCACGCAGCAGCATTGTAACAGCTATGCATTCCAATAAGGTCATGAGCATTAGTGTGAAATCCTGCAAAACACTCATACTGTCAACACTCCAGCCAAGCAGAGAAAGATTGATCTGCTTGAATAAGATATGACCAAAAAACGTTACGATGCTGAACAAACTGATTATTTTATGATAAGTCTGAACGGCTGGAAGCTCTATTTTAATCATTCCATAAAAAAGAAGCAGTGTATTCGGCAACATACTGAATGCAAGCTTATAATCTGTTGTCCATTCACTAAATCGAAGCAGCAGCAGCGTCTCCACTACCGTTAAGCCCAATGCAAAAATCAGAATAGGTTTTACTTTTATTTGCATAAGCGATGTCTCATACTTTGCTAGTAATACACCCAAAGCCACGAACGTGAAGCCAAAGCCGATATATCTCGTCGCAAACAAATACAAATAATCGATGTAGGCAGGGTCGATCGCGGGAAAGCTCTCAGCTGTTATACCGAATAACGTTTTTAAGCTTCCTGAAACAAACTGCATGCCAACAAATCCAGTCAGCGTCAATATAAGAGCAAGGCGAATGTATTGCTTTTGGATAAGCCAATAAGCCGTTAATATACCAAACACAAGCGGCGGGATAAACCAAAATTGAACGAATGGGCCGTTTAGGAAAAATGCGATAAACAGTACCTTCGCTTGGATAAAGAGATTTCCTGCCGACCAGCCGTCGCTAATCAGCTTAGGAACGATGCTCTCTGCAACAAACAGACAACAAAATAAGCAATAAACGATACCGATACGCAGCAAATATTTTTGAATATAAAGCCTTGGATTTGCTGCATGGCTCCAGCCTTTATAGGCAAGAAAACCTGCTACAACATAGAAGCATGGCACAACTATTCTTGTAGCAAGACCAGAAAACTGGACAATCGCTTGCCCCGGCATTAAAGCCATATAGCGTAAAAGCATAAGATGCGCTACAAGCACAAGCGAGGAACCCGCCAGCTTGAATAACGTTATCCCTGGGTAGTATTTACGCATTTCTTCTCAGCTCCCCTGTCCCATTCAGAACCAACGATTTAATTTCAGCCACTGAAATTTTACCCGTCGGTGAGAGAGGGAATACAGGCAAAAACACATAATAACGCGGCAGCTTAAACGTCGATAAATATGGAGCCAAATCATTTTTCAGCACACTATCGCTTAGAGTCGCTCCCTGCTTCGCTACAATACAAGCGCAAACTTGCTCACCATAAAGCTCATCCGGGACACCTATGACGAATGCATCCTCCACATCTTTATGTCGCAGCAGCACATTCTCAATTTCTACCGGAGAAATTTTTTCTCCGCCTCTAATAATCGTTCTGTGAAGCCTGCCTGTAATGGTTAAATGTCTCCGCTCATCCAGAAACCCTAAATCTCCGGATCGATACCACCCATCTGCCGTCATACACGCCCTATCGTTAGTCTCGCTTGTGTAACGCATAACCCGATGACTTCGAATCGCAATCTCGCCATGCTCATGCGGCGGCAGCGCCTCTCCCGTCTCCGGATTTAATATTTTCACCTCTACAACCTTATCCACTCTTCCCCCAATGCTGTATGACCCCTTTTCGAATTCCTTATATTGAATGAGCCCGTTTAAAAGATTTAAGTGTCTCAGCAGCTTATAAAGCAAATATAAAATAATATTTTGCCTCCGATTCACGAAACAAGTCCCATTAGCGACTGCACCTGCTTCCGAAGAGCCATAGCTTACCATAAAAAAGTAAAGGTTCAAGCCTTTCATTATTTTTTGCAATATCGTATTGTTAACTGCTGCTGAAGTAAATGCTACCCCTAGCAGTGATTTCAAATTGTAATCCTCTCTTTTTGGAGAAAGTACCATTTGTTGAATCATATATGGCGTACCTATAAGGACTTTACACTTTTCCTTCTCCACCGTTGACAGAGCATTTATGGGATTAAAGTGGCTTAGCATGACCAACCGAATATTGTATGTTTTTAAGCTTGCAAATAATGTACCAAATCCTCCTAGATGATAAAGCGGCAATAAATTCATAACCGAGAAATGACGAGTAAAGCGATCACTGATTTTCATAAGCATGGCAATGCTTTTCTTTGGTTTACCCGCATTTTCAACAGCCAATAAGAAGGAAGCCGTGGAACGCAATACCCCTTTGGGAAGGCCCAGCGTCCCCGATGTATAAAGCAGAATAAGCGGATCACTTGAGACATTCATATCACAGGCGGTTAAAAACAACTGTTCATCTATAGCTGCGCCAAGCAGCCGTAAATCTGAATAGGGCTGAAATAGCTCGTTTGCTTTCCCCTCTTCCTCCAGTACAAAAATATGCTTCGGGAACCAATTCTGATCTACTCCCTCTTTATGTAAATCCACTATTATTTCCTGCATGATCGATGGATAATGGACATGCTGTCCTTGAGCTCCCATAATGATGGCTGCAGGGCGAGAATCTTTCAAATAATGCTCAAGCTCTTGTTTCTTAGAGTATGTATTAAGCGGAACAATGATAGCGCCAACGCAGGCCGCTGCAAACATCGAAATAATCATTTCCGCCCTGCCAGGCATAATGATTATGATGGAGTCGCCTTTTTTAACCCCTAGTTGAATAAAGCTTTTCGCCAGCAAGCGCACCTCTTCCCAAATCATTAGCCATGTATAATGCTGATCAGCAGCTGGGTAACTGTATGCCACATCATGAGGATAATCTGCTGCTCTTTTTTGCAACATATACGGAATGGTGTCCCCGCTCAAGCTACTTTTGTTTATCATTGCCTTTACCCCCGTGTCTATAAAATAAACCTATTATTGTGAAGTGTCATACTGTGAACATTTATAATATAACACCGAGTCGGTTCTTAATAAAGAACAATTTTATAAAAAAAACGTCGAAAGGGCTTTTATAACAGCTCTTTCGACGCAATACTTGTTATTTGGCAGAAACTGGGGATGGTACTGGTTTTGTTATTGTTATTTCTTTTACCACGTTGCCCTTGATGTCATCCTTACGCTTCGCCTTGCCCACGAATAAACTAAGCGGCAATGCGACGACTGCTACCAACGTAGCAACAACATATACATCGTTAATGCTCATCGTGAAGGACATCATTTCAATGTGCAGCTTATCAACATCGCCAGCCTTCATGAAGTCGGCAGCATGTGTAATCGATCTTGATGCAAGCATCGTTGTAAAGATAGCAATCGCGAATGAGCCAAACACGTTACGCGTCCAGTTCGTTATCGCAGAAGCATGCCCCGACAGCTCCGCTGGAATTTGCTCCATTGCGGCGTTGCTTGATGGCATTACGACAAGTGCGATCCCGATGTTACGAACGATCATCCACCAGATGATGTAGGCATGCGATACATCAAGACTTAGCCAGCTTAACGCCAGCGTACCGATTGTCAGCAGCACAATGCCGCTAGACATCAGCCAGCGCGGACCAATGATGCCGTACAGCTTGCCGACAACGGGCATAAGCAGAGCCATTGCCAGTGAAGCCGGCAATAAAATCATGCCCGTATCCATCGCGGACACATGCTGTATTCTTTGAAGAAATACGGGTGTGAGCAATGTTCCGGAATACAAGCTGATTGTTATAATATTAGCGATAATGGCATTAAGCGTAAAACGACCATTTTTGAATACGCGTAGATTAAGCAGCGGCGTTTCAGCCCGCAGCTCTCGCCATATAAATAGTATCAGTGAAATGCCGCCGATTACGAACAATGAAACAATTTTCCATGAGCTCCAGCCCCAGTTATGGCCTTGCCCCAGTGCAAGCAGCAAGGATGAGCTGCTCATGATAACCGTTAGGAAACCTAGCAAGTCGAAGCTCTTCGGAACGTTCATCCGATAATAAGGAATGTATGCATATACGCAGCCGATTGCGATCAGACCTATTGGCACGTTCATGAGAAACAGCCAGTGCCAATTCATGTTTTCCAATATCCAGCCGCTGATTGTAGGTCCAAATGCAGGAGCCAGCATTGCAGATAGTCCCCAAAATGCGATTGCCATCGCCTGTCTATCTTTTGGAATGATTTGATAAATGATCGACATTGTTGCCGGTATAATTAAACCACTGAATGCCCCTTGTAGTACACGGAACAAAATGAGTGAGCCTTCGCTCCAAGCCGATGCACACAATATTGACGTTAAGGTAAACCCAATTAACGAGAATAAGTATAGTCTTCTATAGCTGAATCTCTCCCCTAAATAACCGGCAATTGGAGCTGTAGTTCCCATTGCGAGCATAAAGCCAGTTAACGTCCACTGAACGGAGCCCAGAGTCGTATCAAAATGGTCCTTCAAAATTTCGAGCGCCAAATTTATCGTAGCCGAAGCCAATACGCATAAAAAGGACCCGATAAAAATAGCAGTCATTACTGGCCAAAAACGTACCTTCATGCCTTCTGCTTGGTTCATCTGTTTGTTCCACTCCTTATATATTTACTTTAGAACTTAACTATTATAGTTTAGCGCTAAAGTAATTTCAATGAAAATTATTATATTGTAAAATTTTTCTTTTAACCCCTGTTGTAGGACTCGTTTCATGCCGTCTCCATTCGGCTGTGGGAGCAACCGTAGCGCTTTTGAACAACAAGTCCAGCTTCCTTGTTTCTAGGCGTCCATACCCCGCTGAGGACGTTGTAATACAGCACTAGGCATCTGTGAATCTTCAATCCTGTAACTAATCAGCTGAGGTACGCCCCTTGTACGTAAAATAGGGCTGCCTACTATCCGTTTCTCAGGATAGAGGGCAGCCCTTTTGTATTCGTTCATATGAAATTAACGTATCTTCAGTGAAAAGCTGTCCTGAAAATAAAAAAACATTGTTCACAAGGAACAATGGCATGTTAAAAAAGTAATGGTGGAGGATGACGGGATCGAACCGCCGACCCTCTGCTTGTAAGGCAGATGCTCTCCCAGCTGAGCTAATCCTCCATGGAAACACTAAAACCCACTGCGAGTGGGAGTCTTGCTTCATTGTGCGTTTTGCACATTGAAAACTGGATA
>NZ_JBFRGC010000051.1:0-22124 GCF_052115145.1 Paenibacillus sp. 2TAB26
GGCCATAAAGCCAAGCTCGCCACTTTCGATCTCTTTGATAATGGTAAGTTTCTCCGATGCGCAATATTCAACTTTAGACATGAAAATGCTCCCCTCACAGCAGCAGGTTTTTTATTATTTCACCTGTCTACTATTTGGGGAGCATATCAGAGTGCGCTGTTAAACGCGCTTGGACAGCCTTATTTGTTATTAGTCTTCCCATACGGCTACTAATTCATTGTATTCGTTATAGAGCTCCGCAGGGTCCGATTCTTTGTTGTTCCAAATATTTGTTGCTCCCCAAAGGAGCAGGTCATCATCTGATGAACGCACCTCGTCTGCTGAGGAAATGACTACTCTTTTCTGTGCATTCAGGACATATTGGCCAAACGGATAGGTTTGATTGCCTCGAACGCTAACCAGCTTCCAGCCTTTCATTTGAATGGCATCATCCGTCGTATTCGTTATGGTGACAAGCTCGGCTTGTTTGTCCACCTCAATCGTAATGCCGCTTCGCGCCGCTTTTTTTACAGGGAAGCTTGTGTGATTAATTTCAGCATCATTACTCCATAAACCTTGCTTAGCTTGTTCAGCTTGCTGCTCCAGCTGTTTGTATGCGTTTTCCATCTTGACGTTAGGCTCTATGATGAGTACCTTCGCAAGACCTTCCTCAATGAGTGCCTCGTTTAATATTCGTCCATCCTTCAGCTCCACGATTGCCAGCGTACGATCGTAGCGATCTTTAAGCTCCTTATCGAAAGTAAGCCTAACCTCTTGCGACTCTGTCAGAAGCGTCTCAGTGAAAGCTGCAGCTTCGGGTCCGAATGGATCGGCTGGACTATCTTGTTTCTTGGTCTCCGGCGTATCTACATAAAGTAGTCGAATCGTCGTTTCACTAGAACCTGTTTTGATTTTGAAAGTATCACCATCTATAAAGCCAGCTACCTGATACCATTGGTTGGTTTGTATAACGTTCGAAGAAAGCTCGGAAATGGCCGTACAGCCGGCAAGCGGCATGCAAATGAGCATGAGGAGAATGATTATAATTCTTTTCATAGATGCGGTACCTCCACCCCAATTTGCAGTTTATATACAATCTTCTTATTACTATAACACATCTTGAACATAAAAATCGCGCAGTTGTCCAGATACTTAAAGCATAAAATGGTGTTAATTTCTTCATACTGTGAGGAAGAGCAAGATCTAGGCTATTTTTTTGAGAGGCCGTTTTGATGAATTTTTGAAGGAGGAGAATGATGCAGCATCCAAACGATCGGCCATTAATTGTGCAATCAGACTTAATGGTTCTGCTTGATGAACGCAAGCCACATGCACAGCAAGCTAGAGATAAGCTCGTTCTCTTCATGGATGCAATTAGAAGAGCTGGAGCGATCCATACTTATCGAATGACACCTTTGACTCTCTGGAATGCAGCAGCAGCTGGGATTACTGGCGAAGAAATCATAGGTTGGCTAACAGAATACAGCAGATACGAGCTGCCATTTCAAGCGGAGGTAATGATTCGCAAACTGATTAGCAGATATGGCAAGCTTTGGTTGTCTACGGAATCGAACAAACTGATGCTGCACGGAGAACAAGCTATTTTGGATGAGCTTTCGGAACAACCGTCAATAACAAGCTGGGTAAAAGCACGGCTTCATGCCGCTTGGGAGCTTGATGAAGGCTGTAGAGGCGCCTTGAAGCAGGAGCTGACACGACTTGGATATCCTGTCATTGATCTAGCAGGCTATCATGTGGGCGAGGAGCTACCGGTAGAGCTGAGGAAGCATACGCTGCGAAATCGTTTGTTTGATTTAAGGGACTATCAGCAGGCTGCTGTCGAGCTTTTTTATAAGGAAGGCAAAGTGGAAGGCGGAAGCGGCGTAATCGTATTGCCTTGCGGAGCGGGTAAAACCATTGTGGGCATAGCCGCATTGGCTCGTTTGGGCAGAGCAACACTTATACTTACTTCTAATTCTACCTCCGTAAAACAATGGAAAGACGAGCTGCTGGATAAAACGTCGCTGTTGGATGCGGATGTTGGTCAATATTGCGGCACATTGAAGCAGGTACGCCCTGTTACGATAGCAACTTACAATATTTTGACGCATCGCAAATCCAAGGAGTCCCCTTTTACCCATATGAAGCTGTTCTCCCAACGGGATTGGGGGCTAATTATTTACGATGAGGTGCATTTGCTGCCAGCTCCAGTCTTCCGGATGACTGCAGATATACAAGCGACAAGACGGCTTGGCTTAACCGCGACACTCGTACGTGAGGATGGCTGTGCTGAGGATGTATATTCATTAATAGGTCCGAAGCAGTTCGACATGCAATGGAAGACAGCCGAGGCTGGCGAGTATATAGCGGCAGTAGCTTGCACAGAGATTAGGGTTCCACTACATATAAGTAAAGCGACTTTGTATGCACAGGCCTCTGCGCGTTCCAAGCTCAGATTGGCTGCGGAAAATCCTGCAAAAATCAAAGTTGTAGAGCAGCTATTGCGGGAGCATGCAGGCAAACCGACTTTAATTATTGGCCAGTATTTGCACCAGCTGCATGAGCTGTCCGCAGTTATTGGCGCTCCCTTGCTGACGGGAGAGGTGCCGCAGCTCGAGAGACAAATGCTTTATGACAGCTTTAAAGCAGGCGACATATCGGTGTTAATCGTATCCAAGGTAGCTAATTTTGCAGTGGATTTGCCTGATGCATCCGTAGCCATTCAATTATCCGGCAGCTTTGGCTCACGGCAGGAGGAAGCTCAGCGGATTGGGAGATTGCTGCGGCCAAAAGCGATTAACAATTGCGCATGGTTTTATACCATTGTAACGGATCAGACGAAGGAAACGGAATTTGCGATGAAAAGACAGCTTTTTATGCTGGAGCAAGGGTATCACTACGAGAGACTTAGTTTGCCGCATGATGAGGACAAGCTTGAGGAGGCTGCTGCTCTATGAAAATGAAACAGCTGCTAGGCAAGTTAACTGCTGAGCGCTTGGATCATATGATGCAGGGACCGCTATGGAAGACAGCTGGTCAAAGAGGCCTGACATGGGGTGAAGCAGCGGTAGACGATGAGACAATTCGAGAAGCTGTATCTATGCTCTCGCCGTATGCAGCGGAAGTATTGACGGAAATGCTGCGTTATTTTGCAGCTGCTCCCGCAGACGGAGAACGGCTCCTTAAAGTTCTTCGGAACAACACATGCCTCTCAGGGGCGGAATGTCAGCTCGCATTGGCAGAGCTTGAGGAATGGGGCGTATTATTCACGGTACATAAAGTATGGGGAGAGAGTCTGTATTTTATGCCTGTAGAATGTTTCGCAGTGTGGCAGAGGATGTTATTCCCATACAAAGCTGAGGCGCTGACTGAGCTTCAGAGGGAAAGACTAATGAATGGTGTCATGCGACCTTATTGCAGGCCGCTTGGCAGACAGCTGCTCAGTGCCTTTTCGTTATTGGGGAGAAGCGGCTTATCTCTTACGACAAACGGCACGCTTCCCAAGAAGACGATTGCTAAGCTGCTGCAGGCTGCAGATTTGGAGGAGTGCTGGCTTAAATCATTTGATCTGAAATGGTCCTACTCAGATATTTATCCTGTACAGGTTGCCTTCATTTTGGAAGCAGGTTTTGCGTTTGGGCTGTTAACAGCAGTGAATGGGGCATTGAAATGGAATGATGACCAGCTTAAAAAGTGGCTAATGCTTGATGAGACTGTGAGAGAATATCAATTAATGAATTGGTGCTTGGCGCTGCTACTTCCAGCCGCAGGTGGAAACGCCCATTTGGCTGCCTCGTTGACGAGTCTTCAAGCAGGTGAATGGTATTCTAATCAGCGTGTGGATACGTGGCTTCATGAGAATCGGATTGTTGCTGATATAGGCCCGGAGCAAAACATAAATCGAAACCAACCAAGGCCAAGCTGGTTTGGTTTATGGCATAATCTAGGCTGGATGGAGCTAGTAGATTGTCAGCAAGCAGCGGACAATGAGTTTTTTTTCAGATGGAAAGCAGCTGCTCCATTACGTAAAGAGCCTCCGATGCAGGTGCAGGAGCTTGATGCAGTTGTTACTGTTCAACCGAATGGGGAATTGATTGTACAGCCAGAATGTCCCTTCTGGATAAGGTGGGAGCTGGAGCTGATAGCTGAACGCAAATCAGATGAGCAGGTTTCTGTTTACCGTCTTGAAGCAGCATCAATTACAAGGGCGCTGGAGCAAGGAAGATCAAGAGCCTCCATTCAAAGCTTTCTTGAGCAGGCATCAGGCGGAGATCATTTGCCTTCTACGGTAATCGCTCTGTTGGAAGTATGGACGAGCCGTGCTAGCCGTACTTTCTTCGCCGAAGTTGCGCTGCTGCGCTGCGATAGTGAAGAGATGGCGGCAATAGTGGAAAATGATTCTGGTGTAGCTCCTTTACTGATGGAGAAGCTTGGTCTCTTGGATTTCATTGTTGAAAAGTCTCATATAAGTGAGATTCGAGCATGTTTGCAAAAAGCAGGATATCCCGCACGCAAAATGGTTCAGACAGAATTTGCGAATGACGAATATAATTACCCATTCGTTAGTTTCGAGATAGAGGGATCGCGCTTACTTGAACTTCTGCCGAAGGAGGAATCAAAAATACCCGCTCCATCTTATATTTATGAATCTTTTCCGCTTCATCATTATGAACTCAGTGATTTAGCCGCTAGGAAAAAACTGCTATTGTTCTCTGAAATGGAGCTTGTGCCTTCCATGTGGACAAAGCAGCTGCGTGCATACCATCATTCAACAAGAAAAGAATTAATCGAGAAGGCATTGCAATGGCAAACGCCTGTTCAGCTTCGCATGGAACGAGAGCTTCGTTCGTTTGTGCCTGAGAAGCTTGAGCAGCAAGGCGACGGATGGGCCGTCGTCGGGCTGCTGCGTGATGACCCGCAGCGAGAGCAGATCAGGCTGACTCCTGATATGTGGGAAGAGATGTGCTTAGTGATACCAGGCCAAGGCAGCCCAATATAATCTCTATCTATTGGCTAATTAAATATGATATGATAGTGTAGAATTTAGCGAATGGGAAAGAGGTGGATAAATGCCAACTGCTGAAGGTTTAACGGCTATTCAGTTGGAGCAACCGCAAGGCGGCGTTTCTTCTCTCGATATGGCGTCGCTGCTGCTTTGCGCCTATGATTTAGGTGATTCGATTAATCAATCGGCGGAAGTTGCCGAATATTTATATTGGAAGTCAGCTGTGAATGAAGATGAAGAAGTGAAGCAAATTACCAAACGGTTCGATAAAGCGAAGATACTGTTTGAGGAATGCCAACGATTCGGGCGCTTTCATCCTGACTACAACGAAGCGAAAGACAAAGTGAAGCAAATCGAACGAGAGCTAAGCGAAATTGAAAGCGTTCGCCGCTTCAAGCTAGCCGAGCAGATCGTCGATGAAATGCTTTATGATGTATCCCGCACGATAGCGGAGTCCGTTTCGGACAATATTAAAGTGCCTGGCAATGAAAAAGCTGCCGGCGGCGGTAGCTGTGGAAGCGGCGGCTCATGCAGCTGTGGAAGCGGCGGTTGCGGTTAAGTTAGAAGCCATAAGAGCGAACAAGGAAGAAGCATAGGCTTACGAAGTGAGGTTTGCTACGCAAACCTAGGTAAATGCTTACGAAGTGAGGTTTGCTCCGCAAACCTTTTAGGAGGGAAAAGATGCTACCGGATCGAACAGGTTATATCGTTTGGGTAAGTGATTTGAAAGCGGCAAGATCACTGGAGAGGTTCGGGACGGTTCATTATATGTCGCGGAAGATGCATTACGTTGTGATGTATATGAATGCGGAACGCTCTGAAGAGGCTGTGCGGCAGATGGGGAAGCTCTCGTACGTACGGAAGATTGAACGATCGTATCGAAACGAGATTAAGACAGAGTACAGCAAAGACAGTGAAGATAAAACTAGATTTTATAGTTTGTAAAGGTTTAGTCGAAAACACTCGTCTGATGACGTTGTTCGTAAAGCTAATCAATCGCATAACGAAGGAAATATTGGTAAAAACTTCAAAACATGCACTAAAAGACGTTTCACGGTGTGCAATAACACTGAGAAACGTCTTTTTTTTATTATAATAGCCAGAAACTTACAAAAATGGTCGGACTTTAATTTTTTGTTGTAATCTCGGACAATCGTGATAGAATGGAATTAAATTCATAGTATAAAAGCCCTGGTTCTTTGGAAGGAGTAGGTTGCGAAGTGAAAGATAGAATGACGAGAAGATGGAACACATATGAGTCGTTTTATATTGATCTAGGTGACAAAAAAGTAGCGGATATCGTTATTACAAACCATGCCAAAAGTCGTTGGCTTGACCGGATAGAAAGCGAGAAAACCGGTTATGAAGATATAGCTGAATATTTATGGGAATGCTTGAAACAAGGCCGCATCGAGCCTTATTACCGCAATGAGCAGGACGTTTATTTAATTGACGACGATCTCGTATTTGTTGCTGAATTTGCGGATTCGATGACAGAAACGGATATAACCGGAACTCCGCTACATAAAATGATCATAGTAACTTTCCTTGGGCGCATGTCAGAAACAATCGAGCTAAGGGATCTAAAGTCCTACTATTCGTGGCTTCGCCATTCACGGCGCATGACTCTCGTCAAAAGCAGCAGAAAAAGAAAATGAGACTTTGTACCTATATATCAAAGAGTGGAGCGTCCAATCCTAAAACAGATTGCACGCTTTTTTTGTGCGTGTTGTAAGATTCTGTACAAGGTTTATAGTATAATAAGCACCAGAAGAAAGGATGATTGGACGATGGCGCTTAATTTTCATCAACTGCACATATTTTGCACGGTTGCGGAACGCGGCAGTTTTTCAGCTGCAGCGCAATCATTACATATGACTCAGCCAGCCGTTACGATGCAAGTGCAGTCACTGGAAGATTATTTTGGCACGAAGCTGCTTCAGCGATCAACGAAGCGAATCGAGCTTACAGAAGCTGGACGGGCTCTTATGCCTTACGCGCAGAGGAGCATCGATCTTATACGAGATACAGATCAGGCGATGTCAGCATTCACGAAGCAGCTTAAGGGAAGATTGCAGCTCGGTTCGAGCTTAACGATAGGTGAATATATACTGCCGCGCCTGCTTGGTCCTTTTGGACAGGAATATCCGCATATTTCGATTAGTATGAAAGTTATGAATACCTCGCAAATTATGGAGGATATTTTGAATCATCAGCTTAATTTCGGATTAATTGAAGCTCCTGTTAATCATCCCGATATGCATATGGAGGCGGTAATGAGCGATGAGCTTAGATTGATCGTATCGCAATCGCATCCATTAGCCGATCGAGAATCGGTTACATTGGAAGAAGCGATGGAATATCCGTTTGTTCTGCGTGAGCAAGGCTCGGGGACAAGACTTGTCATGGAGGAGCAGCTGAGGAAAAAAAATATAGATCCTGCATCGATGAAGATCGTAATGGAGCTGGGCAGCACTGGAGCTGTCAAATCTGCTGTTGAAGCAGGCCTTGGCATATCTTTTATTTCATCTTCCTCTGTAAAACATGAAGTTGCGCTTGATTTAATTCGGATGATTAAAGTGTCGGATTCCAAGTTCCAACGACAGTTTTATTCGATATACTTAAAATCGGCTATATTGCCGATATCAGCTGTTACTTTTCTAAGTTTTTTGAGAGAGAGGGATTTGCAGCAATGGCTCTAATGAACGGACTTGCTGATTTGCATACGCACACGACGGCTTCTGATGGCATGCAAAGCCCCGCGGATAATGTTCGTCTAGCCAAAGAGGCAGGGCTTGCTGCGATTGCTATAACAGATCACGATACGGTGGCTGGTGTAGCTGAAGCTTTGCTTGAAGGCGAACGATTAAACATTACGGTTGTTCCCGGTGTTGAGGTGAGCACAGTAGCAGAAGGAACGGATATTCATATTCTCGGTTATTACTCGAATAATAACGACGAGAAGTGGTTATCGCGTCTTTCGAGTTTGCGCGGGCTAAGAGATCAACGGAATGAAATGATTATAACTAAATTAAATGAGCTTGGCGTTGTGCTGTCCATGGATGATGTTATCGCTGCGGCTCATGGTGAAAGCTCGAAGGAAGAGCTCCAGGCAGCCGAAGTAAGTATTGGCCGCCCGCATATTGCTGCTGCACTTATTCAAAAAGGTTTCGTTCAAAATATGAAGGAAGCTTTCGATCGTTATTTGGCTGCCGGAGCCGCGGCGTATGTCAATCCACCGAGATTGACTCCATTTGAGGCGATTGACTGGATTAGAGAAGCGGGAGGCACAAGTGTTATTGCGCATCCTGGTTTATACAACAATGATTCTTTAGTCGAAGAGCTGGTACGATATGGCGTGCAGGGCATCGAGGTGTTCCATTCGGATCATGGACCGGAAGAAGAGCAAAGATACGGGCAGCTTGCAGCGGACTTCAACCTGATCGTTACAGGTGGATCGGATTTCCATGGATCGCGTCAAGGCGTTGTATTTCATGGCGAGGTGGGCAGCCGTACCGTAAATGCAAATGTGCTAAAGCAGCTTCAGCCTTCAGGATGATGACCTTAGCAATCTGAGGGCTTGAAGTGAACGCTTTACTATGCAATGAAACGAATTGTTATTGAAAGAGGCAATCTTAAGGGCTTATAACCTTTGGACTGCCTCTTTTTTGTGGTTTCGGGCGAATTTTTTGCATTTGGAAAATGGCGGTATAGATATTTGTAGTTATTATGCAAATTTTGAATTAATAAATCATAAATATGGTTTTAAACACCATAATTCAATATAAATATGACAAAATGGTGACGAAAACGAGCAAACATAAATTTCATAAATCATTTACAAAGTGAAAATTATAGATTTTGTCGATTTTTATTTAATAGAAGTTGCCAAGAAAAAACCCACTAGGAAGGTTGGTTATACGCTTTCAAAAAAATGGACTATTAGCTCATTCCTCAATTAACACCCTTGATTCGACAAAATCTGCAAATGATTGGAAGTTAAACATTTGGCTTTTAGCAAGAAAACCGAAGCAAATGATAGAAAACGATAGATAATAGCAGATGTATTCGTTTTATTGAAAACTGGTGAGATTTTACAATTCTGATAATGATGAGATAGGTTGAAAGTAGAAAAAGAAACGTAGCACTGGTTCGTAATCGCCATTGCTAAATGAAGGAGTGGATAGTTATTCAGTACATGATGTATGCGACAACCGTTGTTTTTCTCATCTTTCAACTGCTGTATACGGTTATTCCGTTGTTCTTCAGCAAGGTGCGAAAGCTCAATAACGAGCTTGATGAGAAGTCGTTATCGGTCCTGGTTCCTGCGTATAACGAGGAGCTTACGATCAAAAATTGCATCGATGCGATGCAGGGTCTGCATTATCAGAATCATGAGATCATTATCGTAAATGACGGCTCTAAAGATCGTACCTTTAACAAGCTGCAAGAGCTATTGGACCTTCGGAATGATTACAGAAAGGCTAGTCAAAAACTGAAATATAAAAGAATTAGAGGTTTTTACCGTTCAAGCAAATTTCCCAACATCTACGTCATGGACAAAATGAATGGCGGCAAAGCCGATTCACTCAATGCTGGCATCGATTATGCGAATGGCGAAATTGTTATTACGCTTGATGCTGACAGTATGCTGGAAGTAAACTCCTTAAAATACGTAAACCAATATTTTCACGAAAGCGACATTATTGCCCTAGGGGGAACCGTCAAAATCGTACAAGGCGCAGAACGACAAGACGGCGTCATTATGGAGAAATTTATAGGAAAAGGCATTATAAAGAGCCAAGTCATTAGTTATATCCACAGCTTCTACGTCCGCAAATTAACACAATCGCTATTTAACTCCATCGTCGTTATCTCAGGGGCATTCGGAGCCTTCTACAAAGAACTCATGTTTGATGTGAACGGGTTCAGAAGCACGGTTGGCGAGGATATCGACATCACTTTGAAAATCCACGAGTACATGAAAGCAAATAAACTCAAAAAAAGGCTAGTCTACGCGCCTGAGGCGGTATGCTACACCGAATGTCCGGAAAATATGAAAAACTTCTACAAGCAGCGTATTCGTTGGCAGAAAGCGTTTGTGGATTGTATCCTCATTTATTGGTCGAAATTATCTCGGAGCTTCAGTATCGGCGTCAGCTTGTTTTTTGCAATAGACGGCTTCGTACTCGGTACGTTAACCGCATTTACGACGATTTTCCACATGGCGCACGCCATTACATCGGGCAGCGGCATATGGGCAGCGATTGTACTATTCCTTGTCACGATGTTAGTGAATGCAATTCAAATCGTGATATCACTCTATTTGTGCAAAAAATATGGCAGTAATTATTCGTTGCTAGATTATATTAAAATGTTCGGATTTAGTCAGTTGGAATTGTTCACTTACCGATTTGTGCTCCTCTACATTAACATCATTGGAACATTCAAATATTTCGACAATGATGAAGGATGGGGTTTTGTCGAACGCAAGGGCGTCGCATCCATTAGCCAAAATTCAGTGGCAAGTTCGAGATAATATTGGAGGGACATTATGAGCAACACAGCCCATGTTCAAAATAATCGAATTATGTATATTGATTTATTAAGGATTCTCTCCATAGTAGCCGTTATCGTGCTTCATATTACTGCATCCTTGCTGACCCGAACGAATGATTTTACGACAACCTCATGGTGGGTCAGCAATGTGTTCAACTCGATTTGCCGCTTTGCTGTTCCCGTATTTTTTATGATCAGCGGTGCAATGATTTTGAGAATCGAAGTGAAGTCCTATAAAGGATTTTATAAGAAAAGAATACTGCCTCTGATCATTCCTTTGCTTACATGGTCATTAATTTATGGCTATTACAAGGAGTATTACATACTCAAAAGCCAAATGAGCGCGTACGAGTTCATACTCGATTTTGGCAGGAAATTAGTAACAGACGGAAACTACGTTCATTTGTGGTTTTTGTACGCTATTATTGCCATTTATATGACCGTTCCGCTAATTGGCAAGCTCGTACGCTCATGCAGTGAGAAGGATCTGAGATACTTTCTGATCTTATGGTTTATCGTCAGTATCTTATACCGGTTAGTATCCGACATCTTCTTACGCCTAACTGATCAGCACCTTTATGTACCTAGTATGAATATTCCGTTTTTTATGGGCAATTTAGGTTATTTTGTGCTTGGCTACTATCTCTTTAATGTCGAGCTTCGTCCCATTATTAAGCACACATTGTTTAATCTTGGCATTTTGTCCTTTTTCCTAACTCCAATATTGACTTATGTGGTGTCCTCATACGGCGGGGTGCTGGACGAGATGTTTTACGGTAACTATTCCATTACAAGCTTCTTAATGGCGGTCGGCGTGTTTCTGTTTTTTAAGGAAAAAGATACGATGATTAGCCGGAAAACAAATTATAAGGTTAAAAAAGTAATAGGCTCCGTCTCTACGGCAAGCTTCAGCATTTATTTAATCCATCTCTTGGTGGATACGATGGTTTCAAGGGATGTGGCTATCAATGCAACATTCCTGGAGACGACATTAAGCCTTTTGTTTAATATCGTTGCGATTTTCTCGATCAGTTATATCGTTGTCAAAGTGTTTAATTTGAATCGATGGGTAACGCATATTTTATTTGGCGGAAGGGGGTAGCGGGGTGAATGTGAAGAAGACGGTAAAAGGGAAAAAAACAATAACTGCGCGAAAAGGAACGAAAGCGCTAAAAGTAAATTTTTTGACCAAAGCGCTTGTGGCTGTGCTTCTTGTTGGTATGGGCATTTACTTCTACCAAAGCGTAAACGCAGAGGATCGGAAGTTGTCAACGGTATATATCGAAGCCTGGCGCGACCCGAAGGATGTAAGATTATCGGAGCAGGGCGTAGATATCGCTTTTGTTGCCTTCGCCAAAATTTCCGGTACTGGCTTGTTCTTTCATGAAAAAGAAGAAGGGAACAAGCAGATCAAACAAAACATTATGCAGCTCAAAGCCAATAATCCGAAGACAAAATTTGTTCTTGCCGTTGGGGGTTACGGCGTAGATGGCTTCTCAGACGCTTCACTTGACGGCAATCGATATGTATTTACGAAAAATATTATTGATTTGGTTAAGGAGCTCGATCTCGATGGTGTCGATATTGACTGGGAGTTTCCGGCCTTTGACGCATGGGGAACCGTAAAGGCGAGTCCAAAGGATACAAAAAACTTCACAAGCTTAATGCGAGAGCTAAGAGAACAGTTAAACCTGCTGCCGCATAAAGGAAACAAAAAGTATATTCTTACTTTTGCAGCAGGTACACAAGATTGGTATTTTAAAAATGTAGAAGTGAAGGCCGTGGAAAAGTATGTCGACTTCATCAATGTCATGAGCTACGATCTGACTGGCAGATGGTCCGAAACGACAGGATTTAATGCTAATCTTTACAAAGATAAAGGGAATAAAGCGACTCAAAGCGTGGATCAGATCGTGCGAGCTTTTCTGGATCACGGAGTTGATAGCAAGAAACTGCTGCTTGGCATCCCAGCCTATTCATATGGCTGGAYAGATGTGAACAGTGTTGAAGATGGTTTTTTTGCCAAGGGTAAGCCAATCGATATCGAGAAAGTAAATATTCATTATCGAAATATTGAGGATAAATATTTGGACAAAAATGGATTTAAGCGTTATTTTGACGATCAAGCAAAAGCAGCTTACCTCTTTAACGGCAGTACCTTCATTAGTTATGAAGACAAGGAAGCTTTGCGAGAAAAGGTCAAATACATCAAGCAAAAAGATCTAGCAGGTGCGATGGTATGGGAATATGCACAGGATGCAGAGAATGGAATCATTCAATATTTGTCGGATAACTTGAACAAGGAGCTAGGCACAGAGGATTAGATAGAAGAATAAGCGAGGCAGGAAGCTTTAAACGAATATAACAAAAGGGAACTTCTTATCCAGAGAAGTTCCCTTTTGTTTGATCATAATTTCCAAATGCTGCAAATCAAGAGAATGCAGGCAGCAACGGAGTTTGTTGCAGTACCGCTAGAGCTGTCTATTTCAGCTGGCATGCCAGCGATTTGATACGTCGCTCGTCTGGCGTAATAAACAACGTTTTCTGATTGTCATAGATAACAAACCCCGGTTTAGCACCACTTGGCTTACGTACATGACGTATCGTTGTGTAGTCTACTGGAATCGAGCTGGAGTCGCGAGCCTGACTATAATGTGCAGAGAGCATAGCGGCTTCTTCAAGTGTTGCATTGCCAAAGTCTCCGCCTTTTATAACGACATGAGAACCAGGAATATCCTTTGTGTGCAGCCATGTGTCAGAAGGTGAAGCAAGGCGGTTCGTCAAGTATTCGTTTTGTGTATTGTTTTTGCCGACATACATCGTTACCCCCTCGGAAGAGGTATAACAAAGCAAGGTTGGTTTAAGCGTTTTTTTCTTCTTTGGACCGCGGCGTCCACGTTCCTTCATATAGCCTTGTTCCACGAGCTCGTCACGAATTTCGCTTATATCGCCAAGTGAGGCGTTATCGACCTGCTGAAGCAAGGTTTCAAAATATTGAATTTCTGTACGAGCGAGCTCCATTTGCTCGGCCACGATGGATAGACTGTTTTTGTGCTTCGTGTAACGCCGGAAATAACGCTGAGCGTTGTCAGAAGGAGTAAGATGCGGATCAAGATCAATCTTTATTACAGCTTGCTCCTCATCATAGAAGTTGACGAGCTCAATCGTTGTGTCGCCGCGCTTCATCTGATGCATATAAGCAGTAAGAAGCTCGCCAAGCACCCGATATTTTTCAGCATCCTTCGCTTCAACGAGCGTGTCCTCAAGCTTTTTGATTTTTGTAACGTTTTTGGCTTTTTCATTTTGAACGAATCGGATGAGGTCAGCAGCGCGCTGCTTAACGGTATCGCGTTCAGCCTTATTGCCGTAGAAACCTTCAAGGCAGGCACTAATGTCTGGGAATACCGTTTCTTCTCCATCGATATGCGTAAGCTCAGTGACAGAGAAAAAGGACTTGCCGGTATCTGCGTTGGTTTTAATTGTAGGTTTATAAATGTCTTGCTTTACTTGTTCCATAAAGGTTGAGAAGCTCTTCCAAACCGCCACTACGCTTTCCTCAGAACCTTGTTCAGCCTCTGGAAGCACATCTGCACCTGCTCGATGAACCAGCTCTTTGGCGAGCAAAGGGCTAAAGCCGCTTAGCTTGTCGACTAGTCTTTTGTAAAGAGGAGCGGCTTCATCCGTATCGCTTAAAGCGTCCAAAAACTGCTGCTCGTTCACAATCGAAAGCGGATCTAGTTTGCCTTGCTCAGGCGGAGAGGTATAGGTGCTGCCGGGCAATACGATGCGGTGACTGCTTATGGCTGGCGTTACATGGTGGATGCCATCGTGAATGAGGCCGGTTGAAGGGTCCATCAAAATAATGTTGCTATGACGCCCCATAATTTCCACAACAATCGTTTTATTCGATAAATCGCCGAGCTCGTCCCGATGTTTAACCTCAATATGAATGATACGCTCCCGACCAACTTGACGAACGGATTCAATCAGTCCGCCTTCGCAATGCTTCCGAAGCAGCATGCAAAACATAGGCGCTTCCATAGGGTTGACGTACGTACCGGTTGTCCAGTGCACCCTTGGGTAGGTCGGGTTGGCGGACAAGAGCAATTTGCCCTGCGTGCCGGCTCCGCGAATGCTGAAAACAAGCTCATGATTGGTAGGCTGGTGAATCTTATGTATACGCGCTCCGACACAGCGCTGTAGGTCTTGCGTAATTGCATGGGTGACGATGCCGTCTAATGCCATGGTGTTGTTCCTCGCTTCCTTTGTAAGTCTTTCTCTATCATGCCATAGTTGAGCCAAAAACTTAAGTCTTTTATGGGATATTTTAAGGGCTGTCCGAATACATTTACCCTATAAAGGCTGTCCGAAGGGCCGACAACTTAGCTGCTTGGCTCGGCATATTACAGGAGGGAGTTAAACCATGGAACAAATGAAATGGCATCAAATGGGGACAATTGAGCTGATTGACGCATTAGTCAGCTCCCCAGATCAAGGACTGACTACGTCGGCAGCGGCGCAACGTCTAGAAGAAAATGGAAAAAACGAATTGTCTGAGGGCAAGCGTGTCTCACCGATTTTGTTGTTCCTTAATCAATTTAAGGATTTTATGGTACTCGTTTTAATGGGTGCAACGTTGATTTCTGGCTTGCTGGGCGAATATTTAGATGCAATTACGATTGTTGCGATCATTGCTCTCAACGCCGTACTTGGATTCGTGCAGGAATTTCGAGCCGAGCGCTCATTGCGGGCGCTTAAGGAATTATCCGCCCCGACAGCCAAGGTTATACGCGGAGGCGAGCTACTGACCGTTCCAGCGAAGGAGCTTGTGGCAGGCGATCTTATTTATTTGGAAAGCGGAGACCGCATTCCGGCTGATGTGCGGCTGCTTGAAGCCAATAGCTGCTATGTGGAAGAGTCCGCTTTGACGGGGGAGTCTGTCCCCGTTGGTAAGCACGCTGCAGCGATTGCAGAGGAAGACTTGCCTTTGGGTGATCAGCGCAACATGGGCTTCATGGGCACGATGCTCACCAGGGGAACTGCTCGCGCAGTCGTCATTCGTACAGGCATGGATACGGAAATGGGCAAAATAGCAGGACTTATTCAACAGACTGAATCGATGGAAACGCCGCTGCAGCATCGTTTAGAGCAGTTAGGCAAAATATTAATCGTTGTGGCGATCGGCTTGACGATTATGGTAGTTATTGCAGGTATTTTGCACGGACAGCCAGCGTATGGCATGTTCCTCGCAGGTGTTAGCTTGGCGGTAGCAGCTATTCCAGAGGGGCTGCCAGCAATTGTGACCATCGCTTTAGCTCTTGGCGTACAGCGGATGATTAAACGGAAGGCAATCGTTCGCAAGCTGCCTTCGGTTGAAACATTAGGCTGCGCATCCGTTATATGCTCGGACAAAACAGGGACACTGACACAAAACAAAATGACGGTTACCCATGTCTGGATTGGCGGCAGACAGCTTGAAGTGAGCGGAGAGGGCTACGTCCCAAATGGTGCAATTTATGAAGCTGGCAATGCGCTTGACATTAAGCATGATTTATCAATTAAACGTCTCCTTCAAGTCAGCGCCTTGTGCAATAACGCACAGCTGTCGAAGGTAGAAGCTGTAGATACGGGCAAGCGCAGAAACAAGGAGCAGCATGAAGAGTGGATACTTAAGGGAGATCCAACTGAAGGTGCGCTTGCTGTGCTTTCAGCAAAGCTGGGCTCCTCTGCCAAATCATTGGAGCCGCTATATAAACGGGAGAAGGAATTTCCATTTGACTCGGAGCGCAAACGGATGTCAGTTGTTGTATCGCATCAAGGCGGGCGGCTAATTTGCACCAAGGGTGCCCCTGATTTACTGATGGATCATTGCTCTTATGTTCTTTGGGAAGGGAAGGTCGTTCCGTTTACTGCAACGCTGAAGCGCAAATGCGCTGAAGCAGGCGAGGTTATGGCGCAGTCAGCGCTTCGTGTATTGGGACTTGCATACCGAGATTTGCGCGCATCCGACGCTTGTGAGACAGAAGATGACGTAGAGAGTCAGCTTGTATTCGTAGGCTTGACAGGCATGATCGATCCGCCTCGCCGTGAGGTGAAAGAAGCGATTACGAACTGCAGGCGTGCGGGAATTAAAACCGTTATGATTACCGGAGATCATCAGCTGACAGCAGAAGCAATTGCAGGTCAACTAGGCATTATGCCGCGCGGAGGCATCGCAATGAGCGGCAAGCAGCTGGAGGCGATGTCCGATGAACAGCTCGACCGACTCGTAGACAATATTTATGTATACGCGCGTGTATCGCCAGAGCATAAACTGCGTATCGTCAAAGCGCTGCAGCGCCAAGGACATGTCGTTGCGATGACAGGCGACGGCGTAAATGATGCTCCAGCGATCAAAGCAGCGGATATCGGAATTTCGATGGGCATTACCGGAACGGATGTATCGAAGGAAGCGTCCGCGCTCGTTCTGAGTGATGACAACTTCTCGACAATTGTAGCTGCTATAGAAGAAGGAAGAGGCATATATGAAAATATCCGAAAATTTATCCGTTATTTATTAGCATCAAACGTTGGTGAGATACTCGTCATGTTTCTTGCGATGATGGCAGGATTGCCGCTTCCGCTCGTTCCGATTCAAATTTTGTGGGTCAATCTGGTCACGGACGGATTGCCGGCAATGGCGCTTGGCGTAGATCAGGCAGAAAAGGATTTAATGCAGCAAAAGCCTCGTTCGGCAAAGGAGAGCATCTTCTCCCGCAGGCTGGGCTGGAAAATTATAAGCCGAGGCATTCTGATAGGTGTATGTACGCTTGGCGCTTTCTGGATTACGCTTCAAGACGGTCCAAACAATGCTGCGCACCTAATGAAGGCGCAAACGGTAGCTTTCGCTACTCTCGTTATGGCACAGCTCATCCATGTATTTGACTGCCGAAGCTCGCGTTCCATTTTTCACCGTAATCCGTTCCAAAATAAATATTTGGTGCTTGCCGTATTGTCATCGCTAGTGTTGATGATCGGAGTGCTTTATATCGATGCATTGCAGCCTATCTTCAAAACCGTTCCACTTAACTTCCGTGAATGGTGTCTCGTCTTTGTAGCTGCGGGAATTCCTACTTTCTTAATGGGAATTGGTAGTGTATTCGGCACTTCCAAGAAAAATAAAGGTAAAACGAAATGGCCGTTAGGCCCTCAAACCGCGGCAAGATAACGAAAAAATACAAATCTTGATACAAATTATGAATAGCCTTTCTCCTTGCTTTGYGGTATGCTATTAGCAATTAATCATAGTTTTATCATACCTAGAGATGTAGCAAGGAGAGGGCATTCAGATGAATTTTACAAAAATGAACGGTTTGGGAAATGACTTTGTGGTGATTGCAGGCGAGCAGCAGCTTCCAGAAAATGTTGCGGAATTAGCTATACAGCTTTGCAACCGGTTTTTTGGAATCGGGGCAGATGGTCTCGTTTATATTTTGCCTTCAGAAATCGCGGATTTCCGTATGCGCATTATTAATTCTGATGGTTCAGAAGCTGAGCAATGCGGCAACGCCATTCGCTGCGTCGCTAAATATGTGTATGATAATGGCTTAACCGATAAAGAAGAGATTACAATCGAAACACTTGGCGCAGGCGCTCAAAAAGTGCAGCTTACCGTTCAAGATGGCAAAGTGTCATCTGTTCGTGTAGATATGGGAGAGCCGATTCTAAATGGCCTTCGTGTACCAACAACGATCGATGCGGAGCAAGTCGTTGAACATCCGATAAAGGTGGACGGTCGTGAATTCCGTTTTACCGCTGTATCGATGGGCAACCCTCACTGTGTCATCTATGTTGATGATGCTGTAAATTTTGATCTAGGCACTTGGGGTCCCAAACTTGAGACACATCCGTTATTTCCACGTAAAATAAATGTTGAGTTCGTTACGGTGAAATCCCGTACGCATACCGATATGCGCGTCTGGGAGCGCGGTGCAGGACCAACGCTAGCTTGCGGTACAGGCGCTTGCGCAACGGTAGTTGCTTCTGTACTCACTGGCGCAACAGATCGGACAGCAACGGTTTCACTCAAAGGCGGCGACCTATTGATTGAGTGGAATGAATCCGATAATCATGTATATATGTCTGGACCGGCTGCAGTATCATTCTGCGGCGAGTTTTAAGAGCAAAGTAAGATGGGTGGTATGAATATAATGAAACCGGATTTGAGGGAAGCGCTCCAGCAGCGTATCTTGACCGGGGACGGCGCGATGGGAACCTATCTATATCAGATGGGGTTCCCTGTCGGCGTTTCTTATGAGGAAATCAATACGAACCGTCCCGATGTAATTGAAAATATTCACCGTCGCTACTATGAAGCTGGCGCACGCGTAATTGAGACAAACACGTTCTCAGCCAATCTTGAGAAGCTCTCGAAATATGGCTTAGAAGACGAAATGGATGCAATTAACCGTGCTGGTGTACGCGCAGCTCGTGCAGCGATCGGCAATGATGCTTATGTTGTAGGCGCTGTTGGCTCCATTCGAGACGGCAAGCTGAAAAATTTACGAACAGCTAAAGTAATTGAAGCCTATCAGCGGCAAATGCATGCGCTGCTTGATGAGGGCGTGGATGGTCTTTTGCTGGAAACCTTCTATGATCTTGATGAAATGCTGCTTGCCCTTAAGATTGCTAGAGCAGCGTCGAATGTTCCTGTTATTTGCCAGTTTGCAGTCGAGGATGTTGGCCGCACGCAGGATGGGAATGGCATGAAGGGAGCCTTCGATTTACTGCAAGAAGAGGGCGCTGATATGGTTGGATTTAATTGCCGCAGCGGCCCGAATGGGATTATGAGAGCGATCGACTCGATAACGGGGCCAGTTGGCTTACCATTATCGGTATATCCGAACGCAGGTATACCCGACTATATTGATGGCAAATATACGTATCCCGCAGGACCTGAATATTTTGCAGAGACAGCCTTGCGCTTTGCAGATCGCGGCGCTCGCTTGATTGGCGGCTGCTGCGGTACGACTCCTGAGCACATTAAGGCAATTGCCGAGGCGCTAGATGGTTACGTTCCACAGCTCGGACAAGCAGCTGTTCATTCGGCTGCAGCAGAGAGAATTGTTGTAAAGCCAGTTGAGAAATCAGCTGATACAGTAGATGCTGCGCCACTGAAACAAACGGTGCAGGAGCCTAACATTGTAGATTTGGTTCAGAAGCGCCACACCGTCATTGTTGAGCTTGACCCGCCGCGTGATTTGGATATTCGCAAATTTATGGCTGGTGCTGCTGCTTTGAAGGAAGCAAAGGCGGATGCGGTTACGATGGCTGACAACTCTCTGGCTGTTACGCGAATGAGCAACATTGCACTCGCAGCGCTTGTCCAGGAGAAAGTAGGCATTCGTCCACTCGTGCATATCGCTTGCCGAGATCGCAACTTGATTGGTACGCAGTCACATATGATGGGTCTCGATGCACTCGATATCGATCATGTGCTCGCTGTAACTGGAGATCCTGCCCGATTTGGCGATTTGCCGGATTCGAGCTCGGTTTATGACCTTACTTCCTTCGAGATGATTCGTATGATTAAGCAGTTGAATGATGGAACAGCCTTCTCAGGCAAGCCGCTTAAGCAAAAAGCGAAGTTTGTTGTAGGCGCCGCATTTAATCCTAATGTGAAGCATTTAGACAAAGCGGTCCAACGGCTTGAACGTAAAATCACTTCGGGTGCAGATTACATTATGACGCAGCCTGTCTATGACCCAAGCTTAATTGAGCGAATCGCAGAATCAACGAAGCATTTGTCAGTACCAGTATTTATCGGAATTATGCCGCTGGCCAGCGGACGGAATGCCGAATATTTGCATAACGAGGTGCCTGGTATCCAGCTATCTGATGAGGTTCGCCAGCGCATGGCGGGTCTTGAAGGGGAAGCGGGCCGAGCGGAAGGCGTGCAAATTGCAAAGGAGCTGCTCGACGTTGCTTTGCCGCATTTTAATGGCATATATTTAATCACACCGTTTATGTTCTATGATATGGGTGTTCAGCTTACCAAATACGTTTGGGAGAAGACTGAGCGTACACAACTAAATAGATAAAATAGATGCGAAAACAGCCTTTTTTTGCTTGTTTTCGCATTTTCGCTTGTTCGTTCGTGAAAAATCAATTAAAATGAATCATGGATACAGATGCCGCACATGTTCAGCGTGGTAAGGACAGGCTGCCTAAAATCGTTTATAATGGCTTCTAAAGCCTGTAACGGAAGTATGTCCGACACTTTTTTCGTCAACAATAGTGCAGTAGTTCTGTCGGTATTTGGCAAGAACGCGAACTTGTCGTATTCACATTTATAAAATATAAAAGGTATTTGAACATTTGTAGACAGATGCACAAGGGAAGACCGTAGGCGGAGGAGGAACGAGGCTTGGCTATTAAACTTATTAATATCGGATTTGGTAATATTGTATCTGCAAATCGCATTATATCAATCGTAAGCCCTGAATCGGCTCCGATTAAAAGAATCATTCAAGAAGCGCGTGACCGACATATGCTGATCGATGCTACATATGGTCGTCGCACACGGGCTGTAATTATTACGGATAGTGATCATGTGATTTTATCGGCGGTTCAGCCAGAAACAGTTGCGCACCGATTATCCACTAAGGACGACGATAACGACGAATAGTACGGGGAGTAATATGGATAAGGGATTGTTAATTGTATTGTCCGGCCCTTCAGGGGTTGGCAAAGGAACGGTTTGTTCGGTTCTTCGCAACAAGGTTCCTGAGCTGGTTTATTCTGTGTCGGCAACGACCAGGCTACCGCGTCAGGGTGAAGTAGATGGCGTGAATTATTTTTTCAAAAGCAGAGAGCAGTTCCAAGATATGATTGCGCGTGACGCACTTTTGGAGCATGCTGAATATGTTGGTAATTACTACGGTACACCGCGTGATTTCGTTGAACGCACTTTAGAGAGCGGCAAGGATGTTATTTTGGAGATCGAGGTACAGGGAGCGCTTAAGGTGAAACAAAAGTTTCCCGAAGGTATTTTCGTATTTCTGTTGCCGCCGTCTTTGGATGAGCTGAAGCAGCGAATTACCGGACGTGGTACTGAAACATTGGATACGATCAATAATCGCATGTCTGTGGCCGTTGAAGAAATGAACTTGCTCGGTCACTACGACTATGCGGTATTGAATGATGAGATAGATGCTGCATGCGATCGTATTCGCAGCATCATGATTGCAGAGCATTGCCGCAGAGAAAGATATTTACCTTACGTTTCGGGAATGGTTGCCGCAATTGAGAAAGCATGAGTGAGGAGAATGAACGATGTTATATCCGTCCATTGATGAAATGGTGAAAAAAGTTGACAGTAAATACACGCTTGTCGTAGCAGCTTCAAGACGCGCACGCATGCTTCGCAACGGAGACAAGTCGGAGCTTAAAAACCCGCGCTCCCGCAAGTATGTTGGTGTGGCACTAGAAGAAATTTACGGTGACATTCTCCAAGTGGAAAACCTAGCAACAAAAGAGGATTAAGATCTGTTTTATTATAGTAAACAGAACAGCGGAGTGTATACTGGGGACAGTATTACAC
>NZ_JBFRGC010000052.1:0-21297 GCF_052115145.1 Paenibacillus sp. 2TAB26
CCCGCAATTAGAGTGCCCTTCTCTCGTTTGCAATGCAACTGCACCTATTGATCCGTTTGGATTGAGCGGAGTCAGGCTCAGGCAACCGCCGCCCGTACTCGATTTTGGTGACACTTCGCGGCGACAGCTTCATCCGAGGCGGTATTTTGAATTACAAAATTGGCAGTCTTCGTAATTTTAATCACTGAACCCTTGTCCAACAATTTTTTTATCCAAATCAACATATACCGTGATACTTTCAGTTGAAACACTCAGTATGATTGAATGTAACGGAGTACACTTCTTTTCCGTAATAGCTACCAATTAAATTAGCAAATTATTATTAAGAGTCACTTTCCTTACAACTGAATCTTTCGGACTCACAGGAATTTGGTCTTGTTTTTCATCATTAAGACTGTTGAAAGCAGTCATCTCAATTGGTAACTCACTTCTTTYAGATTGAAATAGATTACGTCCGCTAAAGATATTGTTAAAAGGATAAGTATCGGAATAAATAACAATCTCTTCAAGATATCCCTCCTACCGCATCAAGTCCTTTAGCTAATCGTTACTTCAATGAAGCAACAATTCCGCTCGGCACATAGTTTTAGCATTATACTTCAAACGAGATAAGGTATTAAGATGTTGCGTTAAACTACCCGTTAATGTAACGAAGCTGCCGATCCTTGCCCGCAACCTCCTCCGAATTGAGTGTTGAGCTATAGTTCCTCGTTAGCGGAATGACCTTTCTTAATCAGCGAGAGCACGTTTTATAATCGCTTTTGCTTCAGCAACCAACTTTTCATCTTTATAATCAATTGCCTGCATCATGATCAAAATGGGAATGTATATGGCTATCAATCGAGCTAATATCTTCGTTTCTTCATCGACATCCCCATATTCTTTGAAAAAGTCTGAACGCGCATCCGGAGGCAAAAAGCTATACGCGACATTCAAGTCGCAAGCAGGATGTCCGATATTGATATCTCCCCAGTCAATAATCCCTGAAATTATTCCATTCTCGTCTACCAGCATATTTTTAAAATGAAGGTCTCCATGGAGGAATACGTTTTTGGGTTTCACTTTTTCAGTTCCAAGCTCTTCCAAATAGTTCGATAATTCACGATACTCTTCTTCACTAAAATGAAGGGCAAGGTCGGAAATGAATTTATGCAACTTTTCTTTACGCATTGCAATATCAATCAAATTTCTATGGTCATGTTGAACTCCATTTTCTTGGGCAATTTGCACAGGGAATGCATGTAAGCTTTTTAAAAATTGCGCGAGCGTTGTTGCTGATACCGCACGTTTCTTGTCAGTTAATCCGATTGGAAACTCTCCTGATAAATAGGGGTAGCCTAGGAAAGGTGCAGGATAATTATAATCCCCTTCCCCAAAAAATAGCGGTAACGAATATGCAATGGAACAATAATCTTTAAGCTTAGGTAGTATCTTTCCTTCCATCCTTAAACGATTAATTGCAACTTCTCTTCTTGGAAAGCGAAATACATATTCGACCCCGACAAGAAAAACAGTGTTATCCCAGCCGTATCCTAGTTTTTGTACGCTTTGTGAAGCTAACTGCGGAAACTGACTGCTTATTAATTTATGAGCCAATTCTTCTGATACTTCCCATTCCGCATCCCATTGATTCGTACTTCCCATATCCATTTATCGACTCCCTCACGAAAATAGAAAATAGGCTCGACTAGCCTGTTCCATTTACAACATCATATCATTAATTTGTTCTTCTGTTCGAGAACAACCTTACCGTCTGTTCCTCTATCCTGCCAGTTAACGTAACGGCGAAGGGCTGCCACGCGGCAGCCCTTTTGGTTTTCAACTATCGTCTCCCGATAATCCAATAACAACATCAGACTCATTCCCTAGGATRTCCCATGCTATTGATACTAATTAATCCTCTCTAAATATAATCCATTTATCATGCTCTTTTACCATCGCGAAATTAGGGTCAAATATTGAACCGACCTTATCTAAAAAAATCACTACCAATAGTTCTACTTTAGATTCTACTCCGAATTCGTTTTGGATGGCCTTTGCTCTATTATCCGGGTCGTGACGAATCCATAGTATTTTCTCAATATTATCTCGATTTTCGTATAAACCAGTCAGAACTCCTTTCACATCAATTTTATGAAAATCTTTGATATCATTCCTATTCATTGCATCATACAGTTTAAAGATTGTTGATAGAATATCGGGCGATATGGAACTGTCAACAATAGGTGTTCTTTCACTTCCATCCAAGAGTGCTTCAAGCATAAATGAATTCACTCTTTTTAGTTCAGATAAAAGGTTTGTATTATCCAATTGAAGATCAGCTAAATTTTCATTCAATTTATTCTTCTCCAACTCAAAGTCAGCTTTTAGTTTTAAGAAATCCTTCTCTTTAATGAATATTTCATTTTTGTATGTGCTGGCTGTTTGTTCTTTTTCCATTATTTCACTATTTTTTTCAACTAACTGCACACTCATCGAATTTATTTTTTTTTGTTGTATGACGATTATACAAAACAGTATTAATAACAGTAATACGGAACCAAAAAGTGTTTTTTTGTTAAGCAATTGGATTCACCACCTCCTGAAATCAACCCTTATCGATAGCTGCTTTCTCTGTGAACTTCTTTATTCGGCTCTCAAAAGAAGCGCAATCATGCATCATCGCTAACAATAAAATTGATGGAATTAAACTGTAAGCTGGTTACAATTATACCCCAATTAAATGACGCCCTTTCATACCAAATTGTTGCGTTAAACTGCCCGTTAGCTTAACGCCCAGCAGAACAGAGGCCGAGTCTTTATTTTATTGTAAAACAAGCCCAACACATGATAAATAGCTCATCGGCAATCGCTATACATTCTTGGCCTTTTTCGGCATTCGGTACATATTCTTGACATTGCACATTGCCAAGAATATGTACCGATAAAATAAAAAAACCGCGATTTACGCGGTAATTAATCGGCTCATATTCTTGTCATCCGACATTTAGTGTCATACACCATATAGCTCGATTTTCGTTCTGTTTTTTTATAAGTTTCCCTTTCTTGCAGTAAAAAAGCAATTCGGATATAATCCGAATTGCTTTTTCTTTGAATAATGTGCTCCGGTACCGTACCGCCAACGGAAAGGCCAATCGTTGTCAAACCACTTCGATTGCCGGATTTATCATTCATCATGGATTCCCGGCAACTCATAACGTTGTTACAAATGGCAATCCTAAAACATCAGCTATTGTTCCGCGTTCTGGAAATATTTATTAATTACTCCTTTAATCCTTCTAACTCCAGCAGCAGAAGATTGTTCTTTTTTAATACTGAACTTTCCTAAGTTTGTTGTATCTTCTACATGAGGTCCTCCACATACTTCTCGACTCCAAACTTTCCCTTCATTATCTTTGATTGTATACACCTTAACGATATCCGGATATTTATCCCAAAAATTCCCTTCAACATTACTTTCTTTCGCTTCAATTTTAGGCAGCTCTGAAATATAGGTAACTGCTTTTGATGAAATCGCTTCATTCACATACTTTTCCACCTCAGCTATTTGCTCTGGCGTAAGTTTTTCATCATGGTTGAAGTCAAACCGTAATCGTTCTGAAGTAATATTACTTCCTTGTTGATGAACATGATCACCTAAAACTTCCCTTAAACCAGCAAGTAATAAATGAGATACCGTGTGCAGCGCTGTTGTTTCTGTTGAATGTTCAGCTAATCCACCTTTAAATTTACCCGCAGAAGCAGTTCTGCTCTTTTCAGCATGTTTCTTTGCCGCCTCTATATAAGACGCCTTGTCCTCCATGCTATATCCACTTTCAGTTAGAAACTCTTCCGTCAACTCCAAGGGAAACCCATATGTTTCGTAAAAATAAAAGGCATCTGCACCTGTCACTTTACCCTTATTCTTAAGATGTTTTTGTATTTCAAATTCTCCTTGCTGTAAAGTTCTATAGAAAAGATTTTCTTCCTTATTTACTATTTCGATAATTTTCTTTTTATTACCGATCAAATCTTCATAAGCTGTTGCTTCATCTATATAAACTTCAGACAACTCACCCACAAAACTTCCTTGTATACCTATTTTTTTACCTGCACGAATTGCCCTTCTTAATAATCTTCTTGTTATATACCCTGCATCACTATTAGCTGGCTCCGCACCATCATTAATTAGAAAAGTAGCCGCTCTCACATGATCAAGTATGATTCTAAACGACTTTAAATCGTCAGTATATTGTTTACCACTTAACTCCATCAATTTTTTCTTGGGATTAAGAAAGAAAGCCGTATTATAAATATCCTTGTCACCATTAAGGGCTGTTGCAACCCTTTCTAATCCGCCTCCATAATCAATATTGGGATTTTTCATTTTTACAAATCCTGTGTCTTCTTTTTTGTAACACATAAATACGTTGTTCCCAATTTCTAAAAACCTCTCGCTTACAGAAGCAGGATGATCCAGTGAATCACCGCCTGGTTCAAGATCATAGAACATTTCACTATCAGGCCCACCCGGTTCACCAACAGGCATATCCAATGGATTTCCGGTTCGACTCCACCAATTTTCTTTTTCATCGTATAAGAAAATTTTCCCACCTCTAGATGCCCCATATTGATAGGGATCATCTTCAATGATAGGTTCTATGCCAACTGATTTAAATTTTTCTGACCAGATTTGAATGGCTTCCGTATCTCTCTGTATATTCAAATCATCACTTCCTATAAAAGCACTGATATACAGCCTGCCAGGATCAATTCCTAATTCGATAATATGCCAATTCCAAATGGCATCGATTTGCTTTTTCTTATAGTTATTTTCATTTGCTTTAAACTCCCATCGACCTATCATTTCAAAAAATGTCAGATGCGACGTATCTCCTACTTCATCAATATCCACTGTCCTTAAACACTTCTGAATATTAGCAATCTCATTACCTATCGGATGCTTTTCCCCCAATAAATATGGAACCATAGGTTGCATTCCACTTCCTGTAAACAACGTTGAGGGATCATTTTCTGGTAACAAGCTGGAAGAGGGCACTTGGCTAGCCCCTATTCCTTTCATAAAATCAATATATGATTTTCTTAACTCATCTGGTGTCATTTTCACCATGCTCAATACCTCCATTTCAATTATTAATTATTCTCGGAAAATTATTTTGCAAATATTCGAACGAGAAGAAATAAAACAAAAAAGCCCTAAGCTGACATATTTCTTGTCAACTTAGGGCGAACTATTATGTCCGTGTTACCACCTAATTTCAGATTTCTCTGCACTCTATCAATACGGGATATCTCCGATATTGTTTCCTGAATAACGGTGGAACTCCGTTGAAGCCTACTAAGATTCCTCTGTTCGGTTCACAGCTCCGAGACTGCTTCACTATTAGATCAATGAAGATTCGCACCAACCATCTTCTCTCTGTGAGATCCCTAATAGCTACTATTTCTCATCATAGCCTTTTCGTTTTAAGTTAAAGCAATGCTATCACACTGAACATGCTCTGTCAATTAATTCCACTATTTTTTATAAGGTATAAGTCTGTCGATTCTACCATCAGCTTTGGCAATTCGGTTGCTTCGCATCCTCTGACTTTAGTCAAATTATAATTCTCCCCAACCTCAATTCCACATTCGACAAGAACTTCTATACAAAAAATAAAAAAGCCGCTGTTTAGGCTACTTCAGTTGTATATATGTTCTTGTCGTCCGACAATTTAGTGTATATATTATTTGGGTTTAATTTGAAGTTTCTAGAATGTGTGAGAAATAATGCACTTGACTTGATATGATCGAGCATTTGAAGGAGACGCCAGAAGTCGCGCTTCGCCCGCTTTAATGAATGAGAAAGACGCTCAACATCTCTTGGTGATGATGAGCGTCTTCTTTATTCATACCTTTGGAAATGCTTTCAATAAGACAGTGATCGATTCGGCGCGTGTTGTCGATGCATTCGGCGCAAATTGATTGCTGCCACGCCCTTGAATCCAGCCTTGCTGCACAGCTGCATCAATGGCTCCGATCGCCCATGCCGGGATTTGCTTGTCATCTGCGAAGCTCGTTCTTGCGCTTGCGTCGATAGACAGCTTCAATGCTCTCGCGACCATCGTCACCATCTCTGCGCGACTGATCGGCTGATTCGGCATGAACCGTTGATCAGCATAGCCTTGAATGAGTCCGAGCTCTACAGCTTGCGCCACGGCCTCACTCGCCCATATCGGGATCGAGGCTTGATCTACGAACGCCTTCGTACTGCTTTCGTTGCTTAGCTGCATCGCCTTCGCGAGCCATACCGTGAACTCCGCGCGTGTCACGGACTGATTCGGTCTGAATGTTCCATCCGGATATCCGTTCGTCATTCCTCGCTGCACGGCTGCTTGAATATCCTTGGCAGCCCAGTGGCCTGCGATGTCTTTGAAGGCCGGACTCGGCTCGGTCGACTTACGATTGACGGCAAAGACGGCGAATATACCGACATTACGTGTATCCGCTTGAATCGTACTATCCGTTACCGTGCCTTTGAATTCCACCCAACGCGCTGTTGCTTTATCATATTGGAACACAGATGCTTGTTGATCTTTGCCAAGCTTACTGACATCAAACGTCAAGCTGATCTGAATCGGCTTATCGAAGCCGCCCTTCACATCCTTTGACAATTCGAACACCGGGCTTATTGCATTCGGCTGCTGCGTCAGCAAGTCAGCGGAATTGTCGATTTTCTTCAGATGCAGCATCATCGTTTCTTTCGCTGCGCCTACCGGAACAGAAACGGTAATCTGCTTGCCTAAGCTGACCGTTCCCGCTTCGCCGGCTTTGATCGTCGCTTCGCCTTCCTTCACGCCAGGTCTAGGATTATCAGTGTCGATTGGAGGTTTCGGTTCCGATTTATCGATAGAATCCTTCAACCTCGCGTTCAGATCGCGCAGAGTATCCACTACTGTCTCGAAATGATACGGGTATCGATCCAACAAGAACATCAATTGTTTGCGAAGCTCCTCGTTCCCTTTGTTCAAATTGATCAATTTCTCGGCTGCATCAATTAATTCTTTGTAGGGTACCATTAGATCATCGCCGTACACTTCGAACTCATAGATGGAATATCCGTAGTATTCGCCATAGACAGGCATTCGTTCAATTCCTTGGAATTTCACGTATCTAGCCTGCTTCGGAGCGAATTCCACCGTACTCGTCTCTCGTTTATCGCTGGCCGTAAGAATTCGATCGTCTGCCATCACGTTTTTCCATGTTACGTTATCAGTGGAATAGAGAATCTTGAACCGTTTCGCGGCCGTCTCCCATCCGATGACGACCTTGCTAATATTTTGCGTTTTGTCCAAGTCAACGGTGAACCACGAATCGTCTTTGTACGTACTCGCCCAGCGCGTGATCATATTTCCATCGACGGCTTGGCTCGAAGGTACCCATGCCGCCTCTAATCCCGAGGCATCGGTTACCTGATGCAGCGCATAGTTGTTCACATCGAGCAGCGGAATGAAGCGATTATAGACTTGTAGATTATCGATCGTTCCTTTGAACGCGTTGGTTGTGCCGCCGATTTTCGCGACAGGCAGGACAAGCGTCTGAATGCGCTGCACTGGCTGCGCCAGCTTCTCGACGTATTCATTCCCGTTCACATAGAGCGAGACGCCATTGCTGTCCCCCGTGATGAGAAGATGAGTCCATTGGCCAGCCGGCACTTTGTAATTGAATGCGCTATCATATCCTTCTTTAGAGAATCCTAATTTACCCTTGGTGCCGTGTTGCTTTAATTTTACCGTTCCCGCAGGCGATTCCATTAATACGGTATCGTCCGGATTGTCCGCATCCGGGTTAATCCACATGGAGACGGTCCAACCAAAGTTTAAGCTGTTGAGAGGTGTATCCAAATAACTAGTACCGCCGTTGAAGTGGGCGCCTTGCCCATATTTTCCTTTGACAAAATCGACGTTATTGCTTCTTGCATCGTATCCATTACCGGATGCGTCGATGGAATTGTTTTCGAACGAATAATCAAGGACGATTCCTTCCGTATTTTTGACTTTCACATCATAGGAAAGGTGGGTATTCGGCGCATCGCCCATCTTCGCGGCCGTCTTCACAAAGGTGTCGTAGTCTACATCGCTTCTCGCGCCGTGCCACATTTTCTCGGAAAGGACCTGCATGGCAGGGACCAAGCGGACATGAGTATCATCCATCGATAGCCCCGCTTCATACGAAATATCGTTCCAAAGTGCGAACATGCCGCCTTTTAATTGCGGATGGCCAAAAGGCAGCGTCGCACCGTACCATTTTACAGGCTCCCATTCCTGATATAAGAGTGACGTATTTAAATAATCGGCATATAGTCGGGGTACGAGATATAAATAGCTATTATTGATGTTAATGATGTTATAACCAAGATCGATTGCTTGCTGCGGTCCGCCATACGGTAAGTGCCAGATCGCCATGGTCGCTTCATTGCTGATCGGTGTCTTACCGGCGTACTCTTGCAATCCGCCCCACAACAAAGGATGTTTCCCTTTGCTATTGATGAATTTGATCATGGTATCCATATATTTTCTGAAATCTTCCGTGTTTCCTTTGTATTCATCGGTTCCAATTTGAACATCAGGACCGAGAAATGTAGGGTCTCCGCCTTTCCAGCCATCAAGATATTCACTCCACAAATTCTTGACAAATTCCACGGTCTCGGGTTTTGAGACGTCGAGATGCGAATCATTCCCCAGAGAAGGATCTAATGTCGTAAAAGCACGCGAATGCCCCGGCGTATCGATTTCAGGTATAATATTAATACCATAATCTTGACCTAACCGCTGCAAATCGCGGAACTCTTCTTTCGTATAAAAACCATCTATACTTGATAAATTCGGATACCTCTCGCTTTCTAACCGAAACGCACCGCGATTACCTATATCATCATTCAAATGGATTTGCAAATCCGTCATCTTATACCAAGCCATCATCTTCACGTAATCCCGCAAGAAATCAATCGTATAGAATTTGCGAGCCACGTCGATCATAAATCCGCGTGTCTCGTATTTCGGATAGTCGCGGGACTGCCCCTTCGGAATCTGGTCATGACCTTCATCCTGCTTCAGAATTTGCAGCACGGAACGCGTTCCGCTGAAGACACCCTTTACCGTCGGCGCCGTAATGGCTACATAATCACCGATATCGAGTATGTAACCTTCTTGACCTAAGACCTTATCCGTCGGATTTAAGGACAAGTACAGATCTCCGATGGATGGTGTCCCTTGGGTAACAGTCAATTCCCGTCCCGTAATCGCTTTCATATCTTCTTGGACGATAGCTGCTGATTTGGCTAACGACGGGTCATTATAGACAATCTTCGCTGCAGACGATAATGTATATTGATCTGTTCTCCCAATCCATTCTTGCAGGGACGGAATTACTTTCGGTTCCTCATTCAGCCCTTCGATCTGTTGATTTAATCCTGTGACCGTAACTTCGAATGACGGCGTTATCGCTTTCTGCGTTGGGTCCTCCAGGCTTTGTACTTGCAGCATCACATGAACCTTTTTATCCACCAATGGGGGGTGAATGACGCCTTCCTTGTCAATGACAGGCAGCGCATCCGATCCGTAGATGGAGATTTGATAACCTTCTGGTACAGCCGGGAATGGGAACTCGGTCTGTCCTTGACTGATCGGTTCAATGCCGTGAATCCCTTTGATGATTTTCTCTAGTGGATCTTCGCTGTATACCTCGAACTCATAGAATGAGTACCCATACAGAATGCCATCAGCCGGTTTCCGCTCAACCCCTACAAACTTGACGTATCTTGCTTCTCGTGACAGAAAATTTAGGACTTCCGTTCCACCTTGGCAATTAATAATGCCATCATTCTCAAGTGTAATGTTCTCCCAATTATCACCATAGACCGAAGTCAGCACGCGGTAGGATGTAGCTGGCGTCTGCCAACGAATGATAACTTGGCCGATCTCCTTCTTTTCGCCTAAATCTACTTCAAACCACTGATCATCGTATTTATCGGAAGACCAGCGTGTAGACGAGTCTCCATCGACGGCAAATTTAGGAAAAAGTCCGTCCGGAACTTCATTGCCGGATACTTTCACATCCTTCTTCAACGCATAGTTCTCCCGGACGCTAGCTAAAACCGTTGGTGCAGCATCCATTCCTGGCTGCTGCACAGCGAATGGCTCTTCGAGGTTGGCATCTGGGACAGTTTCAGGATCCGAAGCTACTTCAGAACCAGGCACTGTTTCCGGTAATGAGTTATCCGGTGCTTGTTGCGTGATTTCTTCTGCATTTAATGTTCCGTCTGCGTACGTTATCGATGGATGAACAGAAAATATGATAGAAAAAAATAAGACCAACGATAACAATAACGAACATCTTTGTTGATTCCTTCGGCTTGACTGCATTTCCTCATCCTCATTTCCTCGTATGAAATGATATATTCGGGTTTTCGTACTGCTAACTTGAGTACTCGTCATTCCCGGGCACCCATTCCTTACCAAGTGGCCTCCTCACAGTTAATAGTATGAGACGTGTTAGCCATAGAAAAATAGATAAGTTCTTACTTTCATATACATTTGTTTACATTTTCATTATATTAATAAATAAAATCCCATCAAATCTACTTGATGAAATCCGGAACTCTATGAAAGATACTCCCAAAAGAGTCTCACAATGAGGAAATTTAGGGAATATTAACTACACTAACCTGCCCTTTAGCTTAATGAAAAATAGAGCAGCTGCCCGATCGCAATCTGCTCCCTGTTGTATTCAACTAAAGTCTCCCGTTAGCAAAATGGAACTTTTAATTCTTTACTTCAATTAATTCTTCAACATTGCCAACTATCTCAAGAATTTACTTTTTGAACGCTCCCTTTAGTAATGAATGAATCTTATCCTTTAAGTGTTCTTTACTATCGCCGCTAAGTACATTTTTATCCCAAATCTATGACTCAGGTATGTCATTCTCATAATAAACTTCATAAGAAACTAAACCATTTCCCCTTGTCACTCATCAGAAATGTTAACACGTTCATGTCATATCATTTTGGCAAGAAAGTGATAACAAAAATAAAAAAGCCGCATAAATTGCGGCTTACAATGTTACTATGTTCTTGTCACCCGATTAAACAATGGTTATGAGAAAGCATTATTATTGATGAGTTATTCTTATGGTATAGTGTCATATTGCCGTTAGCCTCAAAGGCGAAGGCTATGTAGTCGTTAGGATTGATATAGCTTTCGAGCTCTTCATCATTACTTACATCCGCAATGTACGGCGGTTTTTTTATTTTATTCAATCCTGCCGATACTCGAGAATATCTCCAGGCTGGCAAGCGAGTGCTTTGCAGATCGCTTCGAGTGTTGAGATTCGAATGGCTTTCGCTTTTCCGTTTTTAAGTATCGACAGGTTCGCCATTGTAATGCCGACTTTCTCGGATAGCTCAGTAACGCTCATTTTCCGCTTTGCAAGCATGACGTCAATGTTAACCACTATCATACGGTCAACTCCTGTTCTTCTTTGAGCTCGATCGCGTTTTTGAGCAGTTTCTCAAGAACTGCGGCAAATACTGCGATTACGACTGGCGCACAGGTTATAATTAGCCCAATGACCATGACGCCTGGTGCATCTGCGCCGTCAGCTACAAAGTAGAAAAGCGGGAGATTACATGCAAACATGAGTGATACGACAACCGCCGCTTGTTTTATTTTCTTAAGCGCTAAAACAGAGGTTTGCGAAAAAGCGGTATTTGTATCAATGTACCTGAGAAGCTTTAATGCCTGAAGTAGCGTAAATAAATACGCAATAGACGCCACATACGCAGCCAAAGCGGAAAGATAAACTTTAATATCCGGGAAATCCGGCATCATACTATGCGCCATCGCTGGGATTCCATAAAAACACATCACTAATGCAGGAATTGCCATAACAACCAGAACAATTTTTAAAAAGAGCGTCTCTTTTTTCATTTATTTCACCTCATTTTTGATTTTATCACTTCATTTATCGTTTCACAATAAAAATACATTGTTTTCTTCGTTTGAACCCCACAAGTTATTAAAAAAAATAAGCCCTACGGCTTATTTGTTCCTCCTTCAAATTTGAGCCGAAATACGGACATATTTATGAACCCACTAATTGAAGTTAATCGCGAAAATGATTAAACTATCTTGCCCGTTAGAATTCCTGTAAAACGAATATTTTGGACTTTGCATAAAAAAGAGCGCCTCTGTAATATGGGAGTTGGAAACGGGTCTACAGCCCTTTAATCTCACCATCAGGAGGTCGCTCTACTATGAAGTTTAAATCACAGGAAACAAAATCAACGCATTGAAAACATATCCTCATTCCATCTTGTTGTTGGAGTAGATATTGCCCAGGAGAATCATGTCGCTCGTGCAGACAGCTATCGTGGTGTTGCTCTGGATTCGTCGCTAGAATTCGGCAGTCATGATGAAGGGTTTGGGCGGTTCGGCCTATGAATTCAAGATCTGCTCAAATCATTCAAGCTGAGCAAAGTTATCGTCGGCATGGAGCCTACCGGCCACTACTGGTTCAGCCTTGCTCGCTGGCATTCATCAAAAGGAATTGAGGCTGTTCTCGTAAATCCCCACCTCGTCAAAAAGAACAAGGAAAACCGCGACAATACCCCTTCCAAAAGCGACCACAAAGACGCACTATCGCAAATATGGTCAAAAATGGCTACTATTCCCCTGTCCGGTTCAACCCAGAAGCCCTATGAGGAACTCCGGATTCTCATGGCCAACCGGGACACGGTTACCAAACGACTTAACAGCGCTGTTAATCAGATTCATCGATAGGTAGATATTGTCTTCCCTGAACTACCGCACGTCTTTAAAAACCTTACCTGCACCAGCACCATTGCTACGTTAAGGCTGTTTCCTCTTCCGAAGGAAATTAGCAGCTTAACGACAGAGAATGTCATTGCCGGCTGGAAGCAATATGTGAAACGCCATGCAGAATTGCATCGAGCCGAGCACTCATTGTGCTGGCTAAACGCAGCGGTGGTTATACGCATGAAAACGTCTTGCTTCGCCACGCCGGTCTTAACCTAACGGAAGCCAGCTCAGTCAGGTAAATGGCGTGGAAAAATGGCGCTAAGCAAACAAGGCCGCCCTCGTCTCCGGCGTTTTCTCTTTCTCATAACCATGTGTATGGTCATGACCAATTCGGATGTTAGAGCGCTACACCACCATAAGGTCGAAGTGAAAAAGATCTGTAGTCATATGAACTTCTTCTAACCGGATGGACTTCGTGCGGAACCATTCGGTCGCTTGCTGGACCAGTGAAGAAGAATTTATCGGTGTACACCTCATGCAGTCCACAATCCGAAATTTGGTGTTGAGTTCTACCTATTTTTTAATGCCTATGTTTCTCCCTTAAACATATCATCACGTTTTTCAATCATCACTTGAAAAAATTTCAGGGAGGCCTGGATTTCAGACTCCGATAATTCATTTAAAACCGATATAAATCTATCCTCCATCAATTCATGCATGGTCGCATGCAATTCATAAATCCTTTTTCCCTTGGGTGAAAGGGTAAGATAGACCTCTTTTTTATTATCAACCATCTGGTTTCGTTTGATAAAACCCTCTTGAAGTAACTTATTACTAATTTTTGAAATGCTCGCTTTGGACAAATTCATTTTTTCTGCAATCGACGTATTGTTAATAGGTTCATTGTTTCCAATGCAATCAATCACATGTACGCTTGTCAAGTTGTTCGGAATGGATGTAATGCCATGTGACTGTGCCAAGCCAGTAAACTCGCTAATCTCTGCTGTAAACATTTGCTCGGTTAGATGAACAAAGTGAAGAAAACGTTCGTACAATGTTCGCTTTAACCCCTCAGACATGATGTTAACATCCCCTTTATAAAAGCGAATTGCCCCTAGCAAGTTTAATATGCGGGCTAACGCTATATGATTGTTTTAAGTCCTATTTTTTTATTGTTCACTTATAAAATATTTTATCACGTCACTTCATAGGGATCAACCCTGAAACACCGAATGTAAAGAGAAGTTGACAGCCATTACGCTTTTATATTATAGTTTCATCGTTAACAATAATAAAAAGAGATGTTGATTTTGACTCGTTCCGATTCATCCATTTAGCCAACTGAAGACCATGCATTTACAATCGAGGGGGTATGACAGTGAATATTGCCAAAACGATAATAGAACGCCGAACCATTCGCAAGTTTAAAGCAGAGCCCGTCCCATTCGAATTGATGAATTCCTTGCTCAAACAAGCTTCAAGTTTGTGGAAGTCCGAAGCGTCTCAAGATTGGCGTTGCATCTATTATGACTCCATGGAATCGCGTTTGCGACTGGCAGAGAGCATGTTTGCCAAAGTAATAGACAGTCAGCTTGGTAAATTGATCCCGTCAAAATTAACGGGATTTCTCACCAAATCCGTTCTTAATACGCCGGTTCATCTGGTTTTTATTGCGGCATCTTCAGAAAATCATCGACAGCGTGACAACAATTATGCCGCCGTCTGCAGCATCATGCAAAACCTTCAATTGGTTGGTTGGGAAAACGGTTTGGGAATGCTCTGGTACACGGACCCATTGCTGAACAATCCGTCATTTTTTAATGAAATTGGCCTGAAGGCAGGGGAGAAGTTTGCCGGTATTTTAAATATTGGATACTTTGATAGGTCACCTAAAGCCCGAAAAAGGACACCCGCGGAAATGAACTGGACAGAATTCACAACAGATACAAAACCGCATCTAACTAATGAAGACCGTTATGTATCTTCTCAAGACATTTTGGAAACATTAAACATCGCTGTTTGGGCACCGAATGATGGACTTCGTGAACCATGGCGTTTTATTTATGTGACCGGCGAAGAAGCCGTTGCTAAACTCGCGCCTTCACATGGGAATACCTCGCAGTCATTACTTATCGTATTGGCAAAGAAAGAAGCTAACCCGCACAAGCAAGAGGAGGATTATGCTGCAGCATGTTGTTTGATTCAGAACTTTCAATTGTTGGCCAACTCTAAAGGCTGGTATGTTCGTCGCACCATGCCGGAATGGATATATGAGCGACGGCTACCGATACCTCTTAAGATAGATCTGCAAGAGAGAATTGTAGCTGTACTGGAAGTTGGGACAGTGGAGCAAATTTCATATTCATCCTCCACTTCCTCGACTTTAAATGTAATACGCCTTTGAATAAATATGAACCTCATTTAAGGAAGCTCTAAAGTGCGATGAAGGGCGAATGAGCACCCCCCGCCGACAAAACAAGTTGGAAACGTAAAGGTTTCAAGCTTGGTCAAGCCGAACACAGCTTCAATGATCCGCCTCAGTTTTGATTCCCGATTACAAAATCAAAAACTTTTCACCGCTGACACTTCATGTTTACCAAGACATCGTTCGGCAATCAAAAGAGAAGGCATTTTCTCGATGCTTTCTCTGCTGCTTAATATTAGCTGGTATAGCATAATGTTAACGATAGTTCCTTATCTCAAGATTAATCGGTTATGAGTATATGTTCTTTTCAATCTCGGCTAAGGATATATGTTCTTGTCTTCAGGCTTGGACAAGAACATATATCCTTACAACAAAAAACCGCTGTTTAGGCGGTTTCCAATACATTTATGTTGTTGTCCTCTGACAATGGCTTGTGTCAAATCTATCTTGTATTTTCAGCATTGTTATTTTGTCACTTCCTCTGAATCCATACCCAACCAGTACTCGGAATTTTTTAAACTTATTATATTTATTGGAATCAGTTATTGATTTGTACTTCAATGAATGTTTTGTTATTGGAAGTTAGAAACCAATTGTTTCAGTTGTAGGACCGCTGGAACCATTCGAATTGAAAAAAATACTTACTAATGACCAATTAAATGGAATTTTTTACATCTGTCGTCGTGTTTTATTAAGTTAATGTTTCCCGTTAGCTTAACGATTTGGTCGAACTTATTAATTGATTTTGCTGGTCTAAACATGTTAATGCATCATGGACAACTTCTCGTGAAAAATTCTTCACAATGATTTGAGTCTCGATCATGAAAACTTTCCCGTCCATATTCCGCTCAATATAATCCAGTAGGCCTGCTTTCGTACAAAGTGAACACCATCTACTTTGACCATCGCTAAAGATTACTGATACCTCAACGTGCTCTAATGAGTCTTCACTTGAATCCTGAATCGTATCGTCGAATTGCCAATTAGCCATTATGGGTACGTAACTTTCATCAGTGACGAAAAGATTCTTTTTAAACCACCTTGCTCGGTTATTATCACCAATGACTTTTATCTGTTGTTTTACTTCGTTTTCTGCAAACACTTCATATTTCTTGCCGCGTGTCAGAGCATCTGCATAAGAACTCACATTATTGCAAACTACAAACTTTTTGTTCTCAGTCATCGCCCTACCCTCATTTAACGTTTTCTTCAGCCAGTTCACCCTTCGTGCTTATTGAGCTATCATTCCCCGTTAGGCCAAGGAAGACTTCAAAACGAGCTATTCCCGCATGCCAGTGAGTTCCATGCCTCTATCTGGGAAATGGAACCGCCTTGCATCCCCGAGGGTGTTATTGCGCATATTTGTTTCGGCCTTGCACCTACTCCATATGTAATTACAGCTCTAACCTGCATAGGGCTCTCGTTCACCTCGAACACAAGATCCGCATGGCCCGTGCAGTAGCAACCATCGTCATATTCGGCACGAACGTTACTGAAGGATAGTAGTCGAACCCCTTCTTCAGCCAACTTCTTCCAAGCGTTTTCTTTGCTGCCATTGGTCTTCTGCCCTTCCCAGCCAAACAGATCCGCAGCTCTGTCGTAGTTTTGCTCCTGGACTGCTTTCAGGAATGAAACGGTTTGCTTTTGTATGCCTATTGGGTTCCAAAACAAGGTAACTTTGTACAGCAAAAACATTATGCACAACAACAACCCCAAATAACCTACCGATTTCAAAAGAAGTTGATTCATCTCTGTCCTCCCTCCAGTCTATACAGTAGACGAAACGGATAGGAAAAGTATTACGTTAACCTGCCCGTTAGCGTAATGAAGCAGCCGATCATTGTGGTCGACTGATTCCGTGTTTTTACTGAACTATGTTTCCCGTTAGTTTTGTGAGATACGCTAATACTCTATGCAAAATTTGTACATTAGCGGTTCCGGTCGCCGGATAAATAAAGCTCCCTTGCGGTTTGCAGGAACAGCTTCACCCCGTGAGGAGCCTCCTTCAGAGACGGAACCGCCAATTGGATCTCTCTGAACGGCTGCGGTTTAATTGTCCGAACGCGGACATTAGGCGGTAGCACCGATAACGACAACGAAGTTGTCGATACGATCGCGACGCCCAGCCCTTCTTGAATCATGCTCAATGCCGTGGTTATGTTGTGTCCGTCATATTTGACGCGCAAAACGATTCCGAATTGCTGAAATAGCTCATAAATCGGCGTTACAAACCCGCCTTTGCATACAATCATAGGTTCATTGTCCAGATCGGTGATATGGATTTCCGGGTGGATTTGCAATGGATGATCGTATGGTATTACCATTCTCTGGTTCACTAATATTGTTTGTTGTCATTACGATTTCTCCTTTCATTGTTCGAAGTTTTTTATACTAACATTTAACACTATAGATTCCAATATTTAGACGTATATTATTCGGATTTGTTACGTTATCCTGCCCGTTGGCTCATCGGCAATCGGTACATATTCTTGTCATCCGACATCTATGGCTTGTGTCACAATCACTGATTACTTATTAGAATTATTTTGTCACTCCTATATTCCTTTAGCTAAAGCATTTTTGGTCATCGTTATAGACTGACCTTAAAAATGAAACAGCGGCGAACCATGAAGGCTGGCCCTGATCGGAATCATTAAGAATGCTAACAATAGTGAAACCGCAGCTGCATTCTTTTCTGCAGTTGCGGTTGTCCAACCGTTTACTATTCGAACTTATAGAACTGTACTATCCCACTTATATAGATCGAGCTCATAACCCCCTCCCTCGCCCCCAATTTCGAGGATGCCAAGGCTGGCTGCTGGCTAAAAATCGCATCCCAAAAAGAGGCCTTTTATGGATTTTTAGAATTTCAAGAACGCCATTGATTGCTTCTTGATATTTACCACCTATTTTTGATTCATTGTCCCCAAGCTATGATGACATCCTTGATGTGATGATTCTTCAAGAGCATATCATGTATGGCTTGGTTGTTTTTGGCCATAAGTTCTGCATTTCTGAATTACGGGTATACTCATTCAATTTCTTTGGATCCTTCTCGTAAATTGGAAACAAGTTTGCGATAAACACGCCTGAATATTTATTATGACAAAAAATGCAAAACAATATTGAACGTTATATCTGATTCGAATTGATTTGCTCTACTTGGATACTCCACCAATCAACTTCTCGAGATTTTCCCTGTCCAGAAAAGGTGCTAGGCTTATGATCTGGTTCGCATCGATGGTGCCGTCTACAACATGATCTACCAAACGACTTAATGTCTCTCTGCTAATAAAGGGCGCCAGTCCATTCACGGCATTCCAGCTCAAGCTTCCTTCTTCGGCTTCTTGTACCAACCGATCCACCTGTTCCCTACCTAGAAAAGGTGCGAGGCTTACGATCCGGTTCGCATCGATGGTGCCGTCTACAACCCGGTCTACCAAACGACTTAATGTCTCTCTGCTAATAAAGGGTGCCAGCCCTTGAACGGAATGCCAGCTCAAGCTGCCCTCTTCTGCATGTTGTACCAATCGATCTACTTGTTCTCTTTCAAGAAACGGCGCAATTCCAACAAGATTGTGCACTTCTAAGGAACCGTCAATCGATTTATTTACCAGTCGGTTTAATGTGTCACTGCTGACGAACGGAGCGAGTCCGGTAATAACATTCCACACAATCTCGCCTTCTTCTGCCTGACGAACCAGTTCATCCAATATATCTGTTCCAAGAAACGGAGCCAGTCTCATGATCACGTCTAACGTAAAGACGTTGCTGTCTAATCGTTCAGTAACCTTATGCAGAACGCTTGCCTTTACAAACGGCGCTACTTCTACAAGCTCTTCCACCTCCACCTCTCCGGTATTGACCATCTCTGCAACTTGTTCTGGCCTGTTTCCTGCGATCTCCTCAACGATCGTTCCTAGGTGCTGGTGCTTCCGATTTTCTGCGTTTTCTCCTGCATTAATAATGTCGTCTACCGTTTTTCCGAATAACCTCGCAAGCTGCGGAAGCGTTCCGATATCCGGTATCGAGTCTCCCCGTTCCCATTTCGATACCGCTTGATGACTTAAATTCAGTTGATCTGCAAGTTCCAATTGGGTCATATCCTGGTCTTTGCGAAGCCTCGAAATATAAGCTCCAATTTTACGTAAGTCGAGCATCGTATTACCTCCGTAAAAAAATGTACAGTGCGCACCGTCGAATACAGCATAGCATTTCCACAAACGTGATTCTATCAAGCGTTGGTTGAATTATCACATCTACTTTGTTCAACCGCCAGTAGAATTGTCTAGTTTGAAAATCGCCAGAGAAGGTAGCCAGAAGATCCCGCAGTATATTCCAGATCTGGAATCTACCCGACCTACACTACTTTTGTCGCTTTCATTTATAGGTTTTTTCTACAAATCATTTTCATTAAACTGCCCRTTAACATTCCTGTAGGTGTTAGTAGATTCAATTTGCAGTAAAACGAACGCCCCGCTAGGATGAGTATGTACTGGGTTGGAGCCCTCAGAACTCACCTTAGGAGGCGTTATTATGAAGTCTAGACTAACTAAAGCTCAAAATCAACGTGTAGAACGTGTTTCCACTTCTACGCTTGTCATTGGCATCGACATTGCCAAGGAGAAACATGCTGCTCAAGCTATTAACTTTCGAGGTATTGTCCTCACCAATCGCCCCATTATGTTTTCGAACGACCATGCGGGCTTTGAGCATTTAATAAGCAGTATTCGTAAATTACAGAACATGCACAACTTGAACGACGTCATTGTGGGAATGGAGAGTACCGGTCACTWCTGSTTCAATCTCGCTCATTGGTTGATGAATCAAGGGATTTCTGTTGTTCTTGTTAATCCAATGACGACCAAACGCAATAAGGAAAACAGAGATAACTCTCCATCTAAGAATGACCCAAAGGACGCTTTGGTCATTGCCGATGCAGTGAGCCGCGGGTTTTATACGCCCTTCTCTCCAAAGGAAGAAGCCTTCCGCCGCTTACGGGTTATTGTCACAAACAGAGAGCACTGGGTGGTTAAATCCGGACGGATTAAGAACAGAATCCACCGCTGGTTGGATATCCGTTTTCCAGAATACTGCAAAGCGTTTGAAGATATTTTTAGTCCTCGTTCATTAGCCACTTTGCGTCGTTTCCCAGCCCCATCTGACGTATTGCAGTTAACTCCGGAGCAGATGGTGCAAACCTGGGGAATTTACATGGCTAGACCTGGCGGTGTGCGAGGCAGGAACAAGGCTATCYAGCTCCAAACACTCGCTAGACATAGCGTTGGAGACGCTACTGCCCTTGATGAAGACAAATGGGAGCTTAGGCACCTCATCGAAGAATTTGAACGAATCTGCCACATCATTGCTGAAGCGGACGAGATCATTAAAAAGCTATTGCCCGAGATCCCCTGTTCTGATCTCGTTCGATCCGTCGGTGTTTCCGTTCCCGCTATGGCTGCCATATTCGCATTTGGCGGGGACTTGCGTAAGCTGTCTCACGGAAATCAGTTATTGCGAAAGGCTGGATTAAACTTAGCGGAACGTAGTTCTGGTAAGTTTAAGGGGCACATTAAGCTAACCAAACGAGGAAACTCATTACTACGGAAGCATTTATACTTCTCAGTGTTTCACCTCTTATCTCACAATCGTGCATTCCAAGCCGTGCATGCACACAATGTTGAAGTAAAACGAATGACAAAAATGCAATCCATGATGAAGTTGATTGGGAAATTGGCTCGAATGCTTGTAGCCATGGTGCGAGAAGGACAAACTTTCTCCGCGGATAAGGCTCAGCCGCTACTAGCAGCTTAACTACTAAATTCGCAACCCAGATACGTAGATTAGCTCGTTCGCAGGATTTCACAAAGAAAGCACGGAGTACCGAGATTTTTACGCTTTAGGGCATAGACCCGTTCCGTTAACGTTGATCGGACTCCACACCTTGGTAAGATAGGACGAAGGAATGTAAGGGCTTAGACCCGTTGAGATTTGGGAGAGTGAATCCCAAGGACCTTGTGGAGAGAGGCGTGCAGCAAATCTTTCTGAGGAAGATGTTGTAAATAGACCAACAC
>NZ_JBFRGC010000053.1:0-30700 GCF_052115145.1 Paenibacillus sp. 2TAB26
TTGAAGGCGTATTGTCGCGATTTTCTTTGTTTTTTTTCACGAGATGCGGATTCACTAAAACGACTTCAAAATGGCGTTCTGTGAGCCACCGAGATAGGTTAAGCCAGTAGTGTCCGGTTGGCTCCATCCCGACGATGGCTGCACTCAAACGATGGGTGGTTTGCAGCTTTTGAATCCATAGCAAAAGATGGTGAAATCCTTCCTCGTCATTAGAAAAGGATAGGTAGTCTCCGATGATGATGCCACGGAAATTTACAGCGCGCGCAACATGCATCTGCTGGGCGATGTCGATCCCGATAACTAAATGCTGAGCAGTAATTTTTTCAATGAGTAGATTTTGTCTCGCTTGCGATTTAAACTTCATAGTAGAGCGTCCTCCTGGATGATGGAATTTTTAGGGCTATGACCCGTTGCGTACTTCCATCGTACCGAGGCGCTCGTTTTTATGCAAAGCGGAAATTTAACGCTCTACAGGAATGCTAACGGGATACTATAGCTTATTTTTATACTTACATATGATGGAGGAAATATTCTGTATATAAGAGGTATCCATTCCCTTCGCCCCCTCTGTCCGAAAAATAGAAAACCCGATCTAGTGAGATCGGGTTATTTGTATCAGCATTATGCATTTTAGCTCTTCGCTCTTCAATGCAGAGTTAAGAAGCAATGTCCATATTATCAGACAAACTTCCGACTAGTCTTCTTCCCATCACAGCTGAACACAATCTTCTTATCCTCAACAAACGTCTCCAGGTGAACGTTTTTCCCCCAAAGCTGAACGACATGAGGCAGCGTACGCTCAAAATACTTTAGATCCAATTCCATACTCTCATACTCATGGATTAAATAAAGCTCACCCACACGATTAAAATCCCCATCCTTAACCATCAAACTAGGAAATCCACCTTTACATTTGAATAAACAAGCTGATCGCGAATTTTCTCCCACGATTTATCGGTAATTTTCCACTCAGGGCCTTTCTTCTCGAAAATGTACAGATCAAGATCAATAACCAGATCCTTCGTCAGATAGTTGCGGATGAATGAAATATCTGAATCGAGTTCGCGTACCTCGAACATTTTTTCCCTGCCCTTGCCGGGAACACGTCCGAAGCGTGCTTGTTCTTCCTTCGTTGGGTTATCGAATCGACGTTCGATATCCTCGATTTTTAATCCTAAATAATAGGGATTCAAGGTGTGCCGGGATGGCTGCACCACAGAGGAGTTTAGCTTAGCGAATTCAATAGTTTCATCGCTAGTTAGATCAGAGCGCTCGCTGTCCTTTTGCACCATTTCGATATAACGTTTCTTATCTAATTGATAAGGCTTAATGAGTGTCGGATCGACATGCTCTTGAATGGCAAGAATCGCATCGATATACTTTTCGACTGCATCTGTGCCATAATCCATTTCATATTGATGAATACGATCCGCTGTAGCAGACATGCTCTCGACCATATTGCGATTGGTAACACTAAAGCGAGCGTTGTTTTTGAAAAAGTCACAGTGAGCAAGCACATGGGCCACGATGAGTTTATTTTGAATTAAAGAATTTCCTTCAAGAAGAAATGCGTAGCAGGGGTTGGAATTAATGACGAGCTCGTAAATCTTACTCAAGCCGAAGTCGTATTGGAGTTTCATTTTATGGAAAGTTTTGTCGAATAACAATGAATATGAAGAAAATTATAATGATTAATAATTGTCAGTATTCACCTATGAAAAAGTTGTGTCATAGTTATCTTTACAATAATTGAACATTTTCAAAAAAAAAGTTTACGCTTGTATATAAACAGGTGTTTGAAATTGTTAAAGCGGATGAAATGAACGATCTATTACTAAACGAAATAGTATACATATAGTACAAACCAAATTGTAACATATTTATAAAATGGCAAAAACATATCGCCAAATAAGTCGTTATGAGCCGATAGATTCCAGTGATGACGAAGCGAAACAATTGATTTATTATTTCTTGTTATTATAGTCATCAAGAGCCGTAATCAGAAGAAAGCTTTTTTGTAACGAAGAATAATTGATATGCCAAAAACCACTCCTTACGAGTAGCGGCTTTTGGCATGAAAGATACGCTGAGAATAAAAGAATACGAGAACGAGATTGAAGATTAGTTCTCGTTAGCACTAATGTTGCTCTGGAGCTGGCTTAACCTGATCGAGCTGTAGAATTTGTAAACTCTTTTTAAAATTAGATAATATTCGACAAGTAAATGGTTTTTTGGTACTATTCCAAATAATGTATATTGAAGGTAACATTTATTATCATTGAAATAATTTCCAATGATTTCAATTTGAATAGATTGGAGAGTGAATGAATTAAGTTCCAACCCAGATGAACCCCAATAATTATTAATGAGAGGAATGAAGAGAACCGTGCAAAAAAAAATAACATCAACGTTAGCAGGTGTACTATTGCTAGGAACAGTTTTCTCAGTTGCATATGCTTCTAATCAGAATAACAATGTGGCAATCAATAAAACAGCTGGTAACCTCGATTTTATCGGTGACGAGTATTACAGGATGCTACAGGTTGATACGGACAATCCTATTTTGCTTAACCGTCTACAAGACCGTGACTACGCAAAAATAAAAGAGTTTCTTGTTGATGAATCTTCAGAGCCGTTGACATTACAAGCTTTAAAAGAAATTGAAGTAGACCCTAATGCTAGAGTTGTTGATAATATGTTACAAGATGGTCGTTTTCTCAAAGAGAACTGGGATGAGTTGCAACACAAAATGATTGAAGAAGCGCTAACTGTTAGAACTTTGAATGGTATCCGAACTAAAGAGCAAATAAATCCACAAGAATTTGAAACGTCCGTAAAAACTAGTCATGGGGATATTGCAATTAAGTTACAGAAAGTTCAAGTTGATGGCAAAACAATAGTAATTCCAAAAAACTCGGACGATATCCCCGTTCAGTTTTCAATTACGCCGGATGGACAGAAGTCGCTGGTTTCTGCGGAGAATGGGCTGTGGCTCGTAAACAGTTCTAATAACCAGTTGGAGCTGTTATTGCCGAGTACATATAACGGGAAAACCTTTGAAGCATTAGCAGAGGAGTCAATGAACTTGTATGGTGAAAATATTGTGGTTTGGAATGAGGACGTTATGTCAAGTCCCGACAGTAAAACACTGGTTTATAACTCTAATAAAAACAATATTAAGACACGTGGATCAGCTCTTTTTGTTTATGATATCACTACTGGCAATGAAACTATTATTGCAGATGCGGAGGGTGCCAATTACTTAGTAGATGGATGGTTGACTCCCGAAAGTGTACTTTGCAAAAAGATTACAAGTTCAGGCATGAAGCAGGTTGTAGTTAGCCTGGATGGGAAGGAAGCTGAACTGGACTTGGTGGGTGAGGCACCGTATATATATGCTGTTCAGGATGGCCTTATTGCTTACGCTACGGCCCTAAGTAGTGGCGAAATTCACATTGCTAAAATTGATAAATCTGGTACGCTCCAAGAAATTACTTCAACCAAATTGAATGGAACAACTAGACTTCGTGCAAGTAACAAAGGGTTCAGTTCGGATAACTCTTATTTTGCCTTTATCTATGTTCCAGATGACGTTCCAGAGGCACGTTATATAAAAGTAATTGATTTGAATTCCGACAAACTAATTGACTTAGACTTTCTGCCTGCAGAATCAAACTCTTCCGCACGTTATTTAGAATTCTCTTGGACAGATGAAAATACCCTGCTTCTTGTTGTTAAAGAGGAAATAAATGAAACGAAAAAAATGTCTACTTGGACATATTCTTTAAGGTGAGGTGAACATGATGAATAAAATTAATCGCAAAGTAGTTCTGTTACTGTTAGCGTTTGGGTTATCTTTTTCGGTTATGCCAAGTGTTAATGCTGCCTATACACCCTACTCCGAAGTATTCACAGGTGCTATTGATGCTACAACACGTTGGTCAAGTCCGATCGAAAATTCAAGTGGTAGTCAGATTTGGCCCACTGTTACCAGCAAATGGAGTGAACCACGAAATGTCGATGGAACTTCACCTCATGTAGGCGTGGATCTAAGTATTAGTACCTCTAAAATCATAGTGGCAGTGGCAGATGGTACTTTAAAAAACCTAAAAGACTCATTAAATACCGTTTCACTAGAAACAGCATCAGGTGTTTATTGCCACTATGAACATATGGTTGTTGCAACTACAACATACCCAGATGGAACTTATGCTGAAGGAGATCGAATTGGAACAGGCGGTTCCGTAGGTGCAGCTGCTGAACATTTACATTTTGGTGCATATTCTAAGAACGAAATCGCTGGCCGAAAAGCCTACCGAACTGAAACATTGTACAGGGATACTGCGTCTTGGAACTATGGAAGAAACCTTGATGTTTTTAGTCAGGCAAAGTTTCTTAGCAGCAAAATTGCTCAAATTACAGTCGTATTCAGTGGTACCGGCAATACGCATACAGAAGTACCATCGGCAGTTACATTGTTCTATAGAACCGCTGGAAGTAGCAATTGGATTCAAGGAGGTGCTATGCAAAGAATTGGAACAACATTTGACTATAAATTCGACTTTCAAAATGTAGTCCCAACTGGAACAAATATTCAATGGATGGCAAGAATTACACGTAATTTAGGTATTACGTATCCTTATGCATGGGCCCCTGCTAAATATTATAGGCCGGATACAAATCCAAATTCTACTTCTAACGCTTATGGTTATTTCCCTAATACCGTAACTTATTGATTTGTCTTTCATTTATGGTTATGAGCCGACTGCTTGCATGGAGTAGTCGGCTTTAACCTTTACTTTTTAAATGTACTAATAAGTTTATATAACGAATTGTATTCTAACTTGGAGGTATACAATGAGGAAAAACATTATTTTTTTGTTTCTTTTGTCAATGGTTTTAACCGGGTGCAGTACTAATTCATCCATGGAGACTAGCCCCAGCCCCATTCCATCTCCTGTAGAAAGTACACCGGTTGCTGAAACGAGTACACCAGTACCATCTGAAACAAATGTCCCAACACCAGAAGTTATGACTAAGCAAGAAATATATGACTTTGATTTAATACGCTCGGATTGGACCAAAGAGAGAATGGAGGAATTAGGACTTAATAAAGAGGTGAATGATAGTGGTGGCGAAACATATTTTTCCAATGATGTGGTTAAATATATCTATTTTGATGCTCGCTCTGTAGAAACAACACCGGCAGTGATCGATGTGTTTGGAGATCATCCGGGACCTCGAGGAGTTCGTGTGGGTGATACTTTTGAAAATGTGATGTCGCTCTTCCCACAAAATGAGGATTGGAGAATTAATGCTAATGGTGTATTTTACGGTAAATATAATCCTGATGCTGCGCAAGATACATGGGGATCATCTGGATATGTTATAACTCAAGATGATGGAAGTAGAGAAGTTTCAATAATTACAGAAGATGTCTACCCATTCGTTAGATTTTTTTTAAAAGATGATGTCTTAACACATTTTACTTTCTTTTTAATATCGGCTAATTAATTGATTTTTTCAATGAAAAAATTATCGGTTTTATAACGAACTAAAAGAAAACATACGAGGCCACTCACTTTGTCAGGTGGCCTTGCATGTTTTCTTGTGTTAAAAAATAGACATAAGGGCAAGCGTCAAAAGCCAATGGAAACACGTGGTCACTTCCTCGTCAGTACACCGATCAGCAAGCGACCGAAAGAAGTCCATAAACGTACGACGTTCGGTCATTGGGAGCTTGATACCGTGGTTTCTAGCCGTGGCAAAGCAAGGCTTGCGCAGCTACTTTCATCGAACGAAAGACGCGACTATACGTTGCACTGAAGATGCCTAATCGAAAGGCTCACTCGATGGAGGTCGCCTTCGGTGTCGTCATGATACGTGATCCTTAGACGTCGCTGCACTTTTTCGTTTCATAGAGGGCGGAGAGTTATTTGTCACCAGCTTAGTTGCTTCTAGGCTTGCTTGCAAGGCTGCCAGAAGATCATTGACATTCGATATTTTTCAGCTGCAGGAGAAGTTACAACATCTACACTTTCACCGGTGACTTTTTGTTCATGAGATCAAGCAAGGCAATACGATAATCGTCCGTATATTTGTTAGGTTCAAATTTCTCACTCAGCTGTTCGATTAGAGCTTTCGCCATACCGAGTTCCTTTTCGTTTTCAACTGTTCGCTGCGGTAGATTGGGGACTTGAGGGATCGTGTCTCATTCGGATAAAACATGCACTCCATTTAAATGATCGATTTCATTACATCGCGCCAAATAGCCTTCTGCCTGAAGAACGATAGATTTAACCTTGCTATTCAACGTTTTAATCTTCACCGATTGAGCCCTATTAACGTAACCGTAATAATCTGGATAAGCTAAACAAGATTCTACTCCCGATCGTGCACCTTCCAACTCTAATATCTCAGGATTAATTAACTCGATTAGTCCATCCCCGCAATCCATGACTATCAATCTTCTCAGGTACCCAAGGCTGTACATAACGCGTCATGTGTCTCGGATTTCACTGACTTGGTTGATTATTTAGAAGAGAACTAATGGAAGCAGCAGAAAGATTATAATCGGATTTCTCTTTTTATAAATGCGCTAAATCAGCTCTGAAATGCAATTTGGAACCATGCAGATGAAGATAACGAAAATATGAACTGTGAGTCCAAGATCCGGAAGCAGCTGGCAACTGCTATCATCGATGGCCAAGAAGTTGAGTTGCGGGGGCCGGTGCGATTGGATATCCTGGTTAAGCAGCATACATGGAACAGTTCTGTTTATCGCTGGCCAGGAAGTCAAGTTGCAGGAGCCCATACACTATTTAGGGGGAGGTAGTGATTTTGGTGAAGAGACCGAACTTAAATTGCCATACTATCCGACTAGAAAACTGTTACTTTAGTCGGGAATTGAATAAATTATGTTGACAAATGTATTATGCAATCATACACTATGTTTACCAAATATTAGAATGTCATTACGGGAAAATATACAAATATCCTTAACAGTATTCGCATAAAATGCATTAACAACGAAAGGGGAGTTAATTTATATGAACCGTAAATCACTTCTAGGAGCAATCATTAGTTTCTCTTTAATAGCAGTTATGTCCACTGTTCATGACTCTAATCATACTAGCCAAACTTCTTCAAATACAAATGGAGAGGTTATAGAACCGACAGCGAGTGCATATCCAACAAATGATCAAGGTCAAACATATGGACATGGACCATTCCCTGAAGGTGTAAATCAGGGGCCTGATTTAATTAAAGCAGAAGGTAAAAATGGGGTTGTGGGATATGTTAAATCTACAGATTTAGAACCATCAATGTCGTCAATAGAAGAAGCTTTGGCATATAACAAGTCAATGGAAAAACTTGGTTATGTATCACTCCCGCTATATGAAACAGACGGTAAAACTATTATTGGTGAATTTATAATTTATTCTTCTTCCAATGGTGATAAATAAAATTTATCATAAAAACTATTTTATAAGGGGCGGTAATTTCAATGAAATGGAAAAATTTAACTGCTAAAGTAACGGGAGTATGTGCTTTGTCTATCTTATTAATATCAACAACAGTATTTGCTGGTGGTGCAGCATCAACAGAATCATCGAAGACGAAATCAACAGTTAATGGGTATACTTACAATGCTTATTCAACAGCAGAGGTTTCACTATGGACTTGGAATACCTATCAAGCACAATCTACACTAATAGTCCAAGTAGACGGTGGCGGTAACGCACCTTCAGGTTATATGGGTGGACAGGCTCGTTTATATAATTTTACAACTGCTGTTTTAAAAGTTGCAAGCCCTGTGAAATATACTACTTCTGCAACTTCGCTCCTTGTAACTAATACGGCGCAACAAGCAACAGTTACAGATGAAGCTACATATTATGGGCAGGGTAAAGTTCAATATTACAATGGTAATGGTTATGTTGGTATTGAATTAACTAAATCTCCTAATGTTATTCTATCAAATTCATCAAACAAATTTTCCGGAACTAATCAATTACCAGATAACTTGAAAGATCAAGAAGAATACGCTGTAAATAATAATGGGGAAACCTATGGTTCCGGATTATTAGAATCTAAAATAGGAGAAGAGCCAGATTTAATTTTAGCAGAGGGCACCAATGGAGTTCAAGGGTATGTCAAGGCTGACGATTTATTTCCAATTGCATCTAGTCTTCAAGAGGCAACTATTAGTAACAGTAATGGTGATATCCAAGTAATCTCTTTATATGATCAAGATGGTTTAACAGTTATTGGTGAATTTGAATTGAAAGAAGGCAACTCGGTAACTAATTAACATATTAATAGAGTAGAGGAGGATGCAGCCTAAAAAAGTAGGCTGCATCTTCTTTTTATCACAAAAAGCACGGGCTTCAATAAACTCCCTAGGTACGACAAAAAATCCAATAAACCTAAATTTGAAGTCATGGTCGTATTTTGTGATCATGGCTTATTTATTTTGCCGAATTGACTTTTGTTCATTCAGAAAATTTAAAGGGTCGGACTAATCAAGCCTTATGGCTTCTACGCCAAGAGCATCAAATTATTATAGAAATGGGTTCTGAAGAATAAAGAAAAATACGTATAGCCGGCGCAATTTGCTATGACACAACTGATCTAGCATTAGTTGCAGACTTACGTGAAGTATCAGATATATTTGTAATTGCAGCTATTAATCAAGATATTCAAACATTTGATAATATGGTTGCCGCTTTACATTATCAATTGTGTCAACCTGTTATTTTAGCAAACACAGGAGAGTTTGGAGGTTCTACAGTTCAAGCTCCATTTACGAAGCATGCTCGCCAAATAGCGCAAGTTCACGGCAACAATCAAATTGCTGTTAGTGTATTTGAAGTAGATGCTGCTATTTTTAAATCAGCGTCTCCTGCTCCAACCCACTCTGAAGTTAAAACACCACCTGCTGGCTATAGAGGTAGATCTTGAACTTAGCGTGAGACTGTACACTGGTTATTGAATTGACGATTTGTAGTCAAAAGGTATTAATACCGAAATATTCAAATTCGAAAAGTCTTGCTGTGCCTAAGAAAATCCCAACGAATTCGCTCGTTTGTAAATCATTTCTATAATGATATATAAATTAACAAAAGATGCGACACCCGAGCAATTAAAAAACGCCGGGCTTGGCGCTCATTACGTTGCCCATGACAGTGCTTTGTTCTATGAGAGTGCAGGCGGCGTACCCTTTACGTTTCATTTTTGTCAATTTTATTTGCTATTTTTCTGTTCTTTATGAAAGATAAGTGGAGGTCTGAAGAAGGAATCCTCACTATACTATTATTGATACCCTTTACTTTATTGTGGATAATCCCTTTTATTAGTGATGAAATTAAATTAAGGGTGGCTGTACCTACGAATTACTTAATGGAAACATATATTAACGACAAATATATTTCTAGTTCAAATGTTATAGACACATCGATTGAGTTAGTTAGATATAATTCTGCTAAGAAGATTTTAGATGTAAATATAAAGGTAATACCAGAAGTTTTCATGGAAAAACAATTGAATATGGAAGAAGTTTCAGAATCTGATGATAGATTTGCAAATTACTTTATGAATAACATATACATTGCTTATATTGATCTATTAACAGACCTCTCTAATGAAACAATAGTTCCAAAAATCATAAATGTTTTTGGTTATTGGGGAGATACTCAGATCATGCAAATACATTATACTAGAGTAAATAAAAAATACAAACTACATGAACCTTATCCTGAAATTGCTTTGATAGGCTTGAATGATTGTTGGTACTTGCAATACCCTTTTGAAGGGAAAAAAAATATGATCTTAATAAGAGAAATCAATGGTTTGGATTTTACGATGCGGATTGATGAATATATAAAATAAAAATTGCTTTTGAGGGATTAAGCGTAGATAAAGCCTATAACTTCTTATAAAATGAAACTATCTTCAAAAATGAAGGGACTGAACTATGCGCAGATGTCAATATTTTCAACCTAACTATTAAATTATAATGGAGGTAAAAGTATTGATTACAGAGTTACACACAGAACGTCTTCATTTGAGAAAAATGAAGGTATCGGATTCTTCTAGCTTGTTTAAAATTTGGTCTGATCCAGATGTTACTAAATTTATGAATGTTAGTAGTTTTACTAATGAAAATCATCATTTTGGGGAAGAGGATATGCTTCAGAAGCTATCTGTTCTTTGTTAGATTACGCATTCTCATCTTTAAAGATGAATCGAATCGAAGCAAAAGTTGAACCCGAAAACGTGAATTCAATAAAACTTTTACAAAAGCTAAGCTTTACGTTTGAAGGAACACTAAGGCAATATGAAAGAGTAGACGGAAAGTTTAACGATCTCAATATCTATTCAAAATTAATATCGGATTAATTTGATTTTTCATGCCTATTTTGAATTGTAAGTAGCATACACGAAAACTAACCTTTACAGACAGTGTGGGGAAAAAGTATCACAAGGTTTAAACTCCCTTGGTACAATATATCTTTATAATCACCATTACGAAGCTGCCGACATGATCGGCAGCCTTAATTGCGTTAACGGGCAGCTAATCTAATATGAAGAAATATCGGGTTTGAAAGCCGCTGCAAGCCGTTCGGTTGGCATCATACTGTACGGAGTCAGCCAAAATGGAACTGCTACTTACACAATACGAATTGCATAAACGAAAATCTGAGGAGCTTGACGTAAAGGTAAAGGGCTCGTGGAGATCCAAAGGAGTGACAAACAATCCTTGATTGGCATCATCGCCGTTAACTTGCTTAAATGAAGTAGAAAGATATGAATGTGTGTAACACTAAAAAGCTACAGGTTCAGGACAGGACTCTCCACTCCTATCTATACTTTTGCGCTCTTCTTGAGTGCAAGCCACCCTTCCAGGTGGCTATTTTTTATTGCTCATTATGTGACCGATCTCCAAAAGTCAAAGGTTTAAGCATCCATCTAGATGAACCATATTACGATACCAGAAAGTATTTATGCTGCATAATCAACTGAAATCTGTCTTGTATTAGATTATTCATGACGTTCATATTAAATTAAGTATGCAGGTATTGAAAGTGATATAGTATAATTTATAGACAATGTTCTAAGGGTTTCTTGAGAAATATGTGCTAAATGTAAATGAATTATTTTAAAGATGATGTTATAATGCTTATTTTGGTCGTTAAAGAAAGGAATTCTTTATGAAACAGGTTGATGTAGTAGGAGCTGTTATTATTAATGAGTGCAATGAAATTTTATGCGCTTTACGTTCTAAGGAAATGTCACTTGGAGGATATTGGGAGTTTCCAGGTGGTAAAGTTGAACAAGATGAAGATCCGAAAAAAGCTTTAGAACGTGAAATTCAAGAAGAGCTATCATGTGAAATTAAGACAGGGAACCATATTACAAATACTGTTTATGAATATCCTCATATACGCGTTCGATTAATGACTTACAAAGCGCAGTTGATATCAGGAGTACCTACCCCTAATGAACATGAAAAGTTAGAATGGAAAGCTAGGCAGGAGTTACTGACATTGAACTGGGCTCCAGCAGATATTCCGACTGTACATTTGCTTTGCAATGAGGAAATATAAGGTACCTATAATCTTAATATAATGAATTAGATTGTTTAAGGAATTATGGACATGAAAAAAAACTAGGAATTAACAGATTCCTAGTTTTTTTTAATAGATTAACCAAAGTTTAAATGTATTATTCTTTATATATGTGGAATACCAACGGTCTGTGTAAGCATCTCAAAAGTTGCATCTAATATAGTTCTTGGAGGAATATAGATAATTGTTCCATCTCTTCCTCTCGTTAAAATAACTCTGTAAGCATTAAGTTTAATTTGATGTTGATCTTTGACGCCCCACTGGAAATGTTGTGCATACCACATGTTGTTTTTGAAGTAGAGGTCATCATCCCAATGAACAATGCTCATATCTAACTCTAAACCCTGGGTATGAAACTCCGTAGTCGAGTACTGAAGCTTTTTACAATAGAACTTAGATTCAGGATAGTTAAAATATTGAGCAATTTTGGATGGTGTTTCATAACGATCATTTCTAGGAATAACTGGAACTTCTTTTTGTTCATCTGCCCCACTAGAGCAAATGATACCTACTGTTTTCGTATCATCTGCATACAGTTGACTAGCTATAGATTTTGCTGTGTTAAGATCTCTAGTTATAATTAAAAAGTAACGATCCTCTGCTAGTTGTTTCACAAGGGATTCTGCTTGATATAATTGTAGTGCTAATATGTTGTTAATAATATCATAGTATTGTAATGCGGCATGGGTACGCAGTGAACAGTTTAAATGTAAGTGTGAATACTCTCGAAATTCATATGCGTTTGAAAATGTAGATTCATGGGATTTAGCATGAACAATAATATTTTTGTTGGCAATGGCTGTATTCCATAATTCCAAGCCACCTTCTTCACCTGAATAAATTTCTTGTCCCTCGCCAATTAATCCAACCGTCACACTCCATGTTTTATTTAGTGTTGAAATTTGAACCATAATATCGGGCTCACTTAAATGCATGGGAGCTCTATTTTTCTTGATAAGTGATTGATTCACTTTATCTGCATCCCACGCTCGTTGAGCTTCATCGAATATTATAATCTGTTCCTTTGGAACCGTTCCCTTTTCAAGAAAATCCATTTTATATGGATATAAGCCTTGTACAAATGATTTGTTTTTCAATGTATCTTGTAGCACGTCTACTAATGGACCATTCCCTGATAAATAGACTGAACGATCGACGTTATGTGCTAAGTCTAAGCCTAAATATGTTTTGCCTGCTCCAGGTTCACCTGAAACTAATACTAAGTGATGGGTGTTAGTCTCTTGTGCTTCAGTTATAATGTCTCGAACAGTTTGCTGTACTTCAGTGAAATTACTACTCGCCATTGCTCTAATATTAGGTAAAGGCTCATTGTGGTAGATAGCTCGAGCAGCTTCTAAAATAGAAGGCGAGGGTTCATACTCTCCATGAGTAAATTGATGCATATCAAAAGTAGATGAGTGACTACGGCCAATGATTTTATCCAATAGAATATATAGGCTTTTAGTCGTTGAAATGTATACCCGATATTTATAATTGGAAAGTAATTCATCAGCAGGATGATTGGTTAATAATATTGCACCTTTGACAGGTGTATTAGTGCGGTGGATCTCCGAATGATAATTTTCCAAGTCGCGAACATAAAGAGATGTTTGAATATATTCTGATGGTGATATCTCGTCAAAGCTTTTACATTCGACCACGATAACATGTCCATTTGCAATGATAATTACATCAGGACGTCGGCCTCCACCTCTTAAAATTTCATATTCAAAAATAATTGAAAAGTTATGCAGCTCATACTGTTTCAAAATCAGCTGCAATTTATGAAAAGTATCCTCCCATGCTCGACCTTGAGCATCTCGTTTTAAACATTCTTGCTCATTAATATTGTTAGTTCCACGATAAATATGAGAATCAAGCTTGTTTAAAAATTGATTTTTATCTAGCTTAAGAAACTCATGTATTGTTCCGGCCCACCCATAGTTCATATTCATAACCTCTTCTGAAATTATTATTTATGTATATTTTGTATGAAAAATTCTAGTTAGCCTTTGAAAAATAGCCTAAATTTTCGTATCTCCCCGTGGTTGTTTTGCGCCCTTTTCTCAGTGGCTTAGTAAATTTTATCAGTATTACGACAAATAATTTTATGAAAATTCCTTTCCTCATAAAACAAATTATAGTAAGATTCTACTACAAATTCATTTGGATGGGTATAAATCCCTAATTTGAAATCTGAAATAAAATTATAATCACTATAGAGATATTGAGATGATAAAGCGAGGATGAATGTGAAAGTAAATCCATTACAAGCACTTTTATTGTTACTTATGATTAAAATTGGTGGGATTTAAATGTTCACTCATTCATATGTGGTTGAAAGAGTAGTAATTATTTTTTCATATGAAATAGCTCGATTGTAAGTAGGAAAAGCAGTCTTCGAGGTGCGTCTTTGATAGGAAATAAACTTAATGATTAAATTAGCAAATTCTAAAATCAATTTGATGGAAAAGAAGAATATACCGCTTGATAAAAAACTCAAAACAGCTTACCGATATAATTTAAAGGATCTAACGGATTCTAATATGAAGTGCGATACCTAAGAAAACAAAAGGCCATGATCGGATTCGTGTGAAATCGGAGTTACCACTCCATCATGATTACATAAGAATCCAACATGGTTATATACAGGTCTTCTTGCAACCGTGGAAGTGAAGCACCTACGACACAAAAGCAAACGTCGTAAACCATTCGAAACAAGTGGTCGATTTCACATCGGACCCCCTATTAGGAACTGGATACCGTTGTTTCGAGTCGTGGAAAGAGCCGAGCTTGTGCTGTCACTTTTATCGAACATAAGACAAGGATGTACATGGCTCTTAAAGATGCTAGACCGTACCGCTCACTCCATGGAGGTAGCCTATGGTGCTGTCGCTTGCCAATATCCACAAGTCGATTTTCAGAGCGCTACAACAGATCGATGGAAAGAATTTGCCTGTTATGCCGCTTTGGAAAACGTACAAGAATTGAAAGTCTAGTCTATTACGTTGATCCTTACTCCTCTTGGCAACGAGGCTCCAACATAAATGTCAATGGTCTCCTGCGGGAGTTCTTTCTCAAAGGACATGATTTTGCAGAGGTCACGGATGATGAAATGGCTGACGCCATTCCCTTATTAATGACCATCCTTGAATATGTTTGGTTTGGAAGACCGCTCACGAATCTTTCATGACCGAAGTGTAGCACTTAGTTTGACAAACCGTCGTATTAAAACAGATCCTAAGGTGGTGTGAAAAATGGTTTATATTGGGCCTGCTGGTCCGTTTACTCAAGAGTGTGCCCGCTTTTCTACCGACTTTTATAAAGGGGTACTATTAGCACGTTTGCTAGATGCAGAAAATGCAAGAGACAGTTTTATTTTTTTATCGTATCAAAAATTAATTTCCAAACCAATTCAAGAATTGAACCTACTCAATCGCGAAACAAAAGATAAGCAAGATATTATTATGATTTTTAACAGTATTATCAATCATATACATCTTGAAATAAAAGATATGTTAGGAAGAGTGAACATGAAGGAGCTCATGATCAGTCTTTATTCGATGTCTTCATATATGACCAAGCTTCACTTTTATATGGATATCGTCTCAAGGGGAGAACTCACTGAGAAAAAAATTCATGACACCGACTATTTTGACTTAGATGAGAAAACAATTCTCATTAGTTTATTCGTAAATAAAGATGATTGCGCATCAATATTTAATTCATGGCGTGGTTTTGATAAGGCTGTAATTCAGACTCTGTTTTATCAATTAGAGATTAACAAATTAAATTACGGAAAAGACCCAATTGATCTTAATGTTCTTATTCAATTGTACAACTATGGATCTACATTGGTGACTCTCATTAACGAAAGAGAGTTAGTAACAAGTGGATTTTACCATGAGCCGATTGTTCGAGTTTTTGAGAACGACATTATAATTAATGGAGAAATGACATCCAGAAGAAGTCAATTGTTGAAGAATGCAAACGATAACCAATACAAAGAAGGACTCGTCCAGTATGATAAAGAAATAATGGAAAAGTTAGATTTTGGGATTTTTAAACAGTATGGGTTTAAGGCTAGCACACTAGACAAGGCCTTCGGGAATAAATTAACCTCGAGGCTTTTAAAGCATCAGCGCGCATATGTAATAATTATAGAGCATAAGAAACTGGTCCAATTGATCCGGAATGAAGGAAAATGCTCTAGGGAAGAGGCAGAAAACGTGATCAAGTACTTCACACTGGAAGATAACGAAATTGATAAACGCTATGATTCCTTTGAAAAGTATGATAGCCGGCTGTTGGAACATCCCGTGGTTAGATTCGATGATAAGCACTATTACTTCTCTTATTATTTAATGATATATGCCATCTTTATACTGAAGACTAAGATAGTGTACAATTTGGTGAAATTGGATATAAATAAAAATTCTCGAATTATCCAGAAGCGAATTAAAGAGAAATTTGAAAAACAAATATTGGATACCATTTCCCCTTATATGGATCATTCAAAGCTTAATGTTCAGAAATTCTGTTGTGATGTTAACGGAAAGAACAGAGAAATTAATCTTAAATATCAAATGGACGTTATCTCTGTGCGAGGAAATAAGCTATATTTATTTGAGTGCAAGGACATCACGTATAAGTTTACAGCTTTGGGTATAAGGAGCGATATTCATAAAACTTTAAAATTTATTGATAATCTTCATGGTAAAATGGATGAGATTATTAGATACCAAGAGGAACTCACAATATTTTTTGGTGCTCAGTTCGAGGAGATTGTGCCTGTTCTAGTCTTCAAACATTATAATGCAACAGGGATCTCGGAAATAGATTGTCGGGGGGTTTCTGTCTTTTCATTCACAGAGTTGAAAGACTGGATTAATTGGAATTTTTAGAGTGAATTGTTTTGAAAGAATTCGGTCGTCGAAGGGAAATATGAAATGATTGAATATCAGGATATGATTTTGAATAAGGAAATCATAAGAGATGCCGCGCAGTTTTTTTAGCTTTTAAAAGAGGTTGATCCCGATGATTCATCTATTAATAAGCTTGACGAAAAGAACATGGTTTCTTTCAAAATGCATCTCATCTTACTTGGCAAGCTGAAGGGAGTTTCATTAATGAGATTAGTAAGATTTTATTATGATGAGTCTTTCCATGACAGAAAAATAACCTTAAAGGGTAAAGAAGTTAATATATATAAAGTAGATGCAAGTGACTCCTTCGTTGCTGTTTTCGTCGGTGGGGATAATGCTGTAATTGATGGATTAAATAATAAGTTCTCAAGATTTGAAACAAAACATAAGAAAAGTTTTGGATTAGAATATGAACAAGAGTTAAAGGCAACAGTTATAGGAAAAAGAAATTTCAAACACGGGGTATCTTCTTTTAACAAAGATACATTAACTTTTTACAAAGATTACTTTTCGATATATACAGAAAGTGTATACATCCAAGTAAATGTTATTAGTAAAACTGCACAAGTTATTTGGACGATATTTCAAAATGTTAAACTTCCTTATGTAGTTAAGAAGAAAGAATTTTTATATTCAGTTACAAAATTTCTGAATAATTATAGGTTTAATGATATATTAATTCGAATATTTGAGGAACGGGGGAAACTAAATAGTAAAATTCTTATGAATGAATTCATCAAAAACCTCAAACTTATTTTTGAATCTAGTTCAGATTCTACAAAGAAGAGACTTGAAAGAGCTGCTTTAAACGATTTAATTACTATCCTAAATGGAGTTAAAGATGAACTAAATATTTCTTATTCTTACGAATGGGATTATAACAATATTTTTAATCTATTTGATACATATATCATAGAACATTCAATTATTCCTAAACAAATTGATTTATTTATAGATAATGAAGTAAATACATTGGAAATGGCGACTAAAGATCAAAAATTCAAAAGTGTAACCAGCTGTAAATCAGAAGAGAATGAAGGGATACGCACATGTGATATTTTGAGCAACTTTATTGGAAGAATGGTAAAAGCTTTGTCTGATGAATTACAAGAACCAGTAATAGGTCATGTAACTGATGTTGAAACTTATGATTTTAAAACAAAAAGAATATTAAGTAAAGATTGGTTTAATCTAAATGAAGAGCAATTTAACCTTTATAAAGTCATTAATAATATTTTGAAAAGTGAGAAAACATCTGTATATCATTCTTTCTATTTCGATCATACTATTTTATTTATAGGGATTTTGAGTTATGTTAGTGAGTATTCTACTTATTCAGATTATCAAAAAAATTCATTAGAAATTCATGCTGAGTACTTTAATACTTACTGTTGTATGCTTATTAAAGATCAATATTCATTATTATAAATATTTTTTCATAAGTTAAATCAGTAAAAGGAATAATAATTCATCTGGAATGATTATTGAAGTATTTGTCGCTGCTCACATTATGAAATATAGCAGTATGTATCTAATCAAATAGAGAAAAAAGACTAAAACGTTTGGTCAGAAAGGAGTAAAACAAGATAAAAGGCAATCAAGAGTTAATATGAATAAAAACAAGAGAATACGTTCAAAAGCTACAGTATTGGACTAGGACTCTTCACTCCTATCTATACTTTTGCACACTTTTTTTGTGCGAGCCACTCTTACAGGTGGCTATTTTTTTGTTCGTTAAGTGACCTATGAGTTAAGATCTACGGTTTGGATGATGAAATTAACTTTAATAGAATTAAATTTCAAAGAAAACCAACGAAACCATTTTGATTTAAAGTTCAATTCCTCTCGAATAAAATTATGATTTTCGGAACTCTTCTAGTATGAAAGTAAATTAGTTCTCAGAATAAATGTAGAAGGCAGGGCAAATTATTAGTTAATAGCATTTGATGAAGACGGCAGTTACTAATGAATTAGTGAGTGCTGTTAAAAAAAATAATAATACTCTAGAGAGAGTTGGTTTTCATTCTACAGCTTTAACTATTGAGTAACAGGATGGTTAACGGTACTATCTAGACTCATGGAAATTCGAAAGTGGAAAAGAAGAATATACCGCTTAATGGAAAAAGCTCAAAACAGCATACCGATATATTAACGTCTGTTTGGAGACTGTGATCCATTGATAGAATTTAATAGGAAGCATAAACTAGTTCCCTTAAAGAAAAAGCGTGATATTGAGTATGAAATTGAACTGCTCCCCATCAAGTAGACAGTACAAAAAATAAAGATCTATGAAGCGGCCTTAGCCCTGAATTCCATGGGGCTGAGGCCTTTTAGCTTTTTCTGTAATCGTTCGTAATTGTAAAAATAGATATACATATCAATGTCGTTTTTTAGCTGCTCATAAGTTTGGTATTTATGTAAATAGTACTTCTCACATTTGGGGTTTGGTTCTCATCATACCCAACAAAGACACAATTATCATTTTTATCTTGCTGGTATAATTTTTTTTCGTGCATCATGAAAGATACAATTTCTGGATCGATTCCTCGAACATGAATGAGATAAGAAGCAACTCGCCTAAAGTTAGGTGTTTTGTCTGGAAGAATGAGTTGCCCGCGTTCTTTGAGGGTCTGAAGAGAGGGGGGGACTGAGGTGATTCACATTGCAAGAGAAAGAGACGGCTTCTCTAAACTCCATATTCAAGAACTGCATGACAAAGTCAATAGGACCGCAGCTAGAATCTGTTGAAAAATGGTAGTATTTGTTGTTGTCCTTATAAAAGTAAAGGCCGCCGCGTTGTTTTTAATGAAGAGCGCGGCGACCACCATTTTCGAGTATATAGCCATGAGACTAGGATAAGTAGATTAAGCTGATGCGATTCGCCGTTGAAATTTCCTCATTGCTAAAGGGCACCATTTTATCCATCTGGGTTTCCTCCATAACAATACTAAAAGATGAAATGTATCCAACTTCGTATCGAAGTGGCTACATTTTTTTAATTCTAATGAACCAATAAGAATTTATATACTAAGATTACATAAAAGGAATAAGAAGGAAAATGTCGAAACTAGTTAAATAGTCTTATGAATCTAGTAGAGTAGTTTGGTTTTTATAATAATAATTTGAAGGCACAGATATTGTTTAGGAGGAACTCATCATGGAAATATCAAAATTATGTTTAAAGAATTTTAGGAGTTTTGGTTACGATGGAAGAACTATTTATTTAAACAAACTTTCTGGTTTTGTAGGGGAGAATTCCTCGGGTAAGACTGCACTAATACATGGGTTAGTTAAGCTTTTTGGAGTATCTTCACATGATCGAACACTGGAAAAGTCAGATTTCCATATTCCTAAGCAATCAACAGTTGAATCTATAAAAGAGCTTGAATTATCAATTGAAGCCCGAGTTGATTTTCCTGAATTGGCTGATAGTTCTGCGGATGAGCAAAGCAGAACTAGTATTCCACCATTCTTTAATCAACTTGTAGTACGTTCGACTGCTGAAGCACCATATTTACGTGTAAGATTAGTAGGAACATGGACTGCTGATAACACTCCAGAAGGGGAGATTGAACAAAAGTTGTATTTTGTAACTGTAGCAGAAGGAATCTCAGAGACTGATGAGGATCTTGTACCGGTCACACCGCATCAGCGTTCTGCAATACAAGTCTTATACGTACCTGCAGTAAGGGAGCCCTCAACACAATTACGTAATGCCTCTGGAACAATACTGTGGAGGATTTTAAATAATATTTCTTGGCCGGATGACATTGACGAAACTATAAAGACAAAAATGGAGCCAGTAAATGAACTATTCAATGGAATTAATGGGGTTTCTCAGATTAGAAGTGTTATTAGTGAGGAGTGGAAGAAGTATCACAAGGACACTCGATATCAAGATGCTAAATTACAGTTTAGCAGCTCAACACTAGCTTCAATTTTAAAAAAAATTGAAGTATCATTTTCTCCCACCCATGACTTAGGGGAATATAGTGTCGATAAGTTGGGTGATGGTCTAAGATCTTTATTCTACTTATCTCTGGTGTCATCACTCCTTGAAGCGGAAGTCAAAATTACAGGGAAATCAAATGCTTCTTTAACTCTCCTTGCTGTAGAAGAGCCAGAGAATCATATATCGCCACATTTATTAGGCAGAGTAATGGATAATTTAAAGAATATTTCAAATAAGAGTAACGCACAAGTTGTGTTGACATCACATAGTGCTTCAATTATCAAACGTGTAGATCCAGAGAATTTAGCTCATTTGAGAATTGACCCAAATAGCTATACAACAATTGTGAAGAAAGTTATTCTACCCGATAAGAAATCAGAAGCATACACGTATATTAAAGAAGCTGTCAGAGCCTACCCTGAAATCTATTTTTCAAGGTTAGTCATTTTAGGCGAAGGTGATTCTGAAGAAATTGTAATTCCAAGAGTCTTGGAAGTTAACAATATTTATGCTGATGATTATGGCATATCGATTGTTCCCTTAGGTGGCAGACACGTTAATCATATGTGGAAGCTACTGAACGAGTTGGATATTCCTCATATTACGTTATTGGACTTAGATCGGGAACGCGGTGGTGGGGGCTGGAGCCGTATTAAATATGCAATCAAGCAGTTAATCATTAATGGTCGAAATCGTGATGAATTATTAAAAGTATGGTATGGAAACAGAGAAGAAATTCTAACTGATGATGATCTTGAAGAATTCGATGAGTATTCTATGGAACCCGATTGGTTAGTATCAATGAACGATCTTTGGTTAGGAAGACTAATGGAAGATAACTATAATGTTTTCTTTTCTTCCCCTATGGATTTAGATTTTCTAATGTTGGAAACATTTCCAAAAGCATATAAAGAAACAGTGCCGAGAGGTCCGAGTATTCCAGATAAGGTTAAGAATCCGCAGAGTTATGCTAAGAAGATTAAGGGAGGAATTGTGTCTGCCTTAAAAAATGAAAATGCAACAGGTTATACCTATACGCCAGAACAACATGAACTAATGGTTTGGTACAACACTCTATTTCTCGGCAGAAGTAAACCAAGTACACATATTGAGGCTTTAATAAAAATAACTGATGAAAACTTGCTAACAGATATGCCGGAGGTTTTTAAAAGCATTGTGAAGCGGGCGAAAGAAATACTTGAAAGGAATGCATGAAAATATGTCATATATTAAACCTGAAGACTGGACTCCGGCAGATGGGTTTACATTAGAACCTGCTGCAGAAATAGCCGTAAGAAATGAGAGGAATAATCTTATTTTAGCAGGTCCTGGTGCAGGTAAAACGGAATTACTTGCACAACGTGCTTGTTTTCTTTTGCAAACTAATCTATGTCCTTCGCCTCAAAAAATATTAGCGATCAGCTTTAAAACGGACGCTGCAAAAAACCTAAAGAAAAGGGTTGAATTAAGGTGTAGTAAGGAACTAGCAGCACGTTTTGAATCGAGAACGTTTGATTCATTTGCAAAACAGTTGCTAGATCGTTTCAGATTGGGCATACCAGAAACGTATCGACCGGAAAAGGAATACAGTTTGGTATTCACTTCTAGAGAAATACGCGATATTGCAACTGGCTATATTAAGGAGAGACATCCTAACCAACCTAATTGGCAATACGAAATTAATTTTAATATCTTGTATAAACGTTTGTCTGAAGAAAATTTACCTATATTTGAAGACGAACAAGACATCTATACTTGGGTTTTAGTAAGACTCTGGGACATTTTAGTGCATGGGACAGGGAAGCTACAAAGTACATTGACGTTTCCCATGATTTCCAAACTTGCTGATTATTTATTAAAAGTTAACCCGATGATAAAGAGGGCACTTCAACAAACATATAGTCATGTTTTTCTAGATGAGTTCCAAGATACGACCTATCTACAATACGAATTAGTAAAGACAATTTTTTTAGGAACTTCCACAACACTGACAAGCGTAGGAGATGATAAACAACGAATTATGGGTTGGGCAGGAGCGTTATCAGATTCTTTTGAACAGTTTAAGCGTGACTTTAGTGCAGGGCAAATTGAGTTAACACAGAACCATAGGTCTGCCCCGAGACTCATCGAAATTCAAAATGTCTTAGCCAAAATAATAAATCAAAATGCAACAGATGCCAGAGTATCTAGTCGGAATAGTGATCAAGAAGGATTGTGTCAGGTTTGGAATTTCCAGACTTATTTAGATGAAGCAACTTTTGTTGCTACAAGCATAGCAAGCAGAATTCATCAAGAGAATATTTCTCCCCGCGATATTTGTATCCTTGTAAAACAACAGGAACAGATTTATGGCCACGCTGTAATTAATGAGTTAGAGCGGCTAGGAATACACGCACGAATAGAGAAAGAATATCAGGATTTAATAGCGGAAGAGTGTGTTCAGCTTATCATTGATTTTATAAGATTAGCTACAGGAGAGAAGACTCATGATTCTTGGGTTAGAGTATCAGAAGTATTAACGTTTGTGAATGGTTATGACATGGAACATGATCACAATAAGATACTAAACATGGAATCTAACCTGAATGATCACATTCTACATTTAAAAATAGAGTTACAACAACTACCGAATGACGAAGACCTTTGCAAACAAGGTGTCGGCGAGATTGTAAAGGGAATCTTCAATTTTGTAGGACTAGAAAGAATATTTCGGTTATTTCCAAAGTATGCAAATGGCACTTACTTTAAACGAGCAACAATGGAAGCAGTTGAAAAATTAACTGTTGCATATTTGAAACATTTAGATTGGAGTAGTAGTATTTCGGATTTGTTAGGTTTGTTTAGCATACCTGTCATGACAATTCATAAGAGTAAAGGGCTAGAGTATGATACGGTTATCTTTTTAGGATTAGAGGACGATGCGTTTTGGAGCTTTAACACTCAGAAACTTGAGGATATGTGCGCATTTTTTGTTGCCTTATCGAGAGCGAAGAAACAATGCTTCTTTACCTTTAGTGCTTCGAGAGAAACATCGCGTTTCGGTGATGTTCAAATAAGGGCTCAGTCTAACCATGGCATTTCAACGCTATATCAGCTATTACAAAATGCAAACGTTGAGGTTCTAGATGTAAGTGTTGTTTAAGCTTAATGTTGCGTACAGGGGAGGGAGCGGGCGAAAGATATGAAAGTTCTAGGAATTGATCTTTCGGTTATTATCATTGCATTAATAACAGCATATATTGGATATCAATTTAATCACACATCTAAAAAAAGAGAAGCATTCCTCAAAGAATTGACTAACAGCTATAATGAGGTCTATTCTTCAATGTTTGAACAACTACTTTTAATTATGGAAACAGAAGGAAAAACGAAGAAATTAGAGCAAATAGAATCTTTTATGGATGAGTACTCGAGTAAGGATTCCAAGATTCGATTTATCGCTTCGACGATCTTATTGGAGTACTTTTATAAGTTAAGAGTTATTTACAAAAAGTATAAGAATGAAAACAACAGGTCAAACGAGAAAGAATTAATGGATCAAATAAAAGGTTTATTTGTGATGATCGAAAATGAATATTGGGATGCACATGACATTATCTATGAAAATCATAAACAGTTTGTAAGTGATACATTTAATAATCCTATCTTTGTAGTTTTAGGAAGTCTATTTAGAATCGTATATCATCTATCTGTATTTTTGTTTTGGATTAGTGCGGTTATTCTTTATTTTACAATTGCTCATTTAATTGTACCCCTAGAATGGGTACCCAAATGGTGGAACATTTATTATGGCTTGTTGTTACTAGGTATGACAACTACTGTCTTTGCTATAATGATGATGTTTAAAGAAATGGTTATGAAGAAAAACAGAAGAGAAAGTAAGGTCGTAAAGAATTTTAAGATAACCTTAAAAAAACTATTTCGAAGATAAATGATATAGATTATATCAATACTGCAAAGAGGATTATATGAGTCTAAAAAGTATTTCGGAAAATAGGAAGTATGATTTTTTTCCACGTTAAAGTCAGCGTCGGTAACAGTAATTCTCCTCATTATTATATACTACATAGGTACTCACTATCTTCCAGTAGTACTAATTGAATATTCTAAACATCTAAAATGGTTATTAGTTTTATACCTTGTCTGCTCTTTTTACATTTAATTCGAAGTAAGAATGGATGCTACTGACTTCAATTGTGATCCGTATACAAATATCAAAATTGATGTAATGAATGAAGAGTTAATTGATAGAGCAAGAAAATATTACGACACAATTGAAAGTGAGTAGAAGATAGAAATGGCACTGAAAAATGATATTTTATACTGCCTGAACTAAATAGCCTTTAAATATAGGAGGTGAAATATTTGAAATTAAATAAGTTTATTTATGTAGGAGTCATTGGGATTTTAGCAATTGTCTTTAATACAGGATGCGAGACAACATCTATAACACCTGAGAAACAGGAGACTGTTCAAAAAGTCGATAATTCTAATTCTGTAAAACAAGAAGTTACTAAAAAACCTGAAGCATCTAAACCAATAGAAACACCAAAAGCATCTGTAAAAGAGGAGATAGTCCAAAAACCAGAAATACCAGTAAAATACTATGGTGTCCAATGGGGGAACCAAGACAATGAATGGGTATTTTCTGATGATTGGGTTCAACCCGAAAAGTTAAATTTTATTGAGTCAATGGAGATATTAAACACTTGTAAAAAGGGAAAAGACAGTAATACTCAAGCTAATAAGGAAGCAGTTCAAGCATGCTTAAGTGATAAATTCACCAGTAAAATTGCCAAATAATATAGACTTATTTGTATGAGTTATTTATTCTTCAGAAGCAATAAAAGGGTTAATTCATAAGGAAAATCATAATAAGGAGGAGTTGAAACATATGTTAAATGAAATAGTTGAATTTCATAACAGTGGCAGATTGCAACAAGGTAAGGTTGTTAAGATTAATGATGATGGAGCAAGTGTAATCATTGAAAAAGTACTTGACAATGGTAAAAAAATCTCAATTTTAGTTGCTATTGATGCCATACTTAATTAATAAAAGACATGTTTTAATCAATTTAACTGTAACTACTCTAATTCGAAGAGAGTGTTGTTTATGTCATGGGAAAGCGTGATTAATGCCATTTTTAAAGATTTAGTAAATGCACAGAAAAACCAACATCACGATAACCCTCACTTAATCAAAGCTGCAAATGAATTTGTAGTTATATTGAAAAAACAAAAGCTATTTTTCATGTTTCTTCAGATAGACAAACAATGCAGACCTATATGCTTGCATTGCAAGATAGATGGGACGAATTATATGATATAGTTCAAGATAATGTGGTGAGCATTGAATTAAACAATCTATTAAATCGGATTGAAGAAGGATATTTTTCTTTAAAAAAAGAATATYTCAAGCGAATAGATAGAATTGATAAACCCCAAACTTCACGAAAACCAATTGAACCGAAGAAAAAAGAAGATCCTATCTTGAAGAGTTCCGTTCTTAAATTAGAAGATAGTGTTTTAAGGTCAAGAAAGCGTTTGAAAGTGGAGAGAGCAGAGAAGAAATTAGTTATTTATATCTTACTAGTTCGAAGAGTAAACTCCAACCTGTAAAATACGATAGCGACAGATGGCATGGAACTAATCCATGCTGTTTGGTCGTCATAACTTCGATTGGTTATCTTCTGCATCACAGCAGATAGACGCATCAACCTCTTCCATCCGTAACCCCTTCGCTTTAAAACTACTCTTTCTCCATCGAGTGTTAATGGTTAACCGCTTCTTCCCATTGTTCGAGTGTGTGTATGCTAACTCTGATGGAGGGGACTAGCGATGAGATGAGTATAGCATGGCATATCCATAAATAGAAAAAGTATGTTCATATTAAATGAGAACAATGGCACAACTAAAATAAAACTAATAAGTTATTGATTTACATATGTAAATATGCTAAAAATTTATAAAATAGGAGTGATGAGATAATGCTTTCTTTCGAACCATTTAGGAGATTGTTGGCTTATAGAAATATTAAAATAGTAGACTTGATTATTGAAGGCGGTTTTTCATCTACTACGACTGCCAAGATAAATAAGGATGAACCAATCCAGTTTGAAACTTTGGATCGCTTATGTGCTCTAATGGGAGTACCAGTAGAGGACATTGTTGTATTTGTCGATGATGAGGGCAACAAGTTGAAAAACAAGGATGAGAATTACGAAGAGTTAAAGTTGGAGATTGTCAAATTGAGAGAAGTTATTTCAGCGCAGGAAAGAGAAAACCAAGAATTGCTAAACAAAATCAACGCTGCAAAGCATCGTAGGGAAGAAAAAGAGCAGAATGAAACTGTTAAACAGAAAAAATACACAATTAAAAACCTAAAACAAATTAGAAAATCAAGTGGATTAAAGCAGTCAGATATATCTGATAGTATGGGCATTACTAGTTCGTATGTAAGTATGTTTGAACGTGGACAGCATTATTTTAGTGAAAAGCAATTAAACATTATCAAAGAGCTATTGACTATTCCAGATGAGAATATTATCGAGATGGTATAAATGTCTGATTTTATAGATAATAAATGTGTTTTTCAAAGAACTGGGGGTATCAGTAATGAAACGTTTTTTATCACTCACATTAATGTTTGTTTTCATATTATCGGCAATACCAGTTTACGCAGCAACTCCAGCCAAAACGCTTAAAGTGCACTTTATCGATGTTGGTCAAGGAGCATCTCAGTTGATTGTTGGTTCAACAGGTAAAACGATTCTTATCGATGCTGGCAATAACAGTGAGGAGAAGACGATTGTTGAATATATTAAGAAGCAGAAGATAAAGAAGATAGATATTTTAGTAGGGACACATCCTGATGCAGACCATGTTGGTGGATTAGATGCTGTGATTTCAAACTTTGAAATCGGTAAAATCTATATGCCTAAAGTAGTATCGACTACCAAAACGTATGAAGACGTTTTGTCTGCAATTAAGAAGAAGAGTCTCAAAGTTACAACTGCTAAAGCTGGTTTGATTCTTGATTGGGAAAAGGATGCAACTGTTAAGATGATAGCGCCTGTTAGCACTTACGATGACGCTAATGAGATGAGTGCGGTAATCAAACTTACATACGGTAGCACTTCATTTTTGCTTATGGGTGATGCCGAATCAAAAAGTGAGAATGACATCCTAAAGTCCAAAGTGGATATCAAGTCGGATGTTTTACTAGTTGGTCATCATGGTTCTATTTCGTCAACATCCCAAAAGTTCTTGAATGCGGTGAATCCTAAACATGCTGTAATTCAAGTGGGTAAGAACAGCTACGGTCATCCAACTAGTGATATTCTTAAACGACTTACTGATAAGAAAGTAAAAATATATCGAAATGATAAACAAGGTACGATTGTTTTCACAACTGATGGTAAGAAAATTACGACATCACAAAACGAATGGAAAGCCAATTCAATTACTACTAATCCAACTACCACGCAGACACCTAAAGCTACACCTAAACCATCAGAGAAACCAAAGCAAGAGAATGTAGTCTATGCTAATTGTGCAGCGGTGAAAGCAGCAGGGGCAGCTCCTATACACAAGGGAGATGCTGGTTATAGTACTAAACTAGATCGAGATGGCGATGGGGTAGCTTGCGAATAAATAATTGTAAGGAGGGATAAGTCGATGAAGGGTATTGTTGACAGGATTGAAGGCAATGTAGTTGTAATTGAGATTGATGGTCAAACACAGGATATTAACAAGAATGATGTTTCATCAGATATTAAAGTCGGAGATGTAGTTTTATTAGTCTCTGGCAAATGGATAACTGATGAAACTGAAACTAAACAAAGAGAATCAAAGATAATAAAGCTGATGGATGATGTTTGGGAAGACGATTAATTAAAAACGGAGATTTTAATCACAGGAGGTTTATCTTTCATAAACTCTTCAGTAGGAAGGCGGTCAATGCAATGGTACACATTCTAGGAAGCTACAGGGACATTGTCTACGTAAGAAAATTGATTAATAATTTTTATAACGATATTGACAATCAAAGAATGAATAAGGATGAAAGATACGTAGATAGAGTACATAAATCATTTCTTGTATTGGTGCAATATACACAGAGAGGTAATAAATCTATCGACAAGGGTGTAATTGCGAATCTAATTGCAGTAGAGAAAGATTATAATCTTTTTTTACTTAAAATTGGTGAACCAAGTAATTACAGTCTTACTAAACCTGATATGAAAAAAAAAAGAGGTTTGTACAAAATACTATTGACAAAAAGAAAACTCTTAAGGGAGCTTTCTTTGGTGGTCTAACAATAATTGTGATTATCATAGCAGGAATCGTTGTTACTATTATTGATAATATACAAACGGATAAATATTATTTTAACTTAGTCGAATCAAGACTGGAGCGTGCTGAGCCTAGACTTGAAACAAATTTGATTTATGTAGAGAGACTATCTTGTGAGAAGGTAACTTTCTCAGATGCAGCAGGCGTTAGTTATAGTTGTAAGTTTTACGCTACAGGAAAAAATGGTAAAGAGTTTGATATCAATGCTTCCATAACTAAGAGTTTTGATAGTGTAATCAATATGGGCGTTTTTGATCATAACGACAGTTCTAAAGATAGGAAGGCACTTGCAATAGGATCTTTTTAGTTGTTATGCATTTGGTTGAAAGGTCAATTTCAAGATATACATCAGAGACAAACAGGAGGATTATAGAAAGTGGAAGGAATAGTATATATTCTAGTTTTAATTGCACTTATTATATCGCTGAGACAAGTTTATCTTATTTTTAAGAAGGACATTCCAAGAGCAAGATCAAAGAAAATCATTTGTGATGAATGCGGTAGAGGATTTAAGGATGTTGAAATAGTTGTAATCTGCCCACATCGTAATACTAAATACGTTAGACATGTAGATGGTGAGTTGAAAAAACAATAATGGTTATTTTAATGCGGTGAAATGTCAGTTTTAAGTGGGGGAGGGGAGTGATTTTGTTCAAAGGTATAGAGATTAATGGAATTGTTTTTTCAAAAGCGACAATGATCATGATGAGTTTCTGAATGCATTCATTGAGTTTGTTGAAGTTAACGGATGGAATTTTGGTGGAGGAACAAAAGAAGTTAATATCGATGATGAATAAGGAATAAAAGATCCATTTCAATAGTCGAGAGTTAATTTTTCTGTGTGAATTTTATATTTAGGAGTGTTATTATGACTAAAGAATATGAGGAACTAATTAGAATATTCGATGATCTCTATGATAAAGGGTACAGATTTTTAAACTCAGTTGAAAACGAAGTTAATGTAGAAGAACCATTTGGCAGTGGCAAATTAGTAACTCCAATAATGGATAGAAAATTATATATTGACGCAGAAATTGTTACTGAAGATGAGAAGGAAAGAGGATTCAATTTTATTGCATTCCGCAAATCAGTAAAGTTGAAGGATGGAAAACCTATTAAATTTAAATAAAAAGACTCATTTTTAAGGAGTAGACATGATCCAATCTGATCATATACAACTAAGATACGTTCAACGAGTTCTTGGAATTGCTAATGAAAATGAAGCTCAGGCATACCTGAATAAAAATAAGTACAAAATTTACTACGACTTGGATATGCTTTTTAACAAATCTGAATTAATTCATGACAGATTTTCACCAGATAAAGACGGAATACAATACAATTACTATTTAGGAAATTACAATATTTTATTTGTTATCTCATTTAAAACAAACGTAGGAGTAACTTTATACAAAATCAAAAATGACGAAGTGAATACTTTATTTTCTAATATAAGAAGAAATAACGATGCGTTTATTAAGTTAGATTCTAAGAAGACAAAACATGATGATTACACAAGGAAGCTTGAGTTTATGATTGATGAGTTAAGGAATCAGTTAACAGACTTAGAGAAAAATTTTAAATTAGAAATTGAAGTAGGTAGGGATTACGCATCTGACTTAAAAGAAATTAGAGGATTAGTTCGGGAAGATTTTAAAAAAATACTATATGGTTTTAAGAATCGATGATTCGTGTTGAAATAACGGATTTATTAGGAGTACTTATGAACAATATTAACGATTTATCTTCGATTATTAAATGTGCTTCAAAAGAAATATGGGAACACAATATTTCAACTGATTATGCTAAGGGTAGACTTAGGCAAGAAGCTTCATTAC
>NZ_JBFRGC010000054.1:0-19622 GCF_052115145.1 Paenibacillus sp. 2TAB26
AGCCCAGCCTTCGTTCATAATTTTGGTCTCGATTTGCGGCCAGAARTAGAGCATCTCATCGCGAAGCATAGATAGAATGTCGCGCTGCCAATCCTCCAGAGTAGGGGAGTATTCCTCAATGAACCAGATGWGATCTTTTTCTGGCCGTGGCGGAAAACGTTTGGCGTCAGCGGCCTGCGATTGAGCGGCTGATGCGGCGGCAGCTGTGCGATCTGGGTCTAGATTCCACAAGTCATCATAAGAGGAGGAAGGGATATTCCACTCCGAGCGCTCGCTGTCCTTTTGTACCATTTCGATATAACGTTTCTTATCTAATTGATAAGGCTTGATGAGCGTAGGATCGACATGCTCTTGAATGGCGAGTATTGCATCGATAAACTTCTCGACCGCCTCCGTGCCGTGATCCATTTCATATTGATGAATACGATCCGCAGACATGCTCTCGACCATATTGCGATTGGTTACACCAAAGCGAGCGTTGTTTTTGAAAAAGTCACAGTGAGCAAGCACATGGGCGACGATGAGTTTATTTTGAATTAGAGAATTGCCCTCTAGAAGAAATGCGTAGCAGGGGTTGGAGTTAATGACGAGCTCATAAATTTTGCTTAAGCCGAAGTCGTATTGGAGCTTCATTTTGTTGAACGTTTTATCAAACGACAACAAATATGAAGAAAATTAAGCTTAAGTAAGAGCTTCATACTTAAATTGAGTCAGCTAGGGATTATTAATTCCTTTGTTTTAATTGTAACAACAGGCGATGTGGGCTATTCTAAGCCGAATGAAAAAATATTTGAAATAGCATGCAGTAGATCCAACTCGTCGACAGCGGACTGTTTTTATATTGGAGATAATCTGGAGAATGATGTTTTAGCCTGCGAAAAAATTGGAATGAAAGGTATATGGCTAGATAGACAGAATAGTGAATCGGACAAGAGAAATGTCTTAAGGGTTAATTCTTTATTAGAAATCAGAGATACAATAAATAGTGTTCGAAGCTAGCTCTGGCTTATATATAAGAAGCATTGGTTTCGGAAAGAGTATTTTGAAGATTCTTTAAGGCTCATCTGGCAAATAAATAAAGATTATTGACTGTATGTGTTATTTCTAGATTTTAACAATATTTTAGGGCAGTATGAAGATTGATTTATTGAAAGGAATGTAAGTGCAAGCACGAGAGTCTTGATAGGGTAAGCAGCAAGGATTTCCTGAAGTATAAGCAAAGAAACCATTCTAATCATCGCAAGCAATGATTTTAAGAGATCTGAAAATATAAAAGAAGTAATTGATAGCATCTATAAGAGATTTTATATCGAGGTTAAATAATTAACTCAACTTTCGATGTAACCCAGGTTGTGGGACCAACTGGATACAAAAGAAGCCTTCTGCTATGAATTGTGACTCACAGGGGACTGACCCCATAACGTGAGACAAATCAAAACACCTTCAAGAAAATGCAACCGTGTCGTAAGATATGGAGACAACCTTGGAGGTGATTTTACGTTGGCAACAAGAGTAAGTTACCCAGTGGAAGTAAAGACAAAAGCAATTGAACTGAGAATAGCAGGCATACGGTCAAGGAGGTAATGGAGTAACTCAATATACGAGGGGTATAACGTAATTGAGAAGTTAATAAAGGAACCGTCAGATGACAGAAAAAACCTTGATATATAAAGGCTCCTCTGACTTTACTCTATGATATGGAGACAAATATTTAAGCGAAAGAAGATAATATTAATCCTCTTAGCTTAACTCCTTAAAGAAATTCTAGGATATAGTCTCTTTAAGATACAGCAGAACTACATCTAACAGAAGCATTATCTTGACACAAATACTGAATAAGCGGGGATTTCGCGCTTGTTCTTTTTTTTGCCATATAAAGTTATAGAGTGACTTAACGGTCTCCTTCTAACGCTTTTGGATTTATAGTATAGGCTCGGCTTAAATAAACACATAAATCCCAAAAAAACGGCCATACGAAGTTGCTCCTGCTTTCACTAGAATAGGATTACAGATAACTGCTATACCAGAGGAGGAAACCAATGATAGATTTGTACCGATCAATATTGAAAGCGAAATATGTTTGGTTCTTGGTGTTGCCCGGAATGATTTATTATCTCGTCTTCGCCTATATTCCATTGTATGGAATCCAGATCGCGTTTCGCGATTATACATTCATACACGGAATATGGGGAAGTGAATGGGTCGGGCTGCAATATTTCAGTGAGCTATTTCAGTAAAGCGATCATTGGTGACCCTCAAGACATTCCCTTGCCCACAGGATTTGGAGACGTATGGAGTACCGGATGTAATCAGTGCTTGGAGAACCCATATGCAGCGCGCTGGGGGTTCTACGGGGATGGAGAAGGCTGCCCAGCTCACCGCTCATGCTAAACGCAGTGTCGGAGATCAAACCGCGGTAGAAGAATCGAAGGTAGATTTAATACGGCTTCTTGAAGAATATGAACGAGTTACCACCATGCTTGAACAGTTTGAAAAGGACATCGAAGCTCTGCTTTCTGAGATTCCAATGGCACAGCAGCTTCGCACCATAAAATGTCTCGGGAAGATCTTCACCGCTGCCACACTAGCTGGTACAGGAGATTTAAAACAGTATGCGCATGGACATCAAGTATTACGGAAAGCTGCCCTAAATTTGGCTGAAAGTACGTCAGGAAAGCGAAAAGGACGAATTGTTCTTTCGAAACGAGGAGACTCAGCCCTGCGAAAATATCTCTATCTCGCGACGGTTCAGCTCGTTTGGAATAATCCCGTGTTCCGTCATCTGCATGAGCATAATGTGCAAGAAAAGAAGATGAAAAAGCAGCAATCCATATTTAAGTTAATAGGAAAGCTGGCACGAATTCTAGTTGGTATTGTTCAACGGGGAGAAAAGTTCACGCCAGAAAAAACCGTCCTGAGCTGGACAGAAGCAGCTTAATCTAAGCAGCATCACGTATATTGGCTCATTCGCAGGATTTCACAAAGAAAGCACGGAGGACCGAGTTCGTTACCCAAAAGGGCTCTGGCCCATCCGCTAAACGCTATCGGTCTCCCCACCTTGGACAGGTATAACGAAGGAATGTAAGGGCATTGACCCGTTGAGTTGTGGGAGGGTGAACCTCCAGGGATCATGTGGAGTATGCGTGCAGTAGAGACTGTCTGGGGAATATTTCCTGAGTGTTCCTCTATTTCCGCATGCCCAGCTCACCACCTCAAGCGGCATCAACTGCGTTGCTTCCTGAGATGGACTTGATCCAAGGTGACGAAATCCTGCGAATGAGTGAGTATACGTGAGATAAACCCCTAAAACGGAGGGACGGGTAACTATAGCTTAACAATCACAACGAGGCTGCCTGTATAACACGGCAGCCTCGTTGAACTATTCCAGCTAGTAGCTTGTCAATATTTATTAAAGACGAAACGAAGAATGATATACTAATAACAAAGAACCGTCCCACCGATATAGAGAAGGTATTTCTTCATATCTAAGTATTGTATATTCAGTCTAGAATGCTTGCTGCCTTCTTGGTCAAAATCGCAAAAATCCAGTGGAGCAGTTTATTTGCACACGCGATCACAGCTGCTTTAACCAGTAAAGTGTGATATCGATTGAATTAATTCATATTCTAGTAATTTTTTATATAATCAAAATTAGAGAATAAGTGAAACATGCTCTAGCACAAGCTAAATGTGAGGGATGTTGTTAAATAGCGTAGAACGGAGAGTGAGCAGCGATGAAAATAAAGGTTATAATTTCCGATGACAATCCCTTTATCCGGGAAGGCATGAGGATCATACTGACCACCTTCAATGAGTTCGAGGTATTGGCGACGGTTGAGGATGGTCGAGAAGCCGTAGATTTCTGCAGGGAGAATGATGTAGACGTGGCACTGCTCGATGTGCAGATGCCCAATATGAATGGTGTGGAAGCGACCAAGCTGATCTCTGAGCTGACAGGAACCAAAGCGTTAATCCTAACCACCTTCGATGACGAGGCGTTTATTCTCGATGCGATTCGGAGCGGGGCGAAGGGATATCTGCTCAAGAATAACGATCCAGAGCGGATTCGGGATGCCATCATTACTGTATACAACGGACATAATGTGCTGCAGGATGCTGTGCTCGATAAGCTGAAATCTAGTTTGCTACCGGACAAGGATAAAGATAAGAAAGAAAATAAAGGGAGTAAGATCGACAGAAGCTTATTCACGGATAGAGAGCACGACATTATGTCCCTCATCGCGAAAGGGCTTTCCAATCGCGAGATTTCGAAGAAGCTGTTCATCTCAGAAGGCACCATTGCTAACCATATTACTTCTATTCTAGGCAAGAAGGGTCTTACGCATCGTACACAAATCGCGATTTATTTTTTGACCGGGGAAGTGGATTAAGTGACGGAGAGGGGAACACCTATAGAACTCTGGACAATGGGCGTAAAAGCGATTCTCTTAAGCTATGTGGTCATTCAATCCTATGTATCAATAGGTTCGATTTCACCATGGTATATGCTGTCCATCCTCCTCTACCTGTGTTTGAATATTTCCATCTATATCGCTAAAAAGGTTAGTATCACGACGATTGTGCTTCTGCTATCCATGATGGTTATTGCAGCGTCCTCGTCGTATATCCAACCCTTATTTTTACTCCTGTTCCCTCTGAACATATACGAACTATTCACTATATACCTGCGTAAAAGCGGAATTATTCTATTGCTCATGCTGGTTCCGCTCTTGTTGCTGTCTCAAGAATCTCAAGCTACCTTGGTTACATATGCTCTCGTTGCGATGCTAAGTTTCCTCTACTCCCTCTTGCTTAACAATTACATAAGCAAAATTGCAGACCTCAAAGAGGACATAGAAAATAGAAACGAACATATCCAGCATTTGACTGAGAGTCTAAATGAGAATAAAGAATATATCAGACAGTCCGATTATACGATTAAGCTGGAGGAGCGTAACCGACTGTCCCAGGAAATTCATGATAAGATCGGACATTCGATGACGGGTGCATTGATCCAGATGGAAGCCTCGAAGCGCTTGTTCACCTCCGATCCGAACAAGTCGGCGGAGCTGCTGCAGAATGCAATCCATATCTCCAAGGATGGGATCGAGAGTATCCGACTTGTGCTAAAAAATATGAAGCCACCGACAGAGAAGCTCGGAATAAATCGGATTAAATTATTTATTGATGAATTTTCAGCGAAGCATACGATCAGGACCTCTCTCACTCATGAAGGTAATGTCGATATCATTACTCCGATCCAGTGGAAGGTCATTCAGGAGAACACCCAGGAAGCGTTGACCAATGCCATGAAATATTCAAACGCTACTTTCGTCTCCATCCATATCGAAGTACTGAGGACCTTGATCAAGGTTGAAGTTTCCGACAACGGCAAAGGTGAGCAGAAGGTGATAAAAGGCTTGGGAATCATCGGTATGGAAGAACGGGCAGCAAGCGTAAATGGTACAATTATCGTCGATGGCTCAAGAGGCTTCAGTGTCACTACATTAATTCCTCACGGATAAGATGAGTTTAAATAGGAAGATTCTCATGGGTTAAGGATGAACTTGTGCACTGTCACAGGGGCATCCTTTTTTATTACAATTACATTATCCTAAAGACGAAACGGGAGTGTTACGAATGAACGTACTTGAAATTAAGCAGCTTACGAAGAAATTTGGGGATTTTATTGCCGTGGACAATATCACGATGTCCGTAAAGGAAGGCGAGATATTCGGATTTCTGGGTGCAAATGGAGCAGGTAAGAGTACGGCCATTAACATGATTGCCTCTCTGCTTCGGATCACCAAGGGTGAAATCGAAGTTCTTGGCAAGAGTATTGCTAAACACGGTAAATTTGCGAAGATGAACATCGGGATTGTACCGCAGGAAATGGCTATTTATGAGGATATGACCGCTTACGAAAATGTTCATTTTTTTGCCGGATTATACGGACTTAGAGGGGCAAAGTTAAAGGAGCGGGTGATTGAAGCACTAGCATTCGTGGGTCTTGGCGACAAGCACAAAAGCTATCCCAAAAACTTCTCAGGCGGCATGAAGCGAAGATTGAACATAGCCTGTGCAATCGCACATCGGCCAAAGCTGCTCATAATGGATGAGCCAACGGTGGGGATTGATCCGCAATCTCGCAACTATATTCTTGGTTCCGTGAAGAAACTGAATGAACTCGGTTGTACGATCATCTACACCAGCCATTACATGGAGGAGGTCGAGGAGATCTGTACAAGAATCGCCATTATAGACCACGGCAAGATCATCGCGGAAGGAACGAAAGGTCAATTAAAGGCCATCATTACGAATCAGAAAAATATAGGTATCGAAGTCCGTTCGGCGGAAAATCTGGATAGGAACAAGCTGGAGGGAATTGCTGGCGTAAACCGGGTTGAAGTGGAGGATCGAATCGTTAAGATCACCTCTGATTCCGAGGTCAATAATTTGAACCGAATCATTCAGCAGTTGATGGCGGACGATATTGAAATACGTTCAGTGGAAGAGAATGAGCCAAGTTTGGAGACGGTGTTCCTGACATTGACAGGCAGAAGCCTGCGGGACTGATAAGAAAGAAGGGGTAAGGAGGCGAAGGGGAAATGAATATATTCAGAATAATGCTCAAAGAGTTAAAGGTTATCCGCGATCCCAAGATGCTTTTGTTCTTGGTGGTTTCGCCGCTATTAACCATGCTTATTTTGGGAACGGCGCTTACGAATTCTTTCAACGGTAGTTTAACGGTTGATGAGATTAAAGTGCTGTATAAGAATAATAGCTCGTCGAGTGATTTCTCTACCTATTGGGATGACTTCACGGGGCAGATGCGTCAAGCCGGTATTAAACTCGAGAAGGCAGACGAGAAGACGGATGGGAAAATAGAAGTGAAGAACAACCGCTATGCGGGTTACGTCGAGATTACGGACAATGGACTGAAGTATTACAGCAGCAGTCAGAGCTTAATTGAAAGCGGTATTGCTAAGAGCGTGCTTACAGCATTTGCAGATCGTTACCGATTGGCGGCTGAAGTAGCAGGTACCGACTCGGAGCAAGCGGCTGCGATCATGAGCGGAAGTGGCAGTGAAAGCTATGTGATGGAAGAGTCGCTGAATTCGACAAGGAAACCGGGTGCCATGGACTATTTCGCTGTAGCGATTACGACAATGATTATTTTATATAGCGCCTTGACGGCCGCACAATTAATAGATAGTGAACGGAAAAGGAACACAGCTGTCCGATTGCTTGCTTCACCGGTGACGAAAATCGAAATTTTTGTGGGTAAATTAGCAGGTCTTGTTGTGTTAAATGTGATACTCACAATTGTTGTAGTGCTTATTAGTAAATACATGTTTAATGCCTACTGGGGAGAAAATTTGGGTCTCGTGTTTATAACGCTCTTTACTGAAATCATTTTCGCTGTGAGCTTAGGACTCGGGTTCAGTTATATCATTAAGGGTAACGCATCAGGCACTGTTGTAATGATTATTATCCAATTGGCCGCATTTTTCGGCGGTTCATACTTCCCGGTCGAGAAGGCTACTGGATTCATGGCAGCTCTCTCTTCTCTTTCTCCGCTGCAATGGTCAAATGCTGCACTTCTTGAAATGATCTACGCAGACAATATGACAGCAACGGTTAACGCCGTGATGTTGAATATCGGCTTCGCGATCGTCTTGCTTGGTATCGCATTAACGATGATACGCAGAAAGGAGGGGCTGTAAGAATGAGAGACACATTATGGCTGATTCGGAAGACGTTTATTTCCACCTTTAAAAACGTTTTGAATCTATTTATATATTTTGTCTTTCCTGTTATGGGAATTCTGCTCGCGACACTAGTCCAAGGAGGCACGGGAGAAGTTGATTTAAAAATGGGCATTGTTAATCATGATGGGGGTCAGACGATTACAAAAGGTGTTATTGATTCGGTGGGCAGACAAGATTCCATGCTTGTAATTGCGCTTGAAGAGAATGAGATAAATGGGCAGATTGCTTCTGGAGAGCTGGATGCAGCAATTATCTTTCCCGCAGGTTTCGCGCAAAGCTTGATTGTTGGCAAGCCAGCAAATGTTAAGATCGTATCCATTAAGGGGGCGCAGGTTACCGGACAGGTAAAGGCATCCTTGGATCAACATATTAACAATATGGCTTCGATCGGCATGATAGCTAAAGGAGATGAGGCTAAGTTTATTACCCTATATGACGAATTTCAAAAAACGGGATTCGAACTATCAGCCCAGAAAGTGGAGGATCAATCTGTCAATTTCAACAAAACCAATCAATCAATAGGATACTTACTCATCCTCATGCTAGTGTCCGCTTCGAATTTATCTGGTATTCTTATCAAGGAAAGAGAGAATAGAACCTATTATCGCCTTCTATCCTCACCGATCAACCCTAGAACCTATGTCTTATCTAATATCATCGTTAATTTGACTATGATGATGCTGCAGATTGCAGTGACACTGTTGATTATGATAACTATTTTTCATGTCGATCCGGGTATTCCTTATTGGAGCATGTTCCTGATACTTGTGTTATTTGCACTGGTGGCAATAGGATTATCTCTTGTAATTGTGGCATTTTCCAGTAGCTCTTCAACAGCCAGCGGCATGCAGAATATGATCCTCATTCCTAGCAGCTTATTGTCCGGATGTATGTTCCCGCTTGTGTTAATGCCGGAAACCATGCAGCAGCTTGCGCACTTTCTTCCCCAATATTGGTTGTTGGATACCTTCAGCGATCTACAGCAAGGGGTATCCCTTGGGGAATTATCCTTGAACTTGATCATTTTGATTGCTTTTTCTGTGGCCTTATCTTTAATAGCCGTCTATAAGTTTGGCAGGAATAATGATACTCGAAGCTATATTTAAGAAATATACTAATCCCGTATATTAATCATCTACTTCCAGTCTACTATATTGTAGGAGATTTCGAACTTTACAACGAGCTTAGGGTAGGAGATCCATTTGGGAATTTCTCGGAATTTGTCTTTTGGAAATAGTTATTAAGTAAGAAAATTGATGACCAATTATTAGCAAACGGGACACGGTAATTCAATAATGACACGGAAAAACAGTACAAAAAACCAGCGGTAGCCCAGGACGTATAGGTCCAAGGCTGCCGCTGGTTTTATTAATATAGTCTGGCTTACATTTGTTGATCTAAAGGCTCAGGAGAGATGAAAACTGACTGCACGCGAACCGTCTCACAGAGATTTGTCTTCCACGCTGTCCAGCCAGGCCTCTATGGTGCCGATGACTGAGGCGACGCAGCCGTCTTCGAACGGCGAGATCAGGCCGGCCGCGTTTGCGAGCTCTGTGAAGGAGAGGCTGCCGCCGAGACGGCATAGACCGAGGTAGTCGTTCCATGCGGCTTCGCGGTCTTCGCGTGACTTCTTCCAGAATTGAAACGCACAGAGCTGTGCAAGTGTGTAGTCGATGTAGTAGAATGGCGAGTTGAAAATATGCCCCTGCTTGTGCCAGAAGCCGCCTGCCGCCAAGTACAAGTTGTCCGCGTAATCACGATGAGGGAGATATTTCTTCTCGATCTCGCGCCACGCCTGCTTTCGCTCGGCTGGCGTAGCGTTCGGATTCGCATACACGTAATGCTGAAATTCGTCCACGGTCACGCCGTACGGAATGAAGATGAGCGAGCTGGCGAGGTGGTCGAAGCGGTATTTGTCTGCGTCCTCCTTGAAGAACAGCTCCATCCACGGCCAAGTTAGAAACTCCATGCTCATGGAATGGATCTCGCAGGCTTCGTAGGTAGGAAAGGCGTACTCCGGCACCGCGTAGCCCCGGCTCTCATACACCTGAAACGCATGCCCGGCCTCGTGCGTCAACACGTTGATATCGCCGGAGGTTCCGTTAAAGTTGGAGAAAATATATGGCACCTTGTGCTCGCTAATATACGTGCAGTAACCGCCGCCTTGCTTGCCCTTCTTGGCGACGAGGTCCATCAGCTCGTTGTCCTGCAAAAACCGGAAGAACGCGTCTGTTTCCGGCGACAGCTCCGCATACATCTTCGCGCCCCTGGTCACGATCCATTCCGGGTCGCCCTTCGGCGTCGCGTTGCCTGACAGGAAGGAGAGGTTCTCGTCGTAATACAGCAGCTTGTCGACCTCGATGCGATTCCGCTGACGTTCCTTGAGATTCGTTGCGGCCGGCACGATATGGTCCTGCACCTGCTTGCGGAAGTTCGCGACCATATTCGCGTCGTAGTCGGTCCGGCTCATGCGGGCGTAGCCAAGCTTGACGAAGTTGTCGAAGCAGAGCTTCTTCGCTATGCGCGTGCGGACTTTGACCAGATCGTCATAAATACGGTCGAGTGTCGCTTCGTTCTCCGTCATGAAGCCGGAAGACGCTTCGGCTGCGCGTCTGCGCATATCGCGGTCGGTCGATTGCTGGAACGGCCCGAGCTGCGCGAGCGTGCGCTCTTCGCCTTCAAAAGGAATTTTCGCGGAAGCGATCAACTTCGCGTATTCCGTCGTTAATTTGTTCTCCTGCTGAAGATCCTCGATTACTTCCGGGCTGAACGTTTTCAGCGAGAGCTCGGCGAGCCGGAACAGCTGCCGTCCCCACTTGGCCTCCAGCTCGGAACGGAACTTCGAGCCTACTAGCGCCCGGTAATAGTCCGTCACGAATTCCTACGCGAAGCATAGATAGAATGTCGCGCTGCCAATCCTCCAGAGTAGGGGAGTATTCCTCAATGAACCAGATGAGATCTTTTTCTGGCCGTGGCGGAAAACGTTTGGCGTCAGCGGCCTGCGATTGAGCGGCTGATGCGGCGGCAGCGGTTCGATCTGGATCCAGATTCCACAAGTCATCATAAGAGGAGGAAGGGATGTTCCACTCCGAGCGCTCGCTGTCCTTTTGCACCATTTCGATATAACGTTTCTTATCTAATTGATAAGGCTTAATGAGCGTCGGATCGACATGCTCTTGAATGGCAAGGATCGCATCGATAAACTTTTCGACTGCCTCCGTGCCATGATCCATTTCATATTGATGAATTCGATCTGCTGTAGCAGACATGCTCTCGACCATATTGCGATTGGTTACACCAAAGCGAGCGTTGTTTTTGAAAAAATCACAGTGAGCGAGCACATGGGCGACGATGAGTTTATTTTGAATTAGAGAATTGCCCTCTAGAAGAAACGCATAGCAGGGGTTGGAGTTAATGACGAGCTCATAAATTTTGCTTAAGCCGAAGTCGTATTGGAGCTTCATTGTTGAGCGGAATATGAGATCATAAGTATATTATTCTTGTAGACTACCATATCTTCAAAATGGATTTATGTGTTATAAATTACTTAAAAAAGATTTGAATGGAAGCAACTCCAGTGCTTCATAAGCCTTCTAGTAGGTCATGAAATCTCGTATGCCGAACAGATGGCGCTCCAAAATGCTATGGAACGACTCGAAGTAGGCGTTCATGTTTGGGGTCCTAGGCGGGATACGCTCATGGATCAAGCAGAGGCGCTCTCACAGGTATAGCTCCAAAAGTGCATACTGATGGACTTCGGATGTGGAATGACACGTTTCTCAGATCCAAGCTCCTACTTGACCGCTTGGAAAAACACCTCGATCCGCCAGCATTTGCTTTAAACTTCAAGTGCTTGTTTGGGAACATCATGGTGATTTGGTGATTGATTATTATCAAATAGGCTCCTTTGTACGTCGCATGCGCATCTGGGACTTCCTCGGCAGCTTCGTTCGCTTCTTCGACTTCTTTCAAACGAATGGTAATTTCATCAGCAAGTGGGAGAGCCGTCAACCCGGCCCACCAATGTGACGGTAATCGGCTGCGCTATTGGAAATGAGTTGGAATTTGCGAGGACAATGACTGTCAAAGGCAGTGCTTTGTGTGGCTTTGCCATCGCACGATGGCGCTATATAGATAAGTAATAATATTTAATATGCTCGCCGTAATCGATATCTAGATCTTCGCAATACATTTCAAAGGAGGGAATATGCCCCTGAAGTCACATTATTGGACAAGAGGGAAATAGATAAAGTGCCGTAAAGTCTACGGCGCTCGTTTGATATTATTGCGGTGGATTAAAGAAAAGCTCAACATGTTTACAACTATTTCAGACGTGCACACGTACAGTGATAATCCCAAAATTAATTTCAGGAAATTCCGTTGCCCCTTCATGTGGGAAGGGGCGAAGTGATGCTTAATTTCATTAATCTTGGCTCCGATTGCAAATACAGCCTCCATAATTGAATGCATTTACCAGTTTTGATTTTCTCGAACCCCTGATTTTATGGGTTTTCGTATTTTAGGTTTAAACTAAAAGTATAGTGTATTGCTCAGTTTTTTTACTTTTTGTTACCCACATTGGATGTGCCTCGCAGAAAGATTCCAACCACTTCTTTTGCCAATGCCCTATTGGATGCGTATTTTAGAAGGGTGTCTTTTCGATTTCCTAGCAGCATCATCGCGGAGAAGGTTTGTGCCAGAAGCATAGGATCGTTGACTCTAAGCACATGGTTGTCCATTGCCACTTGAAAATGTCCCGCTAATAACTGGTAGATGCTATGCTCGGATTGTCTTATTTCCATTAGTTGTTCCTCATTTAAAAAGGGCTCAGCCTCTCTCAGCATCGTTTCGATTTCGGCATGGGGATTGGTTAACCGCGCTTCGGCTACTGTAACCAATCCGTCTTCGAGGTGTTCGGCCTCCTGTAGAATACGAGATATATGCCTATGTACTTGATTTAAGACGGTTGTAACTGCCACTTTAAATAATTCCGGTTTGCTAATGAAATGATAATAAATAGCAGGCTTGGACACTTGGCATTCTTCGGCGATTTGCAGCAGCGACACAGACTCGTATCCATACTCCATAAAACGTTTGGATGCAGTCTTAATAATCATTTCCCGTATGGAAGGATCATCTTTTGCATGTTTGGGTCTACCTGGCGCACGTTGCGAGTGTTTTTTTATCATAACTACCTCCATGTATATTTTATGACAATTCATCATTTTAATCAAAAGCACCTTGATAATTTACCTACCGGTAAATATAATTAATGAGATCAAAGTATCTCCTCCATGAAAATTGTCATGGTTGCATCTAGAAAAGGCAGGTGAAAACACTGGCAACGATTACTCGGTTGAAATGGCTTAGTTACGCAACAACGCTGTTTATGTTTTTCGCGACATTTGGAGGTGGTATCGTCACCAGAACAGAATCAGGTCTGGGATGCGGCACGGAATGGCCACTGTGTCACGGGGAATTTGTTCCGGCTCATACGCTTGCTTCCGTCATCGAATACACGCATAGGCTGGTGAGTACGACTGCAGGCATTTTGGCAGTGGTTACACTGCTAACTTTTTTAGTGTATTTGAAGCAGCGAAAAGATCTGCAATTTTTTGCAGCGTTAACACTGGTTTTTGTCATCATTCAAGGCGCAATGGGTGCATTAGCAGTCGTACTTTCACAATCTTCCCCTGTGATGGCGCTCCATTTGGGCTTTGCTTTTATCGCTTTAGCGAGTTCTTTAATGACGAGTCTTGGCTCGAGGCAAGAACAGAAAGCGCGGGGACTTGCGAAATTCGAGAAAATGCCGAGGATAAGCAAGGCATTTCGCTATTTTGTATGGTGCTTGACCGTATATTCTTATCTTGTGGTCTATACCGGCGCATTTGTAAGTCATACCGATTCGGCAGGTTCCTGTACCGGATTGTTTTGCACAGGCAGTCGGTTGCCGGAATTGGCAGGAGGGATAACAATTGAATTGACTCACCGGATCGCCGGTATGCTGCTGGTTTTGCTGGTTGTCATGTTGTGGTTTTGGATTTACAAGTATTACAAGAGCAATCGGGAATTGACGATGCAAGCCCAGTTTGCTGTTGGTCTCATTTTGTTCCAAATTCTTACTGGTGTAGGCATGCTGTATACGCTTAAGCGTCCGGAATTGTACATGTTCGTTGTACTAGCCCATATGACCACTATTGCTGTACTATTTGGCATGCTTGCCTACATGAGTTATCTGACATGGAGGCTTTCCAAGCCTGCAACAATTGAAAAATAATGAAAGTTATTCAAAGGAGAGCTGCTCAGTGACAAAGACAAAACGAAAACGTATATGGCTGCGCATCCTGCTCGCGGGCTTCGTCCTCATCGCGCTTGTTGCCGCCGGATCATTCCTGTATCTAAAATCTCAAACATACGCACCAAGCAATAAAGCKGAGTCGGCATTGCAAAGCAACAGCGAGGTAAATGTAACACAAGGGAAAGACGGGTACACATTCGAGCCAGCGGATGGAAGCATCATGCAGCCCAACATTATTTTTTATCCTGGCGGATTAGTTGAGCCGGGTAGCTATTCGCCGTTTGCAAGCGAGCTTGCTAAGCTAGGTCACCGTGTATACATTGCAAAAATGCCGCTTAATCTGGCTATTTTTGGGCAAAACAAGGCCGATTCCTTCGTGAAGGAGCATCCGGGCGAATCTTTTGTCATCGGAGGTCACTCGCTAGGGGGCGCGTTTGCGGCCAGATATGCTTCAGAACACAGCGATCAACTGGCAGGCATCTACTTCTTAGCTTCGTATGCCGATGAGAGCGGAAGCCTTGCCGATACCGACCTTGCCGCGCTGCAAATTACAGGTACTTCTGACGCGGTGCTCAAACTTGATGTATGGGAAAGCTCAAAAGCTAATCTTCCCGAGCTAACGAAATATGTTTCGATCGATGGCGGGAATCACGGACATTTCGGATCCTACGGCCCGCAAAAGGGAGATCGTGATCCTCAAATCGGAGAAGATGAGCAGTTGGAGAAGGTTGTTGAAGCCATGCAGAATTGGATGGAGCAATTTAAAAATAATTAGAACAATCTAAAGGATATGTGTAATAACGACATGAAGGCAGCCATTATCGATCGGCTGCCTTCATGTCGTTTAGTTGTTCAATCTATTGTCTCCTTCCTTATCAAATAACAATAAATATGAAAATATATTTATTAAACTAAGTGTAGTTATTAAAGCGTCGGCACACTCGAGGACTATTAAGCTTCCCTAGCCTCCGTAGCCCCTTGATTTACCAGATGTTATCATGGTGATGACTGTTACACATTTTGTTTCTGTGGTGGGATTGGCCCTATAAAAGACTGTGAACCTTATTAAAGTATATGTTGAAATTCGGGAGCACCCAATGAGCAGGAAACCAGCTTATTCGATGTTTTTTGTTGCTCCAAATCAATGAGGACATCGTAAGCATTCGTCTGTTACTATTACTATCTAAAGTTCCCGTCAAACTTGTGAACATCATTTTTTAGAGCATCTGGCTACAGGGTATGTAAAGACCAATTACTAATCAAGATCTCGATGATTATACCGTATCAAAATGAAACGTACCAAAAATCAAATATACAGTTTTTGAAACGCTTTATAGTGTCTTTTTTTAGTGTATCAAAAAGCATGCTTTCTGAAATGGTTAAATGTCCTGTTCAATTTTAACAGTTGAGCATCTCTGGATGTAAAATTCCTAGAAAGACGCTGTTGAATGAAGTTAATGATACTTTTCATGCAAAAGCATTTGTAACAGAAGTTATATAACATGAATCATTCATAACATACTATTTTTACCATCACTTTGTTTTTTGTAATCAAAAAATATCTCAACTAAATACCAATCTTGCTTCAAGTTTTTTATCTTTTAAAAGTATACTTTCAGGAATTACAATAATACTTAACTCATTTTCTCCGATATATAATATTAATTTAATGAGAGGAAGTTGAGAAATGTCTATATCAACAAATAATCAAATTTTTGCTGTTTCTATCATCATTTTTACAATAGTGGTAATAATTCAACACTTGCATGAAATTAGTAAGATTAATGCACCAATCAAGGAAGTAATGGATAAGTTGAATTTAGGGAAAGTAGACGAAACACTGAGATTATATAAAGCTTATATGATCTTGGCTGAGTCATCCTTTGAGAAATTTAGAATTACTAAGTTAAAATTAAAAACTTATGAAGGAGGTCATGCACTACAACATACAGTTGATCTTATTAGTAAGCTTATAGTGCCATTAATACTAGCTTCATTTACAATCTTTATATCAATTAATGCGAGCCTCCTTGTTTTTGCAAATAGTAATAAAGAGCAAGATTACGAAGGTTATAAAGAGTCGATTGTTCAAATTATCCATAGTTTTAAAACGAGTTCAGAATCATACTCTTCATTTTTTCTTTGTTTTTTATTATTTTTTTCCTTCTTAACACTTACTTCTTATTAAATTCAAGACGTACAAATATAAAGAATAAACATCTGATAATAATTGAAGAAGTAGAAAAAGCCAGGATAGGTAAACTTAGAGAATACAAAAGAGAAAAATAATTAACGGCCTTACCAGGAGGTAGTCAAGATTTTCTTTATTCCCCTCCAAACAAACTCTATACTCCTAAAGTGTGATGATGCCGTTGTGGCTAAGAAATAGATTGCCGGATACTGATGAAGGTGCATCCTATCTCGGTGAGGTGGCTTTAGTACCGCATGATTCCCCGATCTCCAATTGAACAGAGTACTTTACAATACCGGCATTGACTAGAATGCTTCCTGTCATTTGGCGCTAGGAAGTGCTTATCCTGTTAATATGGAAGGCGGGACGAAACCATCCAGCGAAGAACTTCTGGAGCGGGGCGTTAATGTAAGTCTTACGCATGTTGACTTTATGATCGGCTGCGCAAATCTTGATGTTGATGGCGAACTTCCCGACGGAACCATCGAGCCTGTCTTCCAACAAGGGAATGGGGCTTTCTAGGAGGACTGTTCACTCGACGGCGAATTGTGGTTTTGCACAGCCACGGTTCGCCTCTACCAACATGAAAAAGGACACCTCAGAGGTGTCCTTTTTGCGTTGAGTGGAGTCTCGAGGGGGCGAACCCTGGGTTAAGTCCGCGCGGACTGGAGCGAAGCGTAGAGAGCACGGAGTTTATATCCAACCTCTAATATCGTCGGCGGGGGATAGACATCGTGAGCAAGTAAGATGGAGATATGAACAAGGCCCTCACCTCCACCATGGGAAAGCCCGGCCTCATACGGTTAGGACTTTTGTTACACTCAGAATTGTAGACATCAAATTTATTGAGAATTGAAAATCTGTTTGGTTGTTGATATTGTGTTTACAATAAACTAGAAAATTAATAGCGGGTTTTATCGAGACATGTTTTTTTTCCTTGAAATGACCTATGGAATTCGAGTTCAAGGGAAACGTGGACAAAAAGTGGATAATCACCAGTTTTTTAGAAGGAGATGCATACGATGATTCGAACTTTTGAACCAATAAATGCCTTACATAAGATAGTGGGCTATATTTGGGTCGTAGACTTCGACTTTCTCTCTGATGACAACAGAGAAGATATAATTATGCCACTGGGGTATATCAATATCATTTTCAATTATGGGTCTGCCTATAGGCAGGTGGGAGAAGATCAGGAAATGGTGATCCCCAATACGGTTGTGATTGGTCAAATGAAAAGCGTGAAATATGTTCGATACGGACAACAGCTGTATCAAATCGGGATTTCATTAACTCCATTAGGGTTTATACAATTGTTTCATGTGCCCAGCCTCGAATTGGCAGAGCGAATCGTTCAAGCCATCGATGTGGACCCTGATCTAGATGAACTATACCGAATGATGATGAAATCTAGAGATATGGAGCAACATATCACAACAATCAATCATTATTTGCTGCATAAAATGGCGTTGAATAAGAAGGATACTGACCGCATAGAAAAAATGCTTACTTATGTAGAACGAGAATATGAAAACTTGAACATTGTGAGTATGGCAAAATTTTTTGGTATTTCAGTAAGTACGTTGGAGCGTTTCTTCAAAAAACAGATCGGACTGACCCCAAAGGCCTTTGGAGATATTGTGAAGTTCAGAAAACATGTTGAGGATGAAGGATTGAGGAAGGATATGCAGTATCGTTACTATGATCAGTCCCACCTCATCAAAACATCCAAAAGATTTGCAGGCAAAACCGTCAAAGAGTTAGAGAAACTGCCGCATGAATTAACCCTTAGTTATGTCTGGCATGGTCAGAAGTAATAAATACCTGATCATAGATGCTGATTTTTTACAATACATGTTTTATCCTTCCTGTTAATCTTGAGACACTAACAAATGAGAGGAAGAGATAACGATGCAGGATATTATGATCATCGCAAGTTTACTAGTGTTTTTAAATGTAACATTATTGGCGATATTGGTTCCGGGAGGACCGATTGAGAATAGAGATTTCTCAAAATTAAAGGGAGGTGTATTTTGGGGGTTTAATCTGTTTCTTATCTTGCTTGGAATTACGTCGTTTATCGCGTGCTATCTCTTGTTGATATCACATCCAAATGCCATTTTAATCACACAAATCATCGCTGTTTCATACTTTATCGTGTACATTATCGACTTAGCGGGTATCTTTCCAAAATCACCGACTAAAATGTCTAAGCCACTTGCGCTGTTCGAAGTCATTAACGCATCCATGGCTGTATTCCTCTTCCTCTTTGTGACGGCGATTGTGCACATCGGTTCGTGAGGGCAGGAACTGTGTATGTTGTTTTTACGGTTTAGCAACGTCCGAAATAGCATTCGACTATTTAGTTGATAAAGGTAGGCTTTGTTTATTCAGATAAGTCATAGGTGCAAGCAGCTGTAATATTTAGCAGACGAGAGTATATCTTCAGATGTTCTTATTCAAGCCCAAATGCTTTAACATATTGAAGATAGCTTTCCTATAACAGAGAAATCTCTATTATCTGACCCAAATTATAGCCGGTTCGGAGCGATACTAGGGTGACATCAAAACTGTGACTACACCCGTAGAAACTTATGTTGCGTTATCTTCGGACAGGGATCCGATTCCCTTCGCTCCTCTGTCCGAAAAATAGAAAACCCGATCGAATGAGATCGGGTTTTTTGTATTAGCATTATACATGATAGCTCTTTAATGCTGAGTTGAGAAACAATATCCGTGTAAATTAAACAAACTTCCGACTCGTCTTCTTCCCATCACAGCTGAACACAATCTTCTTATCCTCAACAAAAGTCTCAAGATGTACGTTTTTCCCCCAAAGCTGAACGACATGAGGCAGCGTACGCTCCACATACTTCAGATCGAGCTCCATACCTTCATACTCATGAATAAGATAAAGCTCACCCACACGATTAAAATCCCCATCCTTTACCATCAAGCTAGGGAACCCGCCGTTTACTTTTGAATAAACAAGCTGATCGCGAATTTTCTCCCACGACTTATCGGTAATTTTCCATTCGGGGCCTTTTTTCTCGAAAATGTACAGATCGAGATCATTAACCAGATCCTTCGTCAGGTAGTTGCGGATGAACGAAATATCGGAATCGAGCTCGCGTACCTCGAACATTTTTTCCCTGCCCTTGCCGGGGACGCGTCCGAAGCGTGCTTGTTCTTCCTTCGTTGGGTTATCGAATCGGCGCTCGATATCCTCGAATATTTTCAAGCCTAAATAATAGGGATTCAAGGTGTGCCGGGATGGCTGCACGACAGAGGAGTTTAGCTTAGCAAACTCAATTGTTTCATCGCTAGTCAGATCAAGCTCGCGAATAATTCGCTGATGCCA
>NZ_JBFRGC010000055.1:0-18255 GCF_052115145.1 Paenibacillus sp. 2TAB26
AAAGACGTAAAGACGTATCACTTCATGATCCAATTGGAACGGATAAGGAAGGCAATGAAATTACGCTGATCGATATCCTCGGTACTGAAGCGGATGATATCGTCGATAAGGTGCAGTTGAAAATTGAAAAGTCGAAGATATATAAGAATTTGGATATACTTGATGACCGCGAGAAAGAAGTTGTTATTGGACGGTTTGGTTTGGAGCATGGCGGGGATGAGCGGACGCAGCGGGGGATTGCGAAGGAGCTGGGGATCTCGCGGAGCTATGTGTCGCGGATTGAGAAGAGAGCACTCATGAAGCTTTATCATGAGTTTTATAAGGCGAAGCGGTAAGAATGGCCTGAGCTCTTATAGTACATCTGACATTATCGTATGTAGCAATAAAGTTATGAATAGATTGAACTATGTTACATCAATAAAAGGAACCAAACGATAGAGATTCCGTTTGGTTTTTTTCTGTATACGCATTCCACACATGTTGAGTGTGTGGCGGTGTTGGTTTGGAACGGAACTGAAGAGAAGTAACAATAACAGCCCTTCTAGCGAAGGGCTGTTATATCGTTTATACTGATAAAACCAATTTACTTCTTAGGAGTTGTCTAACGAATCATGATAAAGAAAGAAGTCGCGCATATACGCAAGCAATTTAAGCTGGATCACGATATGATGAATATTAACGACATTCTCAACGTGTATATTATGAAGGATAGCAACGAGGTCTATCATTGGGAGAGCCAGGCGTTTGCTCTGGTGGATAGAGAGAAGCAGGAGTTGTATATGGGGAATTTCAAAAAACTGCTGACCGGAGAATTGGATCAGAAGTTGTTCGAGTTGAAGTTTCAGGAGGAAGTAGAGGATCCAACGCGAGTGATACTTCATCAAGGTTTGTCGACAGGCAATCCTGAAGAATGGAAGGACCTGATGCTGCTGTTGGTGGATAAAATGTTGGTGGATGCCAAGTATGAACAGGATACAGTAGTCACGTTCGTTCGTGGACAGTATTTCCGGCCGACCAAGGGCAGAAATGAAGAAGCCGAAGAGAGCGGGAAGGACGAACTGTTCGCGCATCCGTTCATTCTATGCAGCGTGAATTCCACGGAGAAGCAAAAGAAGACTCTCTTGTTCGATTATGTGGAGAGGGAATTTAAGTACAATGTCATTGTAGATCCGATTATCAAGTTAAGTTCACCGGAGCACGGGTTCTTTTACCCTAGCGTGACGGATAACTATTCCGATGTGAACCGCATTCTGTATTGTACGGCAAAATCGAATTATCCAGATCCGCACTTCATCGGACAGGTCTTAAATGCCGAAAGATCCATGACGGCAATGGAAGAGAGGGCTATTTTCGAAGACATCGTGAAGGAAGTGGTGGGCGAACAACTCGACGTAGCCACTCTCGCACAGGTGTACGAGGAGATCCACCAAGTAATCGAAACCAACGAAGATAAAGAAGAACCCCCGAAGTTGGATTATAAAGATGTGGAACGTGTGCTGACAATAAGCGGCATAGATAACGTGACGACGGATAAAGTGGAACGCGCGTTTCAAACGATCGTCGACGATAGGAACTATGAAATGAAGGCAAGCAGCGTTATGCCGAAATTCACTTCAAAATCGATTAAGATCGATACAAAGGTAGCCTCGATTTCGGTCAGCCCGCAGGATTTAAAGTATGTGAGACAGGTGAATTATCAAGGGAAACGATGCATCCTGATTGAGATCGACGAAGATGCCGTAATCGAAGGATTTACGCTCAGTACAGAGACGTTATAGACTCAGTTGACAGCGTTGGTTGATGCGGTTGCAGCCTTTGAATAGGTCGGCGCATAATGTGTTCTTGAGGGAAAGAAAATATTAAAATAAGACAACAGCGAGCAGAGGAGATCGTCTTGCTGGAGGATAAGTCACCGGGATGGTGCTCATCGTATAAAGTTTGTTCACACTGTCTACTCGACACATGTGGAGTGCTGTGTGTTGTTTATAAGAATTTAGCAGCTAAGAGCCACATTTTCCTGCAAGTTGAAGCCCGGCAGTATACTGTCTGGGCTTTGTTTGTATCTATGGATATACATGTACTGTATAAACTATTATTATGTGATTTATTGCTTTAATGGTACCTTCTTGAGACAATAACTAGTGTATAAATTTGAATGTTGTCGAAATAGACCGTTATTGAAGGATATAATTATAAATTATTGAATATAGTCTTCAAGTAAAATTTCCAAGAGTTAGAGAGTTGAAATACAGGAGAACGAGATGGTTCAAGTGTCAGAAAGGAAGTGATTCTATGTTTTATATTGTTTTAATCGTCATACTGGCTGCTTTAATCATTCAATCCGTTTACCTTGTTTATTACAAAAACCAAATTAAGGATATCGGCAACCAATTATCTTTTATATCAGACCATCATTCATTCAAAATGATACAAACACAAATTAAGCCAAAAGAAATTCATCGGTTAATCGATTTATGTAATGCAATGCTTCGTGATCAACGAAAGTTGAAGCAAGATTTTATCGAACAAAAGGAAGAAATCCACGCGACCATTATGAGCTTGTCCCACGATATACGAACCCCGCTGACTTCACTTGACGGCTATCTGCAATTGGCGGAACGATCCGAGTATCTTAAAGAAAAAACAGAGTATGTTAGTCTGGCACAGACTAGAATGAAACAGATTATTACACTTGTTGACGAGCTGTTCCTATATACGAAACTGAAAAACCCAGATTACATCTTGGAGCTTGAGCCAGTTGATGTGATAAAAGTGTTAAATAAACGTCTGTTTACCTTTATCGACGATTTTTTGCGAAGTGGCTATGAACCAAACATCTGCATGGTGGAAGTACCGCTATTTATAGTGGGAAATGAAAGCGCGTTGGAAAGAGTATTTGAGAATGTGATCAAAAATTACTTTATGCACAGTGAAGGTGCTCTAAGCATTCGTTATGAGGAGAAGCAGGACGAGGTTTTGTTTCATTTTTCCAATGTACTGAAGCGAAATCATCTGCTGAGCCTTGACAACATATTTACTCGCTTTTACAAAGCAGATCCGTCGCGTACGAACCAATCTTCAGGACTGGGACTTTTTATCGTGAAATCACTGATGGAGAAAATGAATGGTTATGTGCAAGCTGACCTGAACGATGACCAGTTTTGCATCAGCTTAGCTTTTAAGAAAATCGTAAAGGAGAGTTGACGTGTACAATGACACGAACCACCCCAAAATTCTAATTGTCGAGGACGACGTGCATATCAACAATATTGTTTATGATGTGCTTCGAAAAGAGAAGTTTCAATGCACGCAAGCGTATTCTGGCAGTGAGGGAATCATGAACGTCACTCATCACGAGTATCAGCTTATTATTTTGGACCTCATGCTTCCTGGCTTCTCGGGGGAAGATTTTATGCATCGGCTAAGAATAGAATTAAGCTCTGACACACCAGTTATAGTTCTATCGGCCAAGGACAAATTGGATAATAAATTAAATCTGTTTAAGTTGGGAGCCGCTGATTATGTCACGAAACCGTTTGAGGTGGAGGAATTGCTTGCCCGAGTCAATGTACATGTCAAACGAACCTCCCGAACGGATTCTGCCACTCGCTATCGTCATAAAAATCTACTTTTAGATAGCGGAACGATGAACGCTAGCGTCAATCAAGCAGATTTGAAACTTACAAGACAGGAATACAAGATCCTTGAGCTGCTGCTTAAGAATCCTACCCGAGTGTTTACAAAGCAGGATCTGTATGAGCTTGCATGGGAAGATATATACATAGGTGAGGACAAAACCATTACTGTTCACATTAGCAATATTCGCAACAAAATCAAAAGGGTTGACGAGGAGGCTTATATTGACACCATTTGGGGCATTGGTTTCAGGCTGGCACCATAGGGAGTGCCTTAAACCGGCCCTAATCTTCTTTGAACTTTCTTAATCTTTTATTGACGATATGTTAGCTTCTTTTTGTTATTTTATTGAAAAGGAGGTGCGAATATGGCTGAAGCAATTATTGAAGTAAGTCAATTAACCAAACAATTTAAAGGGAAAACAGCAGTGCGTAAGGTAGAGTTTAAAATAGGTAAAGGTGAAATCTTCGGTTTGATAGGCCAAAATGGAGCGGGAAAATCCACCTTGCTAAAGATGATTGCTGGATTGATATCCCCGACTTCAGGAGAAATTAAATTATTTGATCGTCCAGTGAAGGATAATCACCCTTATTTTGAACGAGTAGGCGTACTCATTGAAAATCCAGGGTTATATCCCCATCATACTGCCTATGAAAATTTGGAATTAATCGCGATCTCCTACGGATTGACTAATCGGAAAGAGCATATTAACAAGCTGGTGAAGCTTGTCGGATTGGAAGGTTCGAACAAGACCAAGGTGAAAAATTATTCAATGGGCATGAAGCAAAGGCTTGGAATTGCAGCTGCATTAATTGGAAGCCCAGATGTCTTGATTTTGGATGAACCGATCAACGGTTTGGACCCGCAAGGAATTTCTGAGATTAGAAACATGATTTTGGAATTGAATAAAACGGGAATGACCATCATTATTTCAAGTCACATTTTGGAAGAGTTGTCGAAAGTAGCGACGCAATATGCAATCGTACATCAAGGAGAAATCATCGAACACCATTCAAGGGAGCAACTGCTGCTTCAATGCGAAGATCGTATTGAAATAGAAGTGGATAAAGCAAGCTCGGCTGTTCCCATCTTAGAACAAAAATTGCATATTAATCATTACAAAGTCATTAGTGAGCGTATGGTGTATGTATATGATACTCATCTTGAGAACCAACATATCATCAAGACTTTAGTTGAAAGCGGCATAACTGTTCATTCGATTATCAAGCATAAACAAAGCCTAGAACAATATTTTTTGGCACGGATAGAAAGTGAGGGTGGGAGCCGTGATTAATATTCTCAAAATGGACTTTCACCGTTTTAAATCAAATAAAATGATTTATATATTACTGTTAATTTTTTTTGCTTTTCAAATATTCGGTATATTTATGTTGGGAAAATACGAGCAGCCCGGAGAAAGTGGGGTTATGCTGATCAGCTCGATGAACGAAAGTCAGTTCATCCAAGTCATGATGTCTCAAATCCCATTGTGGCCGCTGATTTATATTGCTGTATTTGTTGTTTACTTCTATATGAGTGAACATAACTCTGGGTTTTATAAAAATTACATTTCCATGAAGCGTGCGCGGATGTATACTGTTATTTCAAAAATATTAATTGCAGGCCTATTCACTTTGCTTACATTTATTGTCATGATCGTTGCGGATATGATCGGAAGATCAATTTTCTTTAACCATGCAATGATTGGAGATGGGGGTTATTTTGCGAAATTGTTGATCGGCCAATTTTTACTTCATTGGGCATTTTCAATTGTAATCTTATGCATCTCCATCATTAGTAAAAGCTTGATTGCTAGTATTGTAGTTGGATTTGTTCTATCGTTGAATGTTTTTGGAATGATTGTAACTGCCTTGGAATCCATCATTGATGACGTTCATTTGTCCTCTTTCTTAATAGTTAATACGATCTTAAGCGCAAGAGATTTTGATAATATAAATGATCTTGTTCATGTAGCTAGCGTGTCGATTGTTTTCATAGTTATATTTTCATTTATAGCCATCAGATACAAGATCAAAGAGGATCTGAAATAAAAAAATGAATACTTGAAGTTAGAATAAGCACGGGGGCTTAGATTAGTTGGCGATCTATAGTGGGTTTTTCAGGGTTAGATGCTGATAAAGGATCCCCATATTATCAATTTATTGATGATATGCATATAAATTACGCTTGAACCTCAGCGATCGCTATCGGGTCAATGAGAAACAAGTTATTTTCATGCCTGAGCTGAAACGGGAGACGAAAAGCTGTTAGGGGCATGTCCTCTGACAGCTTTTTACTCGAACTTTGACGGTGCAACGTTATAATATTTTTTAAAAGATTTCGAAAACGTAAACGGATCAGGATAACCCAGAAGGTTAGCTATTTGTTGAATCGTATATTTCTTTTCGTTCAGATATTCTCTCGCCCTGTTCATTTTAATCTGGTAAATATATTGTCCCGGAGTAATGCCCAAGGCTTTCTTGAAATAAGTAATAAAATATTTTTCTGATATGCCTACAAACGCTGCAAGCTCATTTATTTTAATAGATTTGTGAAGGTGGTTATTAACGTATTTGAACACTGGCTGCAACACGTCCAAATTGCTCTGTACTTTTCTTGACGTTCTCCCATTCAGAAATGTGCCGGTATATTGGCCAAGTCCGTGGAGTTCAATAATTTTGGCAATAACGGCCGTCAGACAAGCCTTTAAATATAAACGGTTCCCAGGTATGCTTCGTAATAGATTCGATTGCGTAAAGGCTTTGCCGAACAAAATGGCTTCTTCCCGGATCAGCTCTTGCGGTATGACCCCCGAGAGCTGAAAATCGTTTAGAATTCGTTGCTGTTTGCCGATTTCAAAATCGAAATGAATGTAAATAAACCGGCACCCCTTATCACTAGCTGCTGCCATATAGGGAACCCCTGGGTAAAAAAAGACCACATCTCCCGGGTTTGCTGTATGTTCAAAACCATCGATAGTAATGGTAACGATTCCCGATTGAACGAACCAAAGATCATAGTCGGTGTGTGCCTTGTGTTCAATCCATTTCGTGTCGTGGGTAAGCTCAAAGAAGGATTTCATTCGAAGCGAGATCAATTCCGACAATTCATTGAGAATCCCCATATCCTTCATATTCTTATCCATTGGCATCCCTCTACATTCCTCAACCAGAAGACATTGCTCATATTATTTTAGTATATCACTGGATTTGTTAATCACAAATATTCGTACTATTTGACATGAAGGTGAAACTATCTCATATTCTACTTTTAAACCATTCTCCTATAATTAGGTTATAACCAGTTAGGAGGACTTGATCATGATGGATTCGAATGTTTCACAACCGAAGGTAGTTATCATTGGGGCTGGGAGTCTTTTCTTTGGGCGGCAGTCAATCTGGCAAATGGTTCACTCTAAATATTTGAATAACGGAACACTTTCTTTAGTAGATACTGACGAAGAAAAACTATCCAAGATGGTAAGGCTCGCTGAAATGGTTGCAAAGGAAAACAATGTATCTCTTAAAGTGGAAGGCTCGACGAATAGGAGAAAGGTATTGAAGGGAGCGGATTTCGTCGTTCTCAGCTTTGCTGAGGATACCGTCAAATACCGTGGCATCGATTGCCAGGTTTCTTTAAAATATGGAATTCGGATGTGCTCTGGGGATACCATCGGTCCAGGCGGAATCTTCAGGGCAATGAGAGAGCTGCCAGTCATTATGGAATGCGCTAAAGACATTGAGGAACTTTGTCCGGATGCGTGGGTAATCAATTACATCAATCCATCTACCGTCCATGGGATCGCGTTAAGCCGATATGCGCCGAAACTTAAATCCTTTGCGCTTTGCGACTCCCATCACATGCCGAACAAGAAAGCTTACTACGCGATTCGAGCGGGTATCATTCAGGATCAAAGTGAATTCAATGAGGAGATCGATCGGAGATTTGATTTCCGCGTTGCCGGTGTCAATCATTTCACCTGGCTGCTTAAGGCGGAGTATGACGGAAAGAATGTTATGGCTCCGATTGCCGAGGCATTAAGGAGGTCGGCAGGAACGGAAAACAACGGTGGGGATAGAGGAGCAAAGGCACTTTATAACGATGCAATCACTTATGAACTTTATAACATTTTCGGGTATATTCCAACATGTACGGCCCATACCAAAGAATATGTCCGGTATTGGCAGGGGCTTGGCAAGAAGGAAGACGTCATCCCACCTTTATCGATTTGGGAAACGGAAGACCGGTATAAACGGCATGAGGAAATGTGGCGGCAAGTGGATGACTTCATCTCAGGGAAAAATCCTATCGCCGATTATATGAAATCTTTCGGACCCGATCACGCTACGGATATTATCGAAAACATGGTGGGGAATTTGAACAAGCGGTTCTTTATTAATACGCTCAATAACGGTGCTGTGACCAACATGAATAACGACTCGTTCCTTGAGTTGTTAAGCGAAGTAAGTATGGATGGAATCAAACCGCTTCATATGGGTGAAATGCCGAGGGGAATCCGGGGCATGCAGGAGCTGGTGCTGGATACGCACGAACTGACTGCGGAGGCTGTTGTGGAACGGAGCTTCACGAAATTGAGAAGAGCGATGATGATCGATCCGCTTGTGAATTCCATACATGATGCGGATTTAATTATTAAAGAGTTGTTGGAACAGGAAAGGGAGATCATCCCCGAATATTGGTACGAGTAAACAAGTACGGCAAACATACAATCTGAATGCCTAAACAATATTTTCAAAACAATAGACTTGAAATAGCTCATGCTGAAATTGCATGAGCTATTTTTATTAGGTTTAACTCAGTTGGGAGTACGAGATGGTTGGTTACACTTCCCTAAAAGTAAGACAAAGTAAGGCGAAGAAATAACACGGGGGATTAGCTCGGTTGGGAGAACACCATTACCAGTTTAACACCCATAAAAGTTAACAACTAAATATGGGGCTATAGTTTAGGGGGGAAATAGGTCGCTGGCAGCGATCAGTCGGCGGTTCGATTCCGCCTAGCTCCACCATACCTTATCATCAGAACGGCAGAGATGCCGTTTTTTTTTATTTTATTTTGTGCTTGGATATTTCAAATCCCTAACTGAGAACATTTGAACAGTTTAGGTATGTATGCTGAAATTCAGCATATTTTACATAATTACTAAAATGAAATCAAATGCTTGGTTCTTTGTAACGTCACACATGCTGAGTGGACGTGGTACTAGAGGTGTAGCTAACATGCTGATCAGTAACTCTGCCGCAGTTTATCGCTAATACTGAGGCTCTTAGGGAGCTTGGGGTTGGCGATGGTGAAGAGGATCCATTAGAAGCATACACGGAAATTCAAAGCGCGATAGACAATGACCTAAAAATACATGGGCATACGCTCGTCTGGGAAAGCCAATCGATTCCGTGGCTGAGATCTCCGACTCCGACCTGACTCCGTCCAACCCAGGACTGACCGCGGCTGGGGCGTATACGAACATGAAAGACTATATTAACGCGGTTCTCACGCATTTTAGCAAGTTCAACAAGAGCAGCACGCAGAACATCATCTCGTGGGACGTCGTCAACGAAGTGATGTTGAAAAAAGCATTCGATAAGGCTACCGAAAACAACGGCACGAGCGAGAACGCGTACGATCCGAGTGCCTCCTCACTCGCACCGAATAGGCAGTTATCCTGCAACGGATTTGGAGTAAATAAAGGTTTCATTAACTAATAATGAGGATGGCGATGAGGTTGTTTCTGCGCCATCCTCATTTTGTTGTGGTCTGTTACAGCCTTCATATTTTCCAAAATGAAATAGCAATAACTACTGAATTATGTTCATTTATGAGATATATCCTTTTATTTGTATTTAGCTTGTGGTTCATAAGTTCGGATCTAATATCTTCTTTAATTTTTATAGTAGAATCTCTACTTCGTTAGGTGCCGCCCTATTAAAACGCTCATTATAATTGAAGATACGGGAAGGAGAAGTCATTCAACATCAAGATTGAAAGCGCTTTAGGTAACATCAAAATCCATTATAGGGGGAAGGACATCAAATGAGTAGACGCTTCAAACAGCTATTGCTGTCACTGTTAGCCGCTGCACTGTTAGTGCCGCAATTTTGGTATGCTCCAAATGCGAATGCAGCGAGCGCAACGATACCTGTCATCCTGTACCATGTAATCACCGATAATCCATCCGGAGATTATCAATACAGCACAGCCAACTTCAAAAAACAAATGAAGTATCTGAACGATAACGGCTATACCACCGTATCCGCGGAACAGTACGTCGACATTATCGTGAACGGGGCAACCGCTCCTTCGAAACCGATCCTGCTGACGTTCGATGACGCGACACCGGACTTTATTACAAACGCGCTTCCAGTATTGACGCAGTACAATATGAAAGCGGTATCTTTCGTCATCCAGGACAATATCGGTTCTTGGGGAATGACGCTGAGCCAATTGAACACGCTGAAAAACAACCCGAACATCAGTCTTCAAAACCATACAAAGACGCATGATCAAGCTGTATGGACGACTAGCATCACCAAAGCTACCGCGGCCGCGGAAATCCAATCCGCTAATACGTTCTTGAAAGGAATTACCGGCAAAGATCCGATCCTTCTTGCCTATCCTTACGGCAACTACAACGCGGACGTAAAAGCAGCCGCGACGGAGAACGGAATTAATGTCGGTTTCAAAGCCTGGAGCGGCGATGACGACGCCTTGGCGATGGGACGTATTCTCATTAAGAAAGACGATACTTTAAATACCTTCGCAGCCGCGATCGGCGGACCTACGCCTCCGTCACCGGAAGCGATCGGGAACGTCGTCGTTTCGAACGACTTCGAGAACGGCACGCAAGGATGGTTCAAGCGTGGTACCGAGACTGTAACGGCTTCGAACAATGCCGCTCAGAGCGGAACCGGCAGTATCTTGGTGCAAGGAAGAACGGACAACTGGAACGGCCCGGGCTTTAACCTCGCCGCCACCGGCATACTGAACAAGGAATCAGTTTACGAGCTTTCCGCATGGGTTAAACTCAAAGAGGGATCGACCGGCTCCGAGACAATCCAATTCGGCGCTCAACAGACTGGGGCATCCAACGAGTACCTGAATCCAGGCTCCGCGGCAACGGTAACAGCAGACGCATGGGTACAAGTCAAAGGCGAGTATACATACGACATGAACGCCAATGCCCTGCAAGTCTACTTACAGAGCAGCAGCAGTAAAACCGCTAGTTTCTACGTCGACGATTTCCAAGTGAAAGTCGTCAAACCGGCCGTTCTTGTCGAGAAATTCGAAAACGGCAAAAATGGGTGGACCGGCAACGGCGCTACGGCGACCGTAACGAATGCCGTACACCACTCCGGCTCGAACGCGCTTCTCGTGACGGAACGTGCCCAAAATTACCACGGCCCGAGCCTAGTGTTGACGGATACGCTTGAAAAAGGAGCGGATTACGAAATTTCCGCCTACGCCAAGCTGGATACCGGAGCGGCTTCGACGCAGCTAAAGGCATCGATTGAGCAATCCGGATTAACCGGCAACGACCAGTTTAAGCAAGTAATCGAGTTGACGACGGTCACCGACGGCGCTTGGGTGAAACTGAGCGGTACTTATACATATAACAGCGCCGCTACGGGAATTAAACTCTACTTCGAATCCGAAGACGCCGGTAAAAATACTAGCTTCGCGATCGACGACATCGTCATTCGCCAGACAAGCGCAGCTTCTCCTCCAGGATTCCTCGTCCTGTCCCAAAGCTTTGAGGATGGTCAGCTCGGCGGTTGGACGGATCTGGGATGGAACGGCACCGGTACTGCGGTAGTATCGTCCGACTACGCATCCGAGGGAACGAAATCCCTTCTGTATAAGGACCGTTCGGACAGAAAGAGCGCCGTATCGCTTAATTTGACCAGCAAGTTGGTATCCGGTCATAAATACGATATCTCGTTCAAACTCCGGTCCGCTCAAGGAACCGATAACTACCACTTAGGCGCGAAAGTCAAATCCGGCGGTACGGATAGCTACCCATGGATTATCCAAAACCAGGTCGTTACGAACTCCGTCTGGAAGACATTCGAGGTGAAAGGCTACGAAGTACCAGCCAACACGACCGAATTCCTAGTGTGGATCGAAGCGAACAACTACGACTCAGACGAAACCGCCACGGCGAAAGCCGACTTCTATATGGACGAATTCGTAATCAAAGACGTTACGCCTGGCGCCGAGCCTGCTAGAACACCTGCAGTGCCATTCAATACCGTAACGTTCGAGGATCAATCGAATGGCGGCTTTGTCGGCCGCGCGGGAACGGAAACGTTGACCGTTACGAATGAAGCCAACCATACCGACAACGGTTCTTATGCGATGAAAGTAGCAGACCGCACCGACTCTTGGCACGGTCCGACGATTCGCGTCGAGCAGAACGTAGACAAAGGCAGCGAGTACAAAGTAACGGCATGGGTCAAGCTGATCTCGCCGACCAGCTCGCAGCTTCAGTTGTCCACGCAAGTCGGCAACGGCAGCACCGCCAGCTACAATACCATACAAGCAAAAACCGTGAGTGCTGCAGACGGATGGGTGAAGCTTGAAGGCACCTATCGTTACTCCAGCGTAGGCGACGAATTTTTGACCATTTACGTCGAGAGCTCCAGCAACAAGACTGCTTCTTTCTACATCGACGATATCAGTTTTGTGAACACGGGCTCAATCCCTATCTCCGTACAAAAAGACTTGACGCCAATCAAGACAAAGTATCAAGACGATTTCTTGATCGGCAACGCGGTATCCGCGGCGGATTTCGATGGCACTCGCCTGGAGCTTCTCAAATTGCATCATAATGTCGTAACGGCGGAAAACGCCATGAAACCGGATGCGACACAGGCGGTGAAAGGTACTTTCACTTATGCGGATTCGCTAGTCGATAAAGCGATCGCCGCAGGGATGAAAGTACACGGCCATGTGCTCGTATGGCATCAGCAGACGCCTGCGTGGATGACTACTTCGAACGGTTCACCTTTGAGCCGCGACGAGGCACTCGCCAATATGAGAACGCACATCCAAACGGTTATGACGCACTACGCTGACAAATACGGCAACAATTTGATTTCTTGGGACGTCGTCAACGAAGCGATGAACGACAATCCTTCTAATCCGACGGATTGGGTTGCTGCCCTGCGCACCTCTCCTTGGAAAACGGCGATCGGTAACGATTACGTGGAGCAAGCGTTCTTAGCGGCAAGAGAAGTGCTGGACGCAAACCCGTCTTGGGATATCAAGCTCTATTACAACGATTACAACGATGATAACCAGAACAAAGCTACGGCCATTTACAATATGGTGAAAGAGATCAACGACAAGTACGCACTTACGCATCCGGGCAAGAAGCTGATCGACGGCGTCGGCATGCAGGCGCATTATAACGTCAACACGAAGCCGGACAACGTTAAAGCGTCGTTGGAGCGGTTTATTTCCTTGGGCGTTGAGATCAGCATTACCGAGCTGGACATAACGGCCGGCAACGGCGGCACGATCACCGAAAAGGAAGCAATCGCGCAAGGCTACTTGTACGCGCAGCTATTCCAAATTTACAAAGAGCACGCCGCGAATATCGCCAGAGTCACCTTCTGGGGTCTGAACGACGCGACGAGCTGGAGAAAAGAACAACCGCCGTTGCTCTTCGATAACAACCTGCAAGCGAAACAAGCCTATTACGGCGTTATCGATCCGAGCAAGTTCATAGCGGAGCACCCGCCGGCTTCGGCAACCGCTAGTCAAACTTCCGCTAAATACGGTACGCCGGTCATAGACGGAACCATTGACGCGATCTGGAGCGATGCGCCTGAAGTCTCGATCAACAAGTTCCAGATGGCATGGCAAGGTGCACGCGGTGTAGCCAGAGCGCTCTGGGATGATCACAACCTGTATTTGCAAATCCAAGTTACTGATAATGCGGAACTGGACAGTACTAGCCCGAACGCGCATGAACAAGATTCCGTCGAAGTGTTCGTAGACGAGAATAATGGTAAGACAGCTTCCTATCAATCGGATGATGGACAATACAGAGTAAACTATATGAACCAGGCAACTTTTAATCCGTCAAGCAAAGCAGCCGGTTTCGAGTCAGCCACCTCTCTTTCCGGAACGAACTACACGGTAGAAATGAAAATACCGTTAACATCGATCACGCCGGAAAACAACATGAAGCTAGGATTTGACGTGCAAATCAACGACGGTAAAAACGGTGCTCGTCAGAGCGTTGCCGCATGGAACGATTTGACCGGCCAAGGTTATCAAGACACGTCCGTTTTTGGAGTGCTTACGCTTTTCGGTAAGAATCCTCCTGCAACGACACCGGCGGCGCCTGCGAACGTAACGGCTTCTGCCGTGAACGCTAGCTCGATCAAGTTGAATTGGAACACCACTTCAGACACGAGCGTAACGTTCTCCGTCTATCGTGGAACGTCCGAATCCGGTTCTTTCACGGTAATCGCTTCCGGCGTACCGGTTTCCGAATTCACGGATACGGGTCTGGAGGCTTCAACGAAGTACTACTACTACGTGAAGGCAGTTAAAGGGGAACTGGTATCGGATGCATCCACAGTCGTAAATGCAACGACGATTCCTCTGGTTGTAACGCCTCCTGAGGAGGTTTTGGCGGCACCTACGGGATTGACGGCTGATGCTCAAAGCCAATCCTCAATCAGGCTGAATTGGAACACCTCTTCAGACACGAGTGTAACGTTCTCCGTCTATCGCGGAACGTCCGAATCCGGTTCTTTCACGGTAATCGCTTCCGGCGTACCGGTTTCCGAATTCACGGATACGGGTCTGGAGGCTTCAACGAAGTACTACTACTATGTGAAGGCAGTTAAAGGGGAATTGGTGTCGGATGCATCATCAGTTGTGACTGCAACAACGAGAGCCGCTTCGCCTAAGACCGGTACCGACACGCCTCCTCCGGTGACTGAACAACCGGTTGAAAACGGCCAGATCACACCAAAAGTTACCGTGAATAACGGTAAGGCATCGTCCAACATCTCTGCCGGCAATCTGCTGAAAGCGTTCGATCAAGCTGTAACTAACGCTGTAGGCAAGAAAAAAGTTACGATCGACATTCCTGCAACAGCAGGCGCAAATTCATACGACGTGCAATTGCCGCTTCAAAGCCTGAAAGATTCCGGATCGACAGTACTTGCGATCAAGACGGTGAACGGCACGGTCGAGCTTCCTGGCAACATGATGGCAGGCACGAACGTCGGCATCTCCGAGTTCGTATCGGTTCGCTTGGGCAAGGTCTCGACAGAAGGACTCAGCAATGACGTCCGCCAGCAAATCGGTAACCATCCGGTCATTAGCCTCGAAGTTTTGGCAGGCGACTCCGTTGTCGCTTGGAACAACCCGAACGCGCCTGTAACGGTATCCGTACCTTACACGCCGACGGCTGAAGAGCTAAGCAACCCGGATCACATCATCATCTGGTACATCGACGGCAGCGGCAAAGCGACACCTGTGCCGAATGCCCGCTACGATGCAGCAAGCGGTACTGTCAAATTCTCGACGACTCACTTCAGTATCTATGCAGTTGTGTTCGTCGTGAAATCGTTCGGAGATCTTCAGTCCGTACCATGGGCGAAGAAAGCAATCGAAGCGATGGCATCTCGCGGCATCATTAACGGCACGAGTGAGAACGCGTACGATCCGAATGCTTCCATCAAGAGAGCGGACTTCCTGTCGCTGCTCATTCGCGCATTGGAGCTTAAAGGTAACAATGCTTCCGTAACGATGTTCTCCGACGTGGATTCCTCCGCATACTACTACGATGCGGTCAAGATCGCTGCCCAGCTCGGCATCATTCAAGGCACGGGCAGCAATCTGTTCGATCCGAACAGCAAGATCTCGCGCCAAGACATGATGGTCATCGCGGCGCGCGCGGCGAAAGCCGCAGGCAAAGCGTTGCCGACAGGTGGCACTTTGGATGCGTTCAGCGACGAGGCATCGGTAGCTTCTTACGCGAAAGACAGCGTTGCAGCACTGGTCAATGCCGGTATCGTGCAAGGATCGAGGGGCAAATTGGCGCCGAACAGCTCTCTCACTCGCGCCGAAGCGGCAGTTATCCTGCAACGAATTTGGAGTAAATAAGAGTTTCAGATAGCCTAAAGAGGCTGCTCTGCAGATTGAATCTTGAAATGCTCCCCATACGGTAGACAGGTGAAATAATATATAACCTGTTTGCTGTGAGGGGAGCATTTTTCATGCCCGAAAATAAAATTAGTGCCACAGAGAAATTAGCCATCGTGCAAGAGATTGAGAGCAGTCGAATTGGATTGAAGTCCGCTGTTAGTAAATTTAAACTGAGTAAAAACACGCTCGTAAAATGGCGACATCTTTATCGGTTATATGGTGTTCTAAGTTAGGTCGTTCTATTGTTAGTTCGATTATCGAGAAGCATAAAGGACGAATAAATGTGAAAAGTATCAATAATAGAAATACTCAAAAATTAGTCGAATGCAAATTCAAGACGCTCCCCCTGCGTCAGAATGGTTGTCTTGCCACTCTCTAGAAAGTAAAGATAAGGGCAATGATACTATGAGGCTTGATTGCATCTTATTGTTTTTTTATTGACTTGATGATCTATATATTACAGATCAGTGATTCCTTTTCTTGTATTAAAATCAAATAACACTGGATAAAATATGTGCAAATCATGTTGAGATTCCTGTCTATTCCGGTAGACATGCATATTGAAATGCGGAAAAACTCGTTAAAACCAACTAGCACCTAAATAAATTATCAAGTCGTTAGAAGCCTTACACCCTACGACCTTAAGGGACTTCTTAATACATAGTAAGACTTAGTGGACACTTGTTCAAATCCCCTCGCATTCACCATAGTACACCAGTCCGCATGAGGGCTGGTGTGTTTTTATGTGGCCCTATTATATAATAGGTGTCGGCTTTATAATTATAATTTTCACTATAAAGCTGTAAAAGTACGGTAGTCAGACGTTCATATGATGGGGGTACATCGTATTAGGTAATGTTCACACTGAGCACTCGGCACATGTGGAGTACTTAATATTGATGGTTCGAATATAGTAATGAGATGTGATATTAACGCTGAAGAATTTAAATAGATTGAGTGGGGTGTATTTGGTTTGATCCCATTATTCAACACCATAGTTTATTTCAAAACGGCAGAGGTGTCGTTTTTATTTTGCACTCATATAAAACTACAATAAAAGTCAAGCTATTTTAAAACCATTAAGATTTCATTAATATTAGCTGGCAGGATGAATGATAAAATTATTACCATAACATGTTTGTCTATACTAGGAGGAAGAAAAATGAATAGGCGTAGTTTCGTTTCATTGTTTATTGCACTACTTATCTTACTGGGGACCATTCACCCTGCTTCTGTTTTTGCGGCATCTTCTGATAATTGGAGTAATAGCACCGTCCCGTCGGTTTTTTCCGCAAAAGGTGTTGTTTATGAAAATGGCAGGTATCTGACTGTAGGAGCAAGCGGAGCAGTTCTTTTCTACACAGATAGTAGTGTTTTCTTTGGGAGTGTTTTCCTTGACGGATCTCCGAACCTCAACAATATCATCTATAATGACGGTAAGTCTGTGATAGTAGGAGACGAAGGAAAGATATTTAGTCTCTCGATGGATTCTGAAAGGGTGACTGAACGTTTCACGGCGATTTCTAATACAACGGATAACTTACTGGGAATCGCCTATGGGGATGGCAAGTATGTAGCGGTAGGATCCGTTGGAACGATCGTGACTTCTCCTCCTGATAGACGGACTTGGACGCAGCAAACGTCGAATACGGTTAGTGATCTGGGAGATGTCACTTACGGCAACGAACAGTATGTGGCTGTAGGATCTGATGGAACGATTGTAACGTCTGCTAATGGAGAGACTTGGATGGCCCAAACATCGAACACAACGAATAATTTGGAAGGGGTCACTTACGGCAACGAACAGTATGTGGCTGTAGGATTCGGTGGAACGATTGTGACGTCTGCTGATGGAGAGACTTGGACGGTGCAAACATCGAACACAACGGAAAATCTGGCACGTGTTACTTATGGCAACGGCTTATTCGTGGCTGTAGGGTCCAATGGAACGATTGTAACCTCCAGCAATGGTTCGAACTGGACGTTACGTGAGTCGGATGTTACAAATGATCTTTATGATGTTGCGTATGGTAACAAAACATTTATGGCGGTGGGGGAGCATGTAAATCTGCTATACAAATATCCTAACGTAATCTACATGGGCAATGGAAATACGGGAGGAGACGAACCGACAGACAGCAAAACATATCAATCTGGCGAATCCGCAACGGTGTTAGGGAACACAGGAAGTTTGGTGAAAAACGGTTACACGTTTGCAGGTTGGAATACGCTAGAGACTGGCAACGGAACTAGTTATGCGGTAGACGACACGATCACCATGGACATGGGGAACGTGACGCTATATGCGAAGTGGACGAAGAACCCGACGTACAAGGTCACGTATAACGGCAACGGCTATACAAGCGGCAACGTACCGACAGATATCGGTGAATATGAAGAAAACGCAAGCGTAACGGTACGAGGCAACAC
>NZ_JBFRGC010000056.1:0-16123 GCF_052115145.1 Paenibacillus sp. 2TAB26
CCACTGGGTAACTTACTCTTGTTGCCAACGTAAAAACACCTCCAAGGTTGTCTCCATATCTTACGACATGGTTGCATTTTCTTGAAGGTGTTTTGATTTGTCTCACGTTATGGGGTCAGTCCCGAGTAAGAAAAAATTGAAAACCTTTTTTGATGAAAAGGAATTAGAACCACGTACTTTTTCRATTTCTCATAACGAAAAAGTACATATGGTTGAAAGTGATTTCCTCATCAATTTGATTGTGAATTCCACGCCGGAGCACGAGCAAAGAAAAATTTTAGAAATGATCGTTGCTATTGATTTTAAAAACGGGGACGTAAATCATTTTCTCGAACATTTGGCCAAAGGCTATGTCGTGAATAATTTTTAATATGAGGAAACCAAATATAGCGCCAGCCCAGCTTTAAAAAAGGTTGCTCAAGCCAAAGCGGAACTTAAAGCAATTAATTAACTTTTGAAAAAGTCACAGTGGCGCGGTTTATTCAGCGCTATTGTGACTTTTTCAGCAATGAAGCAAAGACGATATCAGATATTGATTTTATGATTTCTTATCTTCGGATTTACAGCTTGTACAACAGTAAAGCTGCGAGAAAATACGGTGAACGAGTTAAGTAATTTGATGAATATCTTTGTACGTGGGAGGTTATGTCTTTGAGCCAAATTGTAAAAGGAGAAATATCAGTTTGTTGCAAAAAGCCAGTCACACGCGGAGATACCACAAGAGATACTGCACAAAATGTAATATGGAGTGCCAAGTAATTCAGTGAATATTGAATTACTATAGGACCCGTATTTAATATACGGGACCACTGGATTAGATTGTCATTCTCTTAACGTTTGATGATAGCACAAATATAACATAACTTTTTTCTTCCTTTTATAAGCTTTAAATTTTCACAATATGCACATTTCATAGGCTCTCACCTCCTGAGTTATTATGTCCGATGGTCGTTAAGGAATATACAGGTAAGTTGAACATTGAAGATTACGGGAGTAGCAAACTTGTTACATTAATCTCAAAGTAGTTTGAAAAGGAAATTTGTAATTACATGAGGAGGATTAAAAAACCTGCCCATTGGGCAGGTTGGCAACTTATTCTTATGCGTTAGCAGTCTCTGGTCGCTTAACTTGAAGTGGAGGAGGTATAAGCCAACCTTTTTCTTTGCTTAGTTCGAGTATTTTAACGCCTAGTGCAGTTTTAGTAAGATGATATTTCGCAAATAAAGCTCCAATATCTTCTCTAATAGACTGACCCATAACTTGGCTACATGCGACTAGTCCAAGTGATGTGTCAGCGGCAATTTTAGCAGCAATTTCGGGATCAGAGAATCTTGCACCTACAGGGATGTCTTCGAGTTTAACAGAGGGTCTTTCAGGCATCATAGGTACGGAAGCAATTCCGTTATCAGTAAGCAATGTATCACATTCTTTAATTTCCATCTTGGCTTGATCAATGAGAGCATCCAGTATTTTTTTTAAGTCTTTGTCTCCAGCGTGGTTTAAGTATGCTTGGTAACAGGATACAGCGCCTTTTGCTACAGTTGAAGCCTGCCAAACACTAAATATTTCACCGTAGTGCATTGGTTCATCCTTTGGATTACCGCTTAAAATTCCCATTTGATTTGCTCCTTTTGATTCATTAATTTTTTGAACTGACTTAATATGCTTAACTACACAGAAAAAATACGAGTAATGGTGAAATTCACAAAAATACTTGGAAACACTTCGGATTAGTCAGAAAAAATAAACGAAGCTATTTTGCACTCAAATGAACCCCCCAATAAATGCAGGGGTTCATGAAAAATGATTCTCTATTCTTGCTTAAGTACGTTCCCGATCTCGGCTTCTTAATCCGATTAAGCCCGTTAAGCCAAGCAAACCAAGCCAGCCCCAATTATTTCTTCTATCGTCTGTTGTCGCATTTGTCCGATAGTTGTTTGCATTCATACCCGTGTTATTTGCTCCATAGCCATCTCCATAGCCATTCATTTGATTAGTGGTTGTGTTGTTTGTTCCATAACTGTTCATACGATTGTTATCTGTTGTCATCCTATCTACTTGATTTGATTGTTCCGCGAAGGCAGGGAAACACAGTGCGGATGATAGGATTGTAAAGGCAAATAGCAACGAGTAAATTTTTTTCATACTCACTAATTCTCCTTGTGTTCAAATTTTTTTTACCGTTTATAAGTTGCCCTTACTATAAAAAAATATTCTGCTTTTATGTATCTCAATGAATAATCAAATACATGGGAGGGATTTATATATGGCTGAATAACATTTTTTTTGAATGAAACCTACAAGAAAAAGGAGGAGGCTACAAGTTCCTCCCCTCAATTTAGCTAGAGGATGTTAGGCCCAATTACCTCACCGCTGAAATGGACCTCATTGATTACAGGATTAGCGAAATTAGTAATTGGGATTGGTGCACCATCCGTAATTACACTAAATCCGGAGGCTGGGCCAGCTGCTGCAGTTAAAAAATAAATTGAATTAGGACCAGTTAATCCTGTATCGGTACATGCAAAAGTTGTTGTAATGGTTCCTTGCACCAGAGTATTACCTGTTCCTGAGAAGTTAATCTGGGTTACACTTCCGGAGTCTACTACTGAGGCAACACGCACACCTAATAATGGAGCATCTCGAAAAAAGCTGAAGTTCATGACTTGGCTTGCCAAGGCTAATTCGGGGGCAACTTCGCTTATGAAGTTAAAGCTCCATACGATGGTTGCTTTTAATGCCACTCGACTATTTATATTAACATTACTTAAAGTTATTGACTGGTTACTGACTTGAACTTCCGGACCAATCATAGCAGGTGACACTGGAAGTACGATTGTTGTAATGGCTGGACCACCGGTAATCATAGGATCGGGAATCTGAAAAAAATCATAAAAAGTAAGAAGTCCAACTCCTGAAGTACCAGGTAATCCCTGCGGACCGGTTGGACCCTGTGGCCCGGGAGGCCCTGCAGCCCCTGCAGCCCCTTGTGTTCCATTCCGTGCAAGCACTTTAATAATTCGTCTTTTGCGTCTCCCTTTAATTAAGGAATTATGTTTACATCTCTTTGGGCTATTTCTTTTCAAACCTATTTTAAGCCTAGTAGTGGAACATTTCATCGAATACACCTCCTCACATAGATGCCTTATTTTATGATTTTGTTGGAATGGTGTGTTAGACAGTTGACTAGATTTATCGAGAGTAAATGATTGCGACCTAAGTTTTATTCAAAATTAAATAAATTGACGGACAGATTTGAATATTCTATTACTTAACTACTTCAATATGCTCTTTAGCAATTATCCATGCTGTTGTAACACATAGATACGCAATTAAGTAGGAAATGAATGTCCAACCTATATTCCATCCGTTTCCGTACATTACGAATCCAAATAGAAGGGCTGTGTATTCAAGGACAGTGGTGAGTAAGCTGAAAATCAAAATAAAGATAACTGGATGGAGTCGAAAAGTTCTTTTTGAAAGATTGTAAATTAATAGAGAACCTAAAACAGCGTATAGCCCCAAATCCATAGGTAATGCGGAAATAGTTTCATTTTTCTCGAAAATAGGTTTAAAATCCCAAAAACCAAAATAGATGCCTATTGTATTTATAATCATTGAAATTACTGCCGTTACAGGACTAATGACAATAAATAGGATCGGTTGTTTTCGAACTATGAACGATGCTAAAACCCAAGGAATTATGAAGCCAAAAATAATATTGTATAGCATTTTTAGTTTCACTCCGTATTGAAAGTTTTTATATGAAGTATCGTCATAAAAGCGAGTAGATATTCAATTAACTTTATGTTCAAGTCTGAATACGGAAGAACATGGAGGGCTGTATGGAGGAACAAAAAGAGTTAGAGGACATTAAAAACAAGTTGACTGAAATAAAACAATATGATGATTATTTTTGGCTGCGGTATTTGCAAGAGAATACGATTTTTGACACCGATAACATCAAGGCTCAAAAGGATTGGTTAATAGCCAGCCTAGAACGATTTATCCAATTGTCACCAGCAGGTGCTTTCAAGGGCAACGAAGGAGGATCACTATGAGAAATTTTTCAATTCATTGTATCTTGATGCGAAATACGATCTTATATTTGCCGTAGAAGCTGCCAATGAGAGTGAAGCAAGACTTAGAGCTGAAGAGGAATTAAGAAACGACGGGCTACTGGATAAAGTTGATCAAAACTTTGAAATTAACTAAGGAGAGGCTATGTAAAGACCAATTACTAATCAAGATCTCGATGATTATACCGTATCAAAATGTGTGATAAGAAAATGAAACGTACCAAAAATCAAATATACAGTTTTTGAAACGCTTTATAGTGTCTTTTTTTAGTGTATCAAAAAGCATGCTTTTTGAGACTTTGTCCGTTTGGACGGTAATTTCGATGGTCACTTCCGTTTCATTAACTCTACGAAAACCTAAGACTGGAAATATCAAAAGTAAGCTTGAATCTGTAATAATAAGTTAATAGTTTAAGATGCCATGAAACAGCAAAAATAATCAACAAAACGAAACAATAAACAATTTTGTATTTTAAAATAGTTAAACTAAAAAGGGATTTATAACCATCATTGAATCTATTATTTAGAAAAAAACTAGTTGACATGCAAATTGTTTATTACTATATTGGTTTAGAAGGAAAATAATGTATTGTAGGAAGAGCATGAAGAAATGGAGCCTTATTTTACCTGTTGTATTTTTAATGTTTGCTTCTGTTGCCCAAGCCACCGAAAGACCAGAAAAAATTGAAAAAAATGAGAGGAAAATTGTACTTAATGGGGCACTGACAATTACAAAGTATGACGATGGTCGGATTGCACCAGTCTCAACTTTTTTGAATCTATCAGAAATACAAGTCAATCAGGTATTAAGTGAGATGAAACTATCAAACGAACAAATCGAGCATTATTCTCCAGAACTAAAAAAGAGAATTATTAGCCGAGGTGGAGTAGCTGTCGAAATACAAAGCAGTCTAAAGCATTATTACAACAGTGTTGACGGCACTAGATATTTAATTACCGATGAAAATAGAGATGAAGTTAATGCGATTAAAGAGAAAGATAGCCTGACTTTAATGAAGCAAAGTAATGGYGGAATTAGTACGAAAGCTGTAATCCCTATAGATACAGAAAAGGATGGAAAATGGAGCGCATCAACTAGTATGATTTATCAGGGGTTAAGCTCTACAGGACAAGAATTTAAATATGATTTATATACTGAGTATAATTGGGATGGACAACCTAATTATTATTTTAGTGACTCAGTAGTACAATATTGGGATAATGCTACTGGTATCTCAAGTGCATCATCTTACGGGGCTAATAATTGGTTGCCCCAGGTTAATAATACAATTCAGCAGGAAGCTATGACAATTGTAAGGAAATTCGGTCAATCTCAAGGAACCTTCGATCTTAAACATTCTCATCATAATTACGGAGTAATAGTCGATGATCTTAGAGTTCCGAGAACTCTACGAGGCACAAATAAGCAGATACTTGCCAGTTATGCTCACCCATATATTCCTGGTTTTGTAAGCGCTGTAATGGGTATCGCAGGTATGTCATGGCCCGGTTTAATAGGAGACGACTGGTACTTGGATGGTACTTTTACTGTTCAAAACACCTAAATTAATTAGTATCATTTTTAAATTTATCGAGAACTTCAATCTTTATGTAAAGATTGAAGTTCTTTTCCATTTGATACATACTATAGATATTGGTTGAGCGACATTTAGATATATATATATTATCTTAAGTCAGCGACGAGGAGGAACAATGAAGAATAATGATAAGAAGATAATGAAAAAAAGTATATTTATAATATTAGCTGTCATAGTAGTTGCGATTTTATTTATGCTTTCTAATGGTTATGCGTTTACAGAGTCAAGTGCACTTGCATTGTCTAACAAACATAAAAAGAGTCAAATTGTTTATTCAAAAGAGTTTGGCGACATTAATTTGTTAGTTGAGAAAGAACTTAATAAGAAGTATCTCATAGAATTAAAGAAAAAATGGTTTTTATATAAAGTAACAAATAAAGAAGAACTGCTTCCAAGTGGGACAGACAAAATGAAAAGAACATGGATAAGTGTAATGACTAAGCATTCAAACCGAAAATATGAAACAATTATTGCTGCTGAAATTCTTGACCCCCATGTAAAGAAGGTAATTGTAAGCAATGATGATATGCTATTCAAAACTCAAGTCGATATTAAAAAAGCATCAACATTTTTTAAGGAACTAGAAGTTGACAATGGATATGCCGTTTACTACACTAAGATGGATTTTGAAGATGCTTCAAGTTTTATATTCCGTTTAATAGATGAGTCAGGAAAAATTATATATACTGGGCGTTGATTGATAGCATACATTAAATATAAAGAAAACCACTACTGCACTTCAACTGTTAGACACGGAGCATTGATTGAGTTCATCTTCTATACAATTATGCATAAGGTCTTAGTGAAACTTAATGGTCTTAGAGTTGGTGCAAATCGTGCTAAAGGAAAAATAAAGATCACATATGATTGCATTAAGCAAACGGGAATAGATCATTAAAGATGGAACCTCAATAGCATTAGGGTATTCGACTGCCAATACTTCAATACAACACTTCTTACTTAACTTAACTGACTACCACGACTTATGAAACGAACTCGAAAAATGACGTCCAGCTATCTTTAATTTGAATGGTCACATCCGTTTCATTAATTACACCATTTGAATAGGTTGCTACGAATATAAAGATATAATCGCCATCCCGACTCTAATCTTACCTGCGCTTGCTCCTCAAAGATATACCCGTTCCAGGATTTCTGATCGATGGATGACAACTTTGTATTGCCTATTCGAGCAGCTGCTACTTCGACAGAAATCTAATTAAGCAATAAAGCGCCCTACGTTTTCTTATCAAAGGATGGAAACATTAGATGAAATCAAACAATGGATTCGGCTTATCTTCGAGAATTTTGTGTGTTATGTCTTAAAGAAACAAAAGAGAACACAGTCCGAATATGTAGTAAAAGCAGTTAATTATTTGAAGAACCATTATACGGAAAACATCTCACTAACTGATGCTGCCGAATATATTCATCTATAAAGTATAGCTTTATCTTATTCATGAGTATGAAGGGATGGAGCTCGATCTGAAGTATGTGGAGCGTACGCTGCCTCATGTCGTTCAGCTTTGGGTGAAAAACGTTTCATCTGGAGACGTTTGTTGAGGATAAGAAGATTGTGTTCAGCTGTGATGGGAAGAAAACGAGTCGGAAGTTTGTTTGAGGTAAGAGGATAGCTCTTCTTAATTCTGTTTTAAAGAGCTAACACATTTAAATAAATATGTTACAGAAACCCCGATCTCATTCGATCGGTCTTTCTATTTTAGGATAGAGAGGGCTCCCTTAGGAGACATAGATATCGTTATTGTGAAGGTGGAGTTCAAAGAGATGGGCTATGTGTGTGTTTCTTCTAAAGAGCAAAATCCGGAAAGGCAACTACTTAAGTTTCGAGAACTGGGTCTAAATGAGCGATATCTTTTTGTTGATAAATTAAGTGGGAAAGATTTCAATCGACCTCAGTACCAAGCAATGCGTCTTATATGTTGAGACAAGGTGATTTAATTTACATTGATTCATTAGATCGATTGGGACGAGACTATGATGGAATCATAGATGAGTGGAAATATATCACTCGTGAGGTTGGAGCGGATATCGTTTGTTTGGATAACGAGCTGCTATTTGATTCTAGAAAGTATCGGACAATGGGGGACTTCTGAAAGGTTCTGGAGAATCAATTTCTTAGTTTGCTTGCTTATGTAGCAGAACAAGAGCGTAAAAAGAATCTGCAGCGGCAAGCTGAAGGAATTGCAGTAGCTATAATTGAAGGAGTAAAGTTTGGTAAGCCGCGAAAAGAAATCGATACCACCTTTATTAAGGTTTATCAAGATTGGAAAGCTGGACTCATTACTGGAGTAGCTGCTAGGAAGGTATTAGGATTAACGCATAGTACGTTTTGCCGACGAGTAAATGAGTATGAGGGCTAATAATCTGTTAAATCTTTTCTCTGGAATAAGAACGTTAGCTCTGTACATAATAAGAACAAACGTTCTGTTTGGGGGTGAGTCTTATGGACGAGAAATGGATAGGTGCAATTGTTGAGATTGTATATCTCAGCAAGAATAAGAACTTGTCCAAAAGAAAAATAAATATGTTATCGGTGGATCAGGGACACATAAAGGCTTTTTGTCTGGTTAGACAAGGAAGGCGAAATTTTTTAGTTAAAAACATATTAGCTGCAGAGCCCGTGGTGGTATTTATTGGCTAAAAGCAAAGTTATCATGTTAGCGGATCTAGGCCTGTGATAATTATGCGAAGAAAAACAAATCAGGAATGTATGTGCTGACAAAAGAAAATTTGCACGAGACACTCTGGACTTTGCATATTGATAAAATGTTTATGGTCGGCAGCAAGATGACACGACATCTAAATTTTATGGGTCTTGATACTATTGGAAAACTTGCAGGTACACCTTTAGATAAACTTAAATTAATGATGAGGCTAAGTTTGGTAAAAACTCAGATGTTAATGCAGAAATGTATTGGCGCATAGCTAATGGAATTGATGAAAGCCCAGTCACGCCAGGAACTCATCAGGTTGCACCTAAAACAGTTGGCCATATGATGACACTTCCTCGTGATTATCGCAAGCTCGATGAGATAAAGGTAGTGCTCCTAGAGCTTACAGAGCTCGTATGCCAGCGCTGCAGAGGCAAAGGCTATATGGGGCATGTAGTATCGGTGGGTTGCTTAGGGGCTGATTTTGAACGCCCGACAGGTTTTTATCGACAAATGAAAATGGTAGATCCTACAAATGTAACCAATCAAGTGTATAGAGCTGCTGTGGAATTATTACAGAGACATTGGGATGGATTACCTATTCGAAGAATAGGCATCAGTTTATCTCAATTTTCCTCCGACGATGAATATCAAATATCATTATTCGACCAAGACCGAGAAAAAGCACGAGCATTAGAACGTGTAACTGACTTATTAAAACAAAAGCATGGTGACTCAATTATTATAAGAGCTACTTCTGCTACTCCAGCTGGCAAGGCATCAGATCGCAGTATGAAAATAGGAGGTAATTTCAAATAGCAAATCCTCAGATGTGAAGTATTTACAATTTTGAAGGTTAGCATTATACTTATATAAAATCCGGAATGCACCGGTAAAATAAAGTTGTGGGAGAAATCCTACAGCTTTTTTTTTGTGAAAAAAGAGAACACTTGTTCCAAATCGTAGTGTAGAATTTATATATAAGAGACACATATACCAGGAGGAATAGGATGTTATATAACGAAAGCTGTATTGAAGGTTCAAAGAAACATTTAGAAGATAACTCAGTCGATTTATTGATAGCAGATCCACCATATAACTTAAGATTTGGTGGGACAACACAAACGAAAACGAAAAAGCCAAGATTTAATATAATAGAGAATGATATGCTTTCACCGGCGGAATACAAGCGTTTTTGTATGCAATGGATTTTTCAAGCTTACAGAGTTCTCAAGCCAGGACGACATATTTATGTTTGTATTGACTGGCGGATGTATGCAGACATGGTGATTTGGCTGCGTAATGCAGGTTTCATAGTGAAGAACTGTATTGTATGGGATAAAGAACATATGGGCCTTGGTTGGCAATACCGCTATCGCCACGAATTTATCATCTTTGCTGTGAAAGGAGATAAACGTGTCAGACGGATCTCAACACGAAAGCAGACAGACATTTGGCGCATACCACGCATTCATGGTAATAAAACCATACATCCAACGGAAAAGCCTGTAGAGTTGTTAAAGGAAATGATTGTGAATAGTAGTGAGACTGGAGAGTTAATGGTAGATTTTTTCGCAGGTAGTGGGGTTGCGGAAGAGGCAGCCATTATTACAAGTCGGTCTTGGATGGCTTTTGAAATTGATAAAAATTGGTATGATGTTGCAATGGAAAGGATACAAAAGGCGTTGGGAATATAAGTTATAGCTACAGATTGAATTAGCGGATAGGTCTCAGTAACTTTATCACTAGGTTGGCAGTCTAAGTTATAAACACTCGTCCTAGACTGCCATTACAACAAACGAAAGCAAAAAGTCGAACCCTGCCACTTTAAGAAGGAGTTTTTTATCGACTTGGTATATCATCAGATGCCGCAGCTGCAAAAGGATGGTTTATTTCATCCCATACATTTCTTATAAATTGTTCGTGTACTGGTATTTGCCATCCTTGAAACGCATCATGAAGTTCAGACCAATCAGGATTTTCAACTAAATATTGTTGCATTAATTCATCAACAAGATGAACAATCGGAACTTCTAACGGAATACCGTATGCTGATTTAATAATTTGTAACAATCTTAAAGGAAGCTCTTCTAGAGACTTGTCTTTTAAAAACTCATATGCTGCATACGATTTAGAGGTGCCCTTTTCATAAGTTTCGGGCATTTCTGCCTCAAAAGTATGTTGAAGAACAAATTTCTTGTTAGCACGAACAGATGCTAATACTTCAATTTTATAATTTATGGTAATTGCTTGACGAAGGGTAGAGCTAGCTCTTCTTTGCCCATTTTTTCCAAGTTCAGTAATATCCATATCATGAATAACCGTATAGGGAATTCCAAAATTATTTAAGACATTCAATACAACGTACATTGTAGGTTTACCTGCACAGTTTACTATTGAGGTTTTATGAAATACATCAGATGAAAGTAAACCTGAAACCATAAGCTTTTCCGCTATTTGTCTAAATGCGACAACCTCAGTATCGCCTTCAACAAGAATTGCTTGCTGTGCAAAGAAAACTTCATTTAGATGAGGGTTGAATTTCAAGAGGGCTTGAAATTTATCTCTTTCATCCTCAGGTAAGCCATAGATATCAGAACTAACTTGGTTTGCTTTGACATCTTGATTAGAATCTAAAGAGAAGCGAATAAGTGTTCTGTTTGGTTTTGATAAATCGATAAAGTTGGGAGAATGAGAAGTTGCGATAACTTGAAAAAACCGATCATCAGCTAGCTGGTACAAGGTATCCTTAAAAACTCGTGCAATATGCGGATGCAAGTATAGTTCCGGTTCTTCAACTGCAATTATTAACGGCCTACGGGCTGCTATTTGTTCCCTTCCTTCAGGAGGGAATTCGCTTCTATATTTTCGATAGCCTTTTAAAATCGAAACAATAAAAGTACGTTGCACACCATTTCCTTGATGTTCAATAGATGTATTTATGCCGTTATAATTAAAAACAGTATTTACTGAACTACTGATGAATTCTTCAATAGGTTTAAAGTTAACTTTAAAATCAACACTTGTTGAGGTAATGTTATTTAAAAATGATTTCACCTCATTTTGAAAGAAACTTATTCTTTCATTAGTGTGCGAGTTTATTCTGTTTTGTAGTTCCCTATTCGCACGAGTCGCATCTAAGTATTCATTAGTCTCCATAATAACTTCTTTATATAGTTGAGTTAGGGTTTTTATGTAGTCAGAACTATTTTTTATCTCTTCATTTGCATGACGAACTGCTGGTATATAAAGAACTTCAGGGAATACGTTAAGAAAATGAGTGCCATTATTGCCCCCCCCCATCCTCCCGTCCCAACCCTCATTATTCATATCATGAGTAGGTTCTCCTGAGGTTTTGGAAAAGCGTTTTACAGGTTCTCCATATTCATAAACTGCTCGTACAATAAAATGTCCAGTTGGCTCATGAAGTGAATTACGAATCCCATGAAGCTCTAATTCTGCTGCTGTCACATCAATGAATGTTGCGTGGAAACTGATTGCACGACTTGTGTCGTGTCTATAGTAACAGTTTTCATCAAGAGTCTTATCCGCTTTACCAAATTGTTCGATGGCTTGAAGAACTGTGCTTTTACTGCAATTGTTCGGACCAATAATGATGCTGATATTCTCAATATCTAATGATAAATGCTGAATTCCTTTATAGTTATTTATGGTGATTTTGGATAGTTTCATGGATGCCCCCTAGTATGTTTGTTTAATATATCCCTATGATAATGGAAATTTTCTTTTCCTACAATTGGGAAATTGTTAGTGGGGAATAAGTTAGTTCAATTGTCATTGGCTATATATCTTTCCTATGCACATACAAACTAAGAAAAATGGGCGAGAGAATCATGTGAAGATATAATTTTTCTTAACAACTGTCGTACTCCTTAGCTTTTTTACTTCATTTGCTACAGAAGCTTCAGTACATCCAAACCTAAAATTAAAAGCAACTGAAAATGCCTAGCATCAACAATTAAATCCCAGTTATTATCGCGTCGTTAAAGAATTTTTTCAACAAAAAATTTTCCCGAATTAAAAATGTGCAAACTTTTGAAAATTATCTTTTCCCCTCGTCTCCGACCTTATTAGGTCGGTTTTTTTGAATTTTATTTATGTTAAGAGCAAGTCTTTCATTAAACTAACGGGCAGATTAACTTAACAAATAGTGGAAGTTTAATTACCGAAAAAGTACACTTAAAATATTGATGGTTCGAAGGGGGTTCCAATGAGGCTTAATTATAGAAATGCAATTTCTAAAGATGAAGAGGTATTGTTTGATCTATCCGCTAAGCTTTCGACTAGTTTTAAGTTGAATAAAACGGATTTCAGACGAACCTTTCTTGATGTTTTGAGTAACAAAGATGCAGACTTAGTAGTCGCAGAGATTGAAACAGGTATCATTGGATATGTACTAGCCTTCCATCACTCCACTTTTTATGCAAATGGTTTAATAAGTTGGGTTGAGGAATTATTCGTACTAGAAGATTACAGGAGTAAAGGTGTTGGAAAAAATCTTATGGTACTTATTGAAGAAAAAGCAGTTCGGCGTGGTTCAAAGCTGGTTGCACTTGCCACAAGAAGAGCAAGTGATTTCTATAAGGCTATTGGTTATGATGAATCCGCTGTTTATTTCAAAAAGTCTTTATCAAGAGCTGACTAAGCTATCGGGAGATAAGAGGTGACAAAATGGATGAAAGAGAGGCTGCCGGCTTAGAGCGGCGATCTCGTTAAGCTAACGGGAAACGATAGTTCAATTAAAACACAGAAGCAGCCGACCACAATGATCGGCTGCTTCATTACGCTAACGGGCAGTATAGTTGAAGATTAATTCCGGTGAACCGAACCACAAGTAACGGCGATGTGGAGTGTTGACGCTGCTCACTATCAGAATATAGGTCACATAGTTGATATAGTTGATGAAAATGCATCTCGAAAGGGGTGCTCTTTTCGTTACAGCAAGATTTGGAAAGTGTATGTTTAGCCATTATGTTATCTTGTATTCATCAAATCAAAATGAAACAGACTGGAGGGCATAAAAGCGATTACGGTTACCATAAAGCGTCATGATTAATCTGAATCGATAGGTATCCTTTTGATAGGTGCATAAATGTGGTATGCCAAATCAAGATTGTGAATGTCATCAAAAAATTGAATAAGTTCAATATGTGAATCGTCTGCTTCCTGCCTGGAAATCTTTAAAAATCTTGCATAATCAGTTTTGAGAACATCACCTATATCAAGGAGGTCACCAGAATATTTGAACTTGGCACAGAAGAGCCGTGGTACATCAACGGTAAAATAGAATGGTCTATTTATCTGAATATCAAATGGGATCCCGAACAGTACCTTGAAGCGAGATGAATTGGGTTGGCAATTAGAATAAATGACGAAACATGAACCATTAACTGTTTTATCAATGTCATTTAACAGTTTAAGCGAATGAGACCGAATCTTCGTCTTGTAATCATCAGTTGCCAGGTCAACCTCAAAGGCTATGCCGCTCACCCGGATTGAATCGAACTCCGTTAGGGTGAAATCGGTAACAATATCACCATTGATGTTTTTAATGGGTCTTCTAACCACAGAAGGCATTGGTGTTTGAGAAATGTTCATATCACTTACTCTTAGAGAGCTTGGAGCCATACCGTATTGGCGTTTGAAAGCGCGGGTGAAAGATGATTGAGTTCCAAAGTTTAGCTGGTAGGCAATATCTGTTAGTGGTAAATGATCGGTTTGAATGCATTGTAGTGATGCGTTCAATCTTCTGGATAATATGTAGTTGTTTAAAGTACAACCCATCATGGCAGAAAAAAGTCTGTGGAAGTAGAATTTGGACATGTTGAAGGTATTAGCCACAGACTCTAGTGATAGAGGCTGGTCTAAATTGTTCTCAATATGGTTTAAAGCACTCTCTATGACTTCGTATTGGTCCATAATAACCCCCAGGAGGTAAAGTTTATGACGCAAGACAGAATGAATGGGATCATCATCGGTATTTTTTATTTTGTTGCTGCAGTCACTTCAGTCATCGCTGTTATTTCTTATGAGCCGGTATTGTCAGAACAATGGTATATGTCCGTGGCAAATGGATTTAAAACAAAGGTTTTACTCGGAGTCATTAACGATCTCTTGCTCGTTCTGACAGCAGTAGGTACAGCCGTTATGTTGTTTCCTTACCTTCGTCGTTGGAATGAACATCTAGCACTAGGACATCTATGCTTTCGATTTATGGAAGCTGTTCTTATTGCAATAGGCGTGGTCAGTATACTAGGTTTATTGCAACTTAGTATTCATTATGAAGCAAACAGCTTAACAAGTGAAGAAAATCTTCACGAGATCGGTTACATGCTGCAAGCTTTCCATCGTTGGACTTCGATGTTAGGACCTAATTTTATGTTGGGTATCAATACGGCATTGTATAGCTATTTGCTTTTTCGAACAGGTTTAGTGCCAAGACCGCTAGCTCTGTTTGGTATGATTACGGCTGTACTCGTATTTATAGCCGGTCTATTAGAAATGTTCGGTATTGTAGAACCTCTATCTGCAGCAAAAGGATTTATTGCTCTACCTGTGGGTATTTATGAGTTGAGTTTGGCAGCCTGGTTGATTGTGAAGGGATTTCACAAGCAAAACCTCAAGAAACTTAGAGCAAAAATAGAGTTATACTAATGTAGATTTTGGTGGCGAGTGTAATATTGTTTTAGATATACTAAGGTGAACCGTATCACAAAATAAAGGAGTTTTGTTGAACTAACGGGAAACGATAGTTGAACAAACTTGGAGTAGTTTGCTGCGGCAGCTGCTCCCTTTCTTTATTAAACTAACGGGCAGATTACGTTAATGGATTTGCATTTTATTTTGTTGCATGCATAAACCCAAGTCACTTAACGGAAATTACTTCAATGGGGTGATTGTAGTGAATGTTAAAAGCTATATCGGGTTACTGCTAGCAGTCATCATTTCCTTCGTGCTTATACAGCCAGTTTACGCTAAACCACACGAAGAACCATTGGAAAGGCTTGTACTTACTTTGTTAACTCCAAATATAAAGGAACAGATTAATCGATATTATGAAGATAAACTAACAGAGTCACCTACGTTTTCGCCTTTTCTAGGAGGGACTGAATTAAACGTTGAATACCATCCTTCGCATATTGATGTTAATGTTACAGTGATTCCGTATGTGGGACCTCATTTAGATGTAGGGATGGACTCGATGAAGTTTCGTGTAGATAATACAGGAGCTGTAATGATTCTAGAATACAAACACATTAGGGACTATGAGTTGCCTCCATACTGGCAACACATTCTTCGTTGAGCTAACGGTACACTATAGCTTATTTTTGTACTTGCATATGATGGAGGAAATATTCTGTATATAAGAGGTATCCATTCCCCTCGCCTCCATACCCACCATGAAAAAAACCGACCTCATAAGGTCGGTTTTTTTGATTTTTAGTCATGTTATGAGCAAGTCTTTTATTAAACTAACGGRCAGGTTAACGCAACAACCGAGCTTTTSCGTTCGTCTTAATGGTACAACAGTATTTTTCTTAAAGGGGGGAGAATTATGAGGATAATAATTATTGTTATGTTTCTGTCATTCTTTGCAGCAGGTTGTAGTGATAATAATGGGTCAAACTCATCAAGTACCTATCCAGCTTCCGTTGCTTGGAATAACACCCTTTATGGATTATCTAAAGAAGAGGTTCCAATTGAAGAAGTAGGCAAAGAGATTGGTAAGATTGAAAGAAAAACAACCCCAATG
>NZ_JBFRGC010000057.1:0-15986 GCF_052115145.1 Paenibacillus sp. 2TAB26
CCGGTCACTCTTTGAAGGCGTCCGGTCACTCTTTGAAGGCGTATTGTCGCGATTTTCTTTGTTTTTTTTCACGAGATGCGGATTCASTAAAACGACTTCAAAATGGCGTTCTGTGAGCCACCGAGATAGGTTAAGCCAGTAGTGTCCGGTTGGCTCCATCCCGACGCTGGCTGCACTCAAACTATGGGTGGTTTGCAGCTTTTGAATCCATAGCGAAAGATGGTGAAATCCTTCCTCGTCATTAGAAAAGGATAGGTAGTCTCCGATGATGATGCCACGGAAATTTACAGCGCGCGCAACATACATCTGCTGGGCGATGTCGATCCCGATAACTAAATGCTGAGCAGTAATTTTTTCAATGAGTTGATTTTGTCTCGCTTGCGATTAAACTTCATAGTAGAGCGTCCTCCTGGATGATGGAGTTTTTAGGGCTATGACCCGTTGCGTACTTCCATCGTACCGAGGTGCTCGTTTTTATGCAAAGCGGGAATTTAACGCTCTACAGGAATGCTAACGGGGAATGATAGTTCCACCCCTGAAGGGCTGCTATATGGCAGCCCTTCGCTACGCTAACAGGCAGGTTAGTTTTAATACCTTCACGAATACCTTATTACGAGGCTACTAAAAAAGTGGTTATATGATAGGATTTAAGACAGACTTAATGACAGGGGAAAATCGAGTGGAAAAATATTACTAGACGCTTCAAACTAATAAAGACTGGAATCAATTTAGGAAACAGGACTTCTGTATACGGATGATTACCACCTGATATTATCTTGCACGGAAAGTCAGGCGACATAAACTACCGGATGATATGCTTCTTAAGAAAGGAGGGATTGCCGTGGATTGGCTAGAGCGAATGAATCGAGCTGTCAGCTATATCGAAGACAACTTAGAACAAGATATTGATTACGACCAAATCGCTAAAATCGCCTTATGTTCAGTTTACCAATTTCAACGCATGTTTTCATTTGTACTTGATGTCCCATTGTCCGAATATATCAGGCGCAGAAGGCTGACGCTTGCTGCATTTGATTTAAAGAACAGAAAAAACACTGTGACGGATATTGCCTTGAAGTACAGATATGAAACACCTGAATCATTCTCACGAGCATTTCAAAATCTACATGGAATGACGCCTACATTAGCGCGAAATGCTGAAAGTGAGTTAAGAGCCTTTCCTCGCATCTCCTTTCAAATCATATTAAAGGGAGTTGTTGGAATGAATTATCGGATTGAAAAACGGGATGCTTTTCAAGTTTATGGGCTGGAGGATATCTACCATTACGACACTATTGCGAATGAGGAGGGCATATCGATCCCCGATGTTTGGCAAACCATCAGCAGTAATGGTGAGTTGGATCGTTTATCCCAGTCGGTTAGCGGGGATTGGAGAGACGAAGGCAGTTTCAGCAAGGAACTTGGAGCTGTCTTTTCATTCGATTCCTATAAATTCACAACCAATACGACGTTCCCTTATCTGATTGGGTGTTACAAAGCGGTCGATAGCAGGGTGAATGGATATACAGTTGTTGATGTTCCACCATCCACGTGGGCAGTATTTTCAACTTTACATGATGGGAATGGCAGCGGCAAGTATGATTTGCGGTCTTTGAAGAATCGGATATTTTCGGAATGGCTGCAAACATCAACATTTACGATTTTAGATGGCGGCAACTTCGAGATGTATGGTACAAGCGTAGATGGCTACGAATATTGTGAACTATGGTATAGGGTCGAGGGATAGAATGGGAAAACACGGCAGCCGACATGACCGGTCACTGCATTTTCTTAACTCGAAGATCGCACAAGGATCATTTCAGCATGGTTCATTAAACTAACGGGAAACGATAGTTGAAGACTAAAAGGGCTGCCACGTGGCAGCCCTTCGTAGTTACGCTAACGGGCAGGATAATGGAATATGTGGTACTTAAATTAAACACCACAAAGGAGTGTGTTATGTCGCATAATTTGGGGCTGAAAATTGATTCTGGAAATCGCTTTGAAAAATTCGTTAAGAAGATAATAGAAACCCAGCTTGTGTGGGATTTGAAATCCGAGGACGGTTGGTGTGTATCACCTTCGAACGAATTTGAAGAAACAGATGTAATGCCTTTCTGGTCGGAACGAGCCTTAGCAAAACAATGTGCAATTGAAGAGTGGGTACATTACAGTCCACAGACGATACCGCTTGATGATTTTGCGAATACTTGGATTCCTGGGCTTGATAACGATAATTTATTGATTGGTACGAATTGGAACGCACATCTTTTAGGAAAAGAAATAGAAGCGTTAGAATTATTGGCATGCCTGGTTCAGAAAGAACTTTGAATCATTTCGCTAACGGAGAACATTAGTTCAGTGAGCTATGCAGCAGTACTATATTTCTAACACGAGAATGCACTGAGAAAAAATTCTGTATATAAAGGGGGGCGATCCCCCTCGCCTCCACCATGTAAATCCACAACCGCAAGAGGTTGTGGATTTTTGCTGTTTGTAGAGAAACGAAGAGTAAGCTGTCCCTGACGAATGTGGAGATACAGGCCACGACTTTTATGGGATTGAACTAAGAAGTGTTTATTCAAGGTATTGGTAAACAATTTCCCGGAATGAATATCACACACGATAAGTTTTATGTGATGAAGCTGTTGATGAAGTTCAGGTCCATTTTTTTCTAATGAGGATTAGATCGGCGATACTATTTTCAAAGTCTCAATCCATTCTTATTCCAATATTCCCAGATTGCTCCCCCTGTTGCATTCGCTGAAAGGCTTGAAGGGTGTCTTGTAAAGGATACACACTATCAATGATAGGACGTATCGAGTGGAGTTCCATAAATTGAAGCATAGCAATAAACTCTTCACTGCTTCCCATTGAGGTGCCGATGATACTGATTTGTGGGTAAAATATGGATCGTACTGCTATTTCCATTCGATCTCCTGAGCTTGCTCCAAACGTAACGATACGGCCATTTGGCTTAATGATATCAAAGTACTGTTGGAACGTCGCTGGCCCGATACTGTCAAGAATGAGATCTACTGTTTCTCCCTTCATACTTTCCTTCCAATCACTATGACTGTCAAAGGCATGATCTGCTCCATGTGCAAGAGCAGCTTGCCTTTTTGTTTCACTGCGTGATGTGACACTGACTCGTGCACCCGCCGCTGAAGCCATAAGCATGGCATAAGTCGCCACACCGCCACCAATACCTGGAATAAGGATATGTTCACCTTGCTGTAAGCGACCTCTGGTGAATAAAGCCCGATAGGCCGTCAAGGCAGACAAGGGCAACACCCCAGCTTCTTCCCAAGACAAGTAAGCTGGTTTGCTGACGGCATTTTGTGCAGGGATGATGATAAACTCGGCGAATGTACCATCCGAAGGACCGCCCACTATTGCTGGAACGGTCGGGACATTTTGGGTGATTTCCCATCCGATACACGGATTAATGATTACATCGGTACCTACTATAAGGTTTGTTACGCCTTCACCTACTGCTTCAATTCTACCCGCGCCGTCAGAACCTATAATTAGGGGAGCATCCTTATTTGTTCGATCCGCCATGAGAAATAAGTCTCGATGATTCAACCCAGCAGCTTTCAGCCTTACTTTTACTTCGCCGAAGCCCGGCTGTTTGTCAATAACGTCTTCATATGTTAAGCCCTTCGAGCCGTTCATCCCAGCGTGTACGATTGCTTTCATCCTAACTCCTCCATAAATTCGTATTTCGATGAATCTATTTTGAATTGTACAGAGAGGGAATCATACAGTAAAATGAACAAAACCGAATGTGAGTATCATAAATGATCATACCAAGCAGGTGACATAGAAATGGAAAGCGGAGATTTAAGAATATTTCAAGCTGTAGCTCGAGAGGGGAGCATAACCAAGGCTGCGCAAATGTTGAACTATGTACAGTCTAATGTGACGACCAGAATTCAGTATCTTGAGGCTCAGTTGAAAATCCCCCTTTTTCGGCGATCCAATCGAGGGATGGCGCTAACTCCGGCTGGCGAGAATTTGCTGGGTTATGCGGATAAAATACTGATTTTGATGGATGAGGCTGTGAAATCCACACAATACTCGGACCAACCTGCAGGGCCTCTTCGAATAGGTTCCATTGAAACGACTGCGGTCATTCATCTGACTCCTCTATTGGCCGAATATCAATCACGATATCCGGATGTTAATTTATCGCTCACTACGGGTGTGACACATGCTCTCTTACAAAAGGTGTTGGATTACGAGCTTGATGGAGCGTTCGTCTATGGTCCTGTTGACGCTCCAGATATAAAACATGTCGCGGCATTTGAAGAGGAGTTGGTACTGATCTCTGAGCCGGGAAAAAGCGACATGAATGAGTTGCTCACGAAACCGATGTTGTTCTTTGACGTTGGATGTACGCATCGGGCAAAAGCGGAGAGTTTTCTGAGAGGAACTGGTCTGACCACATATCAGATTATGGAATTTGGTACATTAGCAGTTATTCTAGATGGGGTTTCTTCTGGGCTCGGTGTGTCTATGCTACCACGATCATCGATTGCCAAGGCGGAAGAGAAGAGTATAATCGTTTCCCATCGCTTGCCTGAAGAGTACCGAGATTTGCATGTATGGTTTGTGCATAGACATGACTCCATTTACTCAAGCGCGTTGACAAGGTTAATACAATTAGTTAAAGCTAAGCTATAATAGTTAACCTGTAACGATCGATAGGGTCGAGTGTTAGTGCTAGACCATGTCATTAAACAATCTAAGCAACACGCGAAGGCGAATTGTGGATTTGCTCATCTACGGTTCGCCTCCACCAATACCATGAAGAAACCCGACCTCGTGAGGTCGGGTTTTTTGATTTTTTAGTCACGTTAAGAGCACGTCTTTTATTAAACTAACCGGTAGAATAACTCAATGGGGCCGCAGTCGCAATAAAGGACAGAAATGCTAGATTAACGACACCAATGGCCATCAAGTGGGAGACCTTGTACTGCGTCATCTGTCCCGGTTATAGTCCGGTTCAGTTGGCGTTTTCGATTTTGTCGTGTGGTTCGCCGGAGATGAATTCATCGTACTGGCATGTGATTGTTCCGAGGCTAGCAGTCTCATCACGATCCTGCTTCGGCTTGAATCGGATGTAGAAAGATGCTATGCCGAATACGTAAAAAAAGTCGACCATCTCGTGGTCGACCTCTAATTATTTTATTGCGCGGTCAGAATTTGTGGACCTTCAGCCGTGATGGCAATCGTATGCTCGTATTGGGCGGCGAGCTTGCGGTCCAGCGTACGTGCGGTCCAGTTGTCCGAATCGATTGTCATGTGGTAGGTGCCTTCGGTGATCATTGGCTCGATCGTGAACACCATGCCTTCCTTGATTCGGAGGCCTTTGCCGGGCTTGCCGACATGCATATAGTTCGGCTCCTCGTGCAGATCCCGGCCAATGCCATGCGCGAGAAGGTCGCGCACGACGCCGAAGCCGTTCGATTCGGCATGCCGCTGGATGGCGCTCGTCACGTCGCCGAGCCGATTGCCGGGCTGCGCCTGCGAGATGCCGATGTCAAGGCATTCCTTCGTGACACGCATCAGCTTCTCGGCCGTCGGCGATATGTTCCCGACTGCATAGCTCCAGGCTGAATCGCCGAGCCAGCCGTCGAGCTCTGCGACCGTGTCGATCGTCACGATATCGCCCTCCTCAAGAGGCTTATCGTTTGGGAAGCCATGCGCGATCACGTCGTTGACAGATGCACAGGTCGCATATTGATAGCCCTTGTAGCCCTTTGTGTAGGGCTTGGCGCCATGCTTCAAGATAATGTCCTCGAAGATGCGCTCAATCTCGTTCGTGGTGATTCCCGGTTTGATGAGCGAGGCGATCGTGCGATGGCATTCGGCCACCACTTGGCATGCCTTGCGGATGGCCTCGATTTCATGTTTGCTTTTTAAAATGACCATGTTCGTATCAGGACTCCTTCGTAATAGCTTGCATCGCGAGCTTGGCGATTCGATCGACGTCCAGCTCGGAAGTGCCCGCATAGTAGTGCAGCCCACAGCAGCCGACCAGCACGGCAAGCATATGGTCGACGCTGTCGTCTTCGCGCTGGGCGATCGATTGGAGCGGAACATACAGCCGTTCCATGAATCGTCTCTTTGTGGGGTGCTGATCCTTCGCAGGTAAACCTGTATAATGTTCCGCCGCCATTTTGTAGACAAGATATGCGCGGGCGTCCGACTGCCACAGCCGGAGCAGTGCCTTGCAATAAGTCAACAGCTGCCTATTATCCGGGCTGTCGACACAGGTGTTTGCCCATTCTGTCAGGGCTTGCTCGCATCGCTCGAAGCCGCTGTCCAACACATCTTCTATTAATAAATGCCGGTTGGGGTAATAATGGTATACCGTGCCGTAACCGAGCTCGGCTTCGCGGGCGACGTCGCGAATATCAAAGCTGCCACCCGTGTGGAAGTAGGTGCGCGCGGCGGCGTCCAGGATCTGTTCCTTGCGCTGCATGCGGATGAGCTCATTTTGTTCTTTGGTACGAGGGCACATAGGTGCGTGAACCTCCTTTCATAGACCTGCAAATTTGTCGATATAAATATAGTAACGCAATGGGCACTTATCCGCAACATTTTTATATTCATAACGTCCATGTACTTATAGTTAAAACATTCGAGTTTTTTAATTTTTTAGTCATGTTAAGGGCACGTCTTTTATTAAAATAATGGGAAGGTTAGTGCAACAAAGGAGATTTACAAGCCGTATACTTAGTGTGTCAGCGAAATGAGATTAAGAGGAAAGAATGAAATATTTCACTAAAGAGTTGTACGAAGAAATGAAGATAAGAGGATATATGGAGTATTGTACAAGGATAAGGTGTGATGCGGATGACTGATTTTGCAATGATTAAAAAGCTGTTTCATATTACGAAACGAAATGGGTTTAGTCATGGCGAGATACAAACGATTAAAAATAATTTTGGTGAATTGCCTCAGGTGTTAATTGACTATTATTTGGAACTCGGTAAAGACGAGCGGCTGAATCATACGCAAGATCATTTGATCAAACCCGAGCAACTTCAATACTTTAAACATAGCGAATATTTAATTTTTTATTGCGAGAATCAACGTGTCTGTGTTTGGGGAATCCATAAGAACGATTTATTCAAGTCCAATCCCCCTGTTTATATGAGTTACGATGAAAAGGTATGGGAAAAGGATTTTGAAACATTGACCGATTTTTTTCATACGATGGCCTATTTGCAAAGCGTATTCGCTCTTGAATATGGCTGTGAATCGTTCTATTCTATTGAACAAACCGACTTGGATTTTATTCGTGAACATTTTAATAATAAAGGTATTTCCTTTCGGCATTGGATTGGCATCGAATTTTATGGGAATTACAATGACAGCATAATAACAGTGTTGAAGAATAACGATAGTTTTGATTTAATCTATGCTTCAAGCGATAAAGAACATTTTGATGAAATGGATCGGGTTCTCTCAAAACTGGGAGTAGAAAAATAATTTGTTGGGATTGTGATGAGGATATGGTTAAAGCAGTGGATTAAACCTCCTAAAACGAAAAAAGTAATCATTTTAGGAGGTTATAATAAATGAAATTCAATCCGATTGTCATTGATAACTGGAGTAGAAAACCCTATTTTGAGCATTATTTAAACAAAGTCAGATGCACTTTTAGCATGACGGCAAATATCGATATTTCCCGGCTGCTGAAAGAACTTAAGAGTCGGGGGATAAAGCTGTATCCAGCACTAATCCACATGATAACTACGGTGGTAAACCGCCACGATGAATTTCGCACATGTTTTCATGCAGATGGGACATTAGGTTATTGGGATAGTGTATCTCCTAGTTTTACAATTTTCCATGATGATGAAAAGACCTTTTCAAGCATATGGACTTTATACAGTGAAGATTTTAATGATTTCTACAGTCGTTATCTTGATGATATGAAAAAGTACGGAAGTGTTAAACAATTTGCCGCTAAAACAAACGAACCACCGGGCACTTTCCCCATTTCCAGCATTCCTTCGGTTAGCTTCACTGGATTTAACCTGAACATCTATAATGAGGGAATCTATTTACTACCCATCTTCACGATGGGGAAATATTTTCAGTATGACGAAAAAATACTGTTGCCATTATCAGGGCAATTCCACCATGCCGTTTGTGACGGTTACCATGCCGGGATGCTGTATAATGAGCTACAATTCCGTGCRGATGCTTGCACGGAATGGTTGCCAAACTATACCGCATTCAGATAACGGGTAACTATAGCTTATTTTTTCACTTGCAAGTGGTGGTGGAAATATTCTGTATAAGAGGTATCCATTCCCCTCTCCTCCACCATGTAAACCCCGACCGCAAGAGGTCGGGGTTTTTGCTATCTTAGATATGCTATCGACTGTTCTAAGCTTGATTGGTTTATATAAGTTGATTACAAGGACTCTAATGCGAGTGAATGAATAATTTCCTCTTGGGTAAAAGGTTTTTTCCTACCCAATTGTCTGATCTTTACCATAAAGGGGTTTTTAGGATTTTTCATATGGTAAAAGCCAGGTATACGCATGACTCTTGATAGATTTGTTATCATGGGATCAGAACTGAATTTTTTGGCCAATGCTTTTTGTATAGGAACGAATTTGTTTACGGATCCGCTTTGAAGGACCCAATAGATGTGATATCCGTTTTTCGTTTCGATTATCATCGAATCTTTAATTTGACTCCTGAATTTTTTTATAAACGCATTCTTCAATTTTGCTACTCTCTGTTTTTTTCGCAGTGCCAATAAATGATATTGACCTTGCTTATTTCTTTTAACTGTAATAGATTGAAGCAGTTCTGCAGGGTCGGATTGAATGGATTTAATCATCTGCTTGACTTGTTCTTTTGTGTCTAAATGTACTGATATCTTGTTTAGATCTACATCGATGAACTGTGCTCTGACTTTTTTGAAATCACTAGCCCTTGTTTCTCGGTAATTGATCTCCATAAATACGGCATAGCCTCTTTTATTTTGGCTGAGTACATGTATGAGTTTATTTCTCTTGGAAAAGAGTGTAATTTGAGGAGTAAGCCTTTCAAGTAGATTTAGAGGTTTATGGAGTGTCATCGCTGGGTGATTAGATGAAGAACTGAATCTCTTGTTTTTGTTTTTAGCGTCATGAACTAAAATAAAATGGAGTTGTTCGTTCTGCTTGCAGCCTAGTTTTTTAATGAAATGGCGTGTGTGACTGGAGAACCTTTTCGAAATTCTGGAATATCTCATTGAACCACATCTCCTTTAAAGCATGCGTTACATTTTCGGTTCTTTTCTAAACAATCATATTCTGGCAAGAGTACACAAGTGTAAGTGGCAGTACCCATTTTTCAACATTAGATATGCTAATAAAATTGTCTGGGGCGTTTGCTCGAGTGACATCAGAACTGTGACTACCCCCTTAGAAGCCTATGTGGCGTGATTTTCGGACAGGGGTTCAAATCCCCTCGCTTCCACCAAACCATGAACAAAGAGCGCCGTGTTAGGCAATGTCATTAAGTTAATCTTAAAGACAAGACTGGGAATAAAACGGAAATCGAAACGGCATGGGGAAAAGCCCTATGCCGTTTGTTTTTCTTGGTGCTGGCAAGGAAAAAAATCGTACTGTAAACAAAACGGATGAAATATCCGCTTAGTAAATGTTCATGTGAACCGAATTATGCTGTTTTGTAGACGAAGCTAACAGCTGATTTATTGCAGACTTTGCGTGTATTCTTCTGCCCTTGGCGAATGGGTCGAATCGTCAAAATGTCAGGCATGAAATCCATTACCGTTCATTTCTATATAAAGCGATGTGATCTTGCCGGTAGACTTTTGAATATTATGTTAGAATTAATGGAAAAATAGAATACAAATCATCCAAGGAGGTAGTGACTATTATTGCTTCCCTATTAGTCGGAATTGTAGCGCTTGAGCACATCTATATTCTCATACTAGAAATGTTTCTATGGACGACCCCGCGCGGGATGAAAACGTTCGGCACGACGAAGGAAGAGGCAGCAGTCACAAAATCACTTGCCGCTAACCAAGGACTATACAATGGCTTTCTGGCGGCCGGGATTATCTGGGGTTTGGTGCATCCCAATGCTCAAACAGGCGAGTCTATTGTAATCTTCTTCTTGATTTGCGTTCTAATTGCGGCATTGTACGGAGGAGCGACAGCGAAACGTTCTATTTGGTTGGTCCAAGGCCTACCTGCTTTGATTGCATTGATTAGCGTACTTCTATAATGCCAGATGAATGAGTCGGTTCGTGACTAGCTGGCATATGGGGCCGATCCGTGGACATCAGACAGAGCATGTCGCTTGTTCTAGCAGCGAGGGAAGGTCTAGCGTAGCCACCGTTATTATCGTCTGGCAATAGCTTTCATCCGGCAGAAGCGGCAGTCTTCTCGAGGGATGGGGGGGCTCGCTTCAACCCATGCTTTTTCCGAAGTTGGGTTTCTTTTTTTCGTTTTGAGACACGGTTTGAAGAGAGGTTAAAGGGATATTTCCTAAATTGCCCTAATAGCGAAACTCGTGAAGTTGTTTGGCATCCGTGAAGCATTGCTCAATCGTTACTTACCGATTTTTGTATAGTCGGTTACCGGATTTACTAGGATCCGAGGTGTAGTACCAGCAGCCTTTCCGGTCAGTTTTGCGGTAGTGAAGCTCTTGTTTTTGTGGACTTTGTCGCTATTTACTGATTTTGAGAACGGAATGGTGTTAAGCCCGCTGATCTGCATTTTACCAATATGAATGGCATGCTCGACCAAGTACTCGCTTTGACCGGCACATTAAAATCGTTGCGGTAATCGTAACCGACTACAGCGAGCCAAAAGCCCACTAAGTAAAATTTACCTAGTGGGCTTTTTAGGGTTCGAATTTTTAATAATAAAAAATAGTGTTTTATGCAATTTTTTGCTGCGGCAATATATGTTTTTACAACTTCATCTGCTAACATAAGAGAAACATAACGAGAGAGTACATAAAGCACGGGGGCTAACATCTATGAGCTACAATTTATATTTATCAGCATTGCTGATGGCGGCTACCTGCTGCTCGCTAATGCTGTGTTATCTCTCTTGGAAAAGAAAAGAGCTGCCTATTGCGATTAGTTATGGACTAGGCATGTTGACGGGTTCATTGTACACTTTCGGATATGCTTTTGAAATTGTTAGCACCGATTTAGAGCATATACGCTTCTGGCTTCGAATTGAATATCTAGGCATCCCATTCGGCACTATTCTATGGATTATAATGGTGCTGCAATATACGGGAAGGCAAGCGCTCGTTCGAAAATGGGTAGTAGCGCTGCTGATGATTGTTCCTTCCATTACCTTTGTAGCTCATTATACGAACGATTGGCATCATTTATTTTATAAAAGCATGACTTTGAATTACTCAGAGGGCTTTCCGCTGGTAACGACGGAGAAAGGACCTTTATACAAGCTGCATGTCTACTATTCGTATTCCTTCTTTGTAGTAGGCATGGGATTAATGGTTGAAATGTTTCTAAAAGCGACATCTCGCATGAAGAAACAAATCGCTTTTATGATCATTGGATCATGGGGGCCTTTTGGATTTACGCTTATTTATTTAAGCAATGTCATTTATATGCCAATTGATATCTCTCCATTTGGTTTTATTTTCTCAGGAATCTTCTACATGTGGGGGATTTATCAATTTAACATGCTTAGACTAGCGCCCTTAGCCCTGCAAAAGGTGTTTGCATCCATGCAGGATGCGGTAATTATATTTGATTTGGAAAATACGCTAACTAGCTTTAACCAATCCAGCAAGCAGGTTATTAAAGGGATAAATAATAAGTGGATCGGTTTGCCGGCTGCGCAAGTCTTTTTGCAATATCCATTGCTGTTGGAGAAAATCATGCAAGGGCCTTCTTTGAACAGCAAGGTTCAAATTTCGGGTCGAGCGGATGAACCCTATTATAATGTGCATATGTCCTTGATTAGTGATAAGAACCAGAAGCCTGCCGGCAAAATGTTTTTGTTAAGCGATGTTACGGAAATGGTGCGTTCAGAGGAGCGGCTGCTTGATAATGCCCGTCAGCTAAGCGAGCTAAACATGTTCAAGGATCGAATGTTTAACGTAGTCGCTCATGATATTCGTGATCCGCTGGCGGTGCTCATCAATTTGATGGAGCTCATGGAGGACGAGCTGCAAGGCTACGGCGGAGAGCATGAGGAAATCGTCCATGAAATGGGACAGCAAATTGAAAATACTTTTGCACTGGTAGAGAGCTTGCTGGAATGGTTCCGAAGCCAACGCGAAGGCATGGTATTTAACCCAGTGGAGAGAGACATAAACCATACCGTACAGGTCTGCATCCGGTTATTGGCGGTTCGCTGCGAGAGTAAAAAAATCCAATTGATATCGGAAATACCGAAGGATACGTTTGTGCTAGCCGACAAAGAAATGCTGGATTTGATCGTCCGAAATTTATTGTCCAATGCCGTTAAATTTACCAACATCGGCGGCACGATCCGGTTAAAAGCAGAACATCAAGCCGATAAACTAATTATTTCTGTAAGTGATTCTGGAGACGGCATATCGCCACAACAGGCCAGCTCACTGCTACTAGAAGGTTATCCGGTGTCATCAACAGGAACAGCAGGAGAACGGGGCGTCGGTTTGGGACTTACGTTATGCAGGGAATTTGTTCGTTTAAATGGTGGAGACATTTGGTTCGATAGTTCTGAGCAAGGAAGTACCTTCTACTTCTCCGTTCCTACGCCATCTGCACATGCATTCAGACGAAGCAGCTTGGAGGCGAGCGCAGGTTGAAGGTTATCCTTATTGATGACGAGAAGGCGATGCATTTAATTATGAAACGGATGCTTGCAAAGACATCTGTGGAAGTGGAAATTACAGGCAGCTTCACGGAGACAGAAACAGCATTTTCTTACCTGATGAATCATGATGTAGACTTGGTGTTTCTGGATATAAGCATGCCGAGGGAAACTGGGCTCGAGCTTGCCGAACGATTAAGAGAGGTCGGAAGAGAGATAAAGATCGTGTTCCTGACCTCCCACAAAGAATATGCTTTGCCTGCCTTTGATGTTTATGCCTTCGACTACATCGTAAAGCCGGTTGTGCTGGAAAGACTTAAAAAAACGCTGCAAAGAGCGTTTGCTGAGTTGCGTAAAGAGCACTTGCGACAAGGGGAGTGGGCGGCGCCTTTAAATGAGACGAGGTTTAACTGCTTAGGTGTTATAGATATTCAAAGCACGCAGGGTATAAGGGCGAAATGGAAATCAAGCAAAAGCGCGGAACTGTTTGGCTATTTGCTTATGCATAAAGGAAGGCTGATATCCAGAGCAAGACTGATCGAAGAGCTGTTTGGCGACATGCCGCAAAAGAATGCTGAGGTTTACTTGAATACGACCGTCTATCAGCTGCGGAAGGTATTAGATCCATTTGGCCTGAGAGAGAATTTGCATTCTGACAGCAACCACTACGCCCTTAGTCTGAGTGAGGTGAGTGTAGACCTTGTAAGCTTTGAAGAAGGCTGTAGAAAAATGTCAGTCGTGGATGAGACGAATCTGGAAGAGGCGATTGCACTAGAGCAGTTGTACGCAGGGGACTTATTTGGGGATCACGCTTTTGCATGGGCTTGGAACGAGATTGAGCGTCTTTCGTTGCTGTACACCTCCTTTACCCAGCGATTATGCATGGCTTTGTTAAATAAAAGCGAGACGAATGCTGCTATTAGGTTGTTAATGAAGCTCGTGTCGCGCAATGAACTAGACGAACAATCCTTTTTGCTGCTTATGAAAGCTTTGGCTTTGCAAGAGAACAAGGAAGCGTTGACCCGGCAATATAGGCAATACGAAGACACGCTGCATAGAGAGATCGGTATAAAACCCTCCCGCGAGGTTGCTGATTTATATTTCAGTCTGCTGTCCGAGCTGGATAAATAAGAATGAGTAGATATGAAAGGCTCCTAAAATAATAGGGGCTTTTTTTGCTTTTGTCGAAGTTTGTCATTTTGCCGTCATTGGGCTTGGATATAATGGATCTAACTATAGAGATGAGGAGATAAGTTAACATGAAACGATTTTCAATACGCAATTTATTTTTAGTTTCGGTTTTAATTCTGAGTCTGTTAAGCGGATGTGTGATCAAAACAAACCAAGTCACCATTAATTTTAACTCGGAAAGGTTAAGTGAGGCAGAGTATGCATACATCAGATATTCGAATGGCGATGTCGTTCAGGCACCCAACCTATTGCCGAACCAAAACAGCGTTACTGTTCCTACGAATAGCACGCAACCCATTGTAGGTGGATACGTAAGCGACGGTGTGGTGAGCTGGGTTCCAAACATGAGTTATGGCTTTGGAGGTTATGTTACTGTTAGTGATATTTCGGCAAGTAAACCCAAGCTTCCCGTAGGTTATGTCAAGTTAAATAATTCACCAGTAGTTGTTCAGAGTCAACCTGAGTATATAAGCGTAACCTTTGCTGTTTATGATACCGATGGCAAGCCTGTGGATGATCGTACGGAAATTTTTGCACATTCCGCAGATACAGCTTTAACCTTCAATAACATAGACCCAAGCGACAAGAGTAATGGTGAGAATTATAAGAGGACGAATACGGTAGACGAGGGTTACTCTTGGTACACCGTTAACGGATTGGTCACTTTCCAAATTAAATCGGGCATTAGTGAAATTTATAATGCACCTCTTTCTTTATATTCAGGTTCTCAATTCATAACGAATGATCCTTTTCACAAAAAATCTACACCTGTGGCAGCAATCAATGTAGGCAGCGTAGGGGATGCATCTTCCTTACTTATTGGCAATACTTTAGCTATGCGTGCGGATATATTGCCGGTAGACGCCTCTTACAAAAAAGTAAAATGGTCAGTTGAGAACGGAACAGGCTCAGCGACAATCAGCACTAGCGGTGTATTGACGGGTATTTCGGCAGGTACGGTTACCGTTAAAGCTACGGCTATTGACGGCAACACCGTTTATGGAACAAAAACGATTAAAATTCATGGACCTGTCATACCTGTTCAAAACATATCCGTAACAGCGGAAGATGAGGTTTCTTCAATCGAATCAGGCAAGACACTTCAAATGTATGCTGTTGTAGCCCCAAGCGATGCAACATACCGAGAGGTTGCTTGGTCTGTTATTGATGGGACGGGTACAGCTGTTATTGACGAAGAAACGGGAGAGCTTACTGCAGGCAATCCAGGTACAGTAACTGTCCAAGCAACGGCTACCGATGAAAGCGAAGTTGTTGGCAGTACGATTCTTACGATTACGGCAGCCCAAGTCCCTGTATCCTCAATTACGTTAACAGGKGATTCCAGCGTGCTGGTTGGYCAGACGTTAACSGTTGACGCGACCGTTGCTCCTGCAAATGCAACGGAAAAATCAATCGAGTGGTCTGTTGAAAACGGAACAGGCAYAGCAACAATCAGCAAAAGCGGAGTATTGACGGGTGTTTCAGCAGGTACAGTTACCGTTAAAGCAACGGCTGCTGACGGCAGTGCCGTATTTGGAACCAAAACGATTGAAATTAATGAGCCTGCCATCCCTGTTCAAGTGATTTCCGTAACGGCGGATGGTGAAGTTACTACAATCGAATCAGGTAAGAAGCTGCAAATGAATGCTGTGGCTGCTCCTAGCAACGCAACAAACAAAGCGGTCGCTTGGTCCGTAATAGATGGAACAGGTACGGCTGTTATTGATAAAACAACGGGTGAGCTTACTGCCGGCAATCCAGGYACAGTAACGGTCCAAGCAACAGCTGCCGATGAAAGCGGAGTTGTAGGCAGCACGATTCTTACGATTACGGTAGTCCAAGTCCCTGTTGCTTCGATTACGTTAACAGGTGATTCCAGCGTGCTGGTTGGTCAGACGTTAACCGTTGACGCGACCGTTGCTCCTRCWAATGCRACGGAMAAATCAATCGAGTGGTCTGTTG
>NZ_JBFRGC010000058.1:0-14310 GCF_052115145.1 Paenibacillus sp. 2TAB26
TTCAGTACCGAGGATATCGATCAGCGTAATTTCATTGCCTTCCTTATCCGTTCCAATTGGATCATGAAGTGATACGTCTTTCCTAGTCTTCTTCAAAGACCGAAGGTGCATAAGTATTTCATTCTCGATACAACGAGCAGCAAATGTAGAGAGCTTCGTCCCTTTCCCGGTTTGGAAGCTCTCGATCGCTTTAATCAGACCGATCGTCCCGATCGAGATCAAGTCCTCGAGATCCTCCCCAGTATTGTCGAATTTTTTGACATTGTGTACACAACCTGATGTAATTTCAGAATAGGCAGTACTTGATTGGATAATAAACCATTAATCGCGGTTCAACTGCCAGTCCTCGTCTTTCCCAATCCGTTTAACTAGTGCTGAATCGATTTCATACATGAGCTCGCTGAACAAATAGCACGGAATATCTATTGGTCGAATTCTATCATCATCCTTGATATCACTATAAACGTAACTGCCACGGGCAACTGTGCCTGAGCGATAGAATTCCAACTCATAGATCGTAACCGTCTCGTCCTCCATTCCGACTGAAACGCCGCTAAACGTTAAATTCGCTCCGATTCCTTGCATTTCGAATTCCTTGAAGTATTCATAGTAACTTCCACCGTCAACGACTGAGCCTTTAGACCAACCGAATTTATTCATTGCGCCAAGCAAAGAAAATCCATTGATCGTTACGCCTGCGTAATCCATCACATTCGTTTCTTCGATGTCTCTGCTTACCGCGGTAAAGATAGTCCGATTTAATTGCAAGATAGGCTGTTTGACCTCATAATCCTCAATATGCTGTTTCCATTGCTGCTTCTCTTCATTCCCAAGTTCCAAGGGATGAACTAGCCCGATAAGATCATCTGCCAAAAGCGTGATCTCGTTCTCGTCGATTGTGCTGAAACTCCCGTCCTCGATGTAACGGAACGTTGCTGCAAGCTCATTACCCGTGTACACTCCCCATACGAGCCCGGCCGCAAAACCATGCTGAATCGTATTGTCGATAAACAGTTTATGCCAATCGGCAAACGACCACCTTCTTCTGGTCACAAGCGACTGCTCCAGCCGTATGTGAAACGACTCGCGAATAGTCTTTAGCTGTTTTTTTAGCTGCTTGAACTTCACATATGCAGCCTTAGCAAGCGCTGAATCATCCGACTCACCAGGAGTAGGGAGGGTTTTATATAGTTTCCCGTTCTTATCCGTGATACGCAAGTCATGGCTGAGTAGCAGTTCAATCCTGAATTGCCTGGATCCATAATGTATGGTTTGGCAGCCTCGTGCATCGAATCCAAGAGTCGGTATGACCAGGTCTGCCAGTTCTTCTGTCGAAATACCTCGTAAGATAGCTGCTTGGGTAAAGGCATCGGCTGCTGCCAACTTAATCTGCTTAAACTTGAATTTTCTTGAGATTTGATCAATGAAGACGAGCGCTGAATCCAGTGGTGATAATAGAAGCGCCCTTACCGCTTCACAGGCGATTGCTCCGCGTGATTCCAGCGGCCATGCTTGAATGCGCTCTTGCAGCACCGAGACGACACGCTCATCGCCAAAGGCAGTAGTGAAGGCTAAAACCCATTTTTTATTCGCCTCGGCGCCCTTATTTAGCCAGCGATTCAAAACCTCGTAGGCTAGTTCAGCCAAATCATCCACACGCAGTGGAGAAGCTAACTCATGTGCCTTCCAATTGCGGCTGATTTCTCCTTGATTGGCATACGCACTAATGATAGCTTGGCATACATGGGCTTCACTCTCTTCCCCTGACTCATAATTGTGTAGTATAGGCAGTGTAGCAGGCTCAAGCCAGATCAGATTAATGAGTGGCGACGATAATACTTCGGGCTCAATGGGAGAACTCGGCGTTAACTCCAAAATTCCTTGCAATTTGTTGGAGAGTAACTCTTTGATTTTTGCATTCTTCTCACGTACGTAAAGCTCTTGTAAGGCTCGGATCGATTGATCATCGTCCCATCCACTAACAAGCCTAACGACACTTTCCCGTATATTTGACTTTTTATGAGAAAGCAGTGGAATGATTGATGCGATTAGTTGCGAACTGGATGCTAACAGTTTCACAGTCTTGTCACGAACAAGCTTGCTATCGTCTGCCAAATATTTTATCGATAAGCCAGCAAACTCGTCTGCGTCATAGGTCATAAGAAAGGATAGAATAAAGCATTTTTCATCAGGAATAGTCTCATGGGTGGTGAGATAATATGCTAAATGCTCCATGAAGTGACTCCTATTGTCATTCATATATTGAATGGTTTGTTGTGACCATGCATGATTGTCAGGATGCACCAAATCAATTGGAGCAGTCTTAAGAAGGAAGGGAACTAAATCTAACAACTCACCGCCAGCTTGTTGATATGCACGAAGGAACCCTTCAAAATCGAGCCCATTCCTCATCGTCCAACTGCATAACATAATGAGTGTTACTACATCCGTATGAACTAGAAAACAAATAATACGATTATAAAGAATAGAGTGCGGCCATAGATGTTCCGCAGCTATTGACAACGATCGGAATGTTTTATTACTCCCACGGTATTGCAGCCACTTCGACTTTAGGTTCTCTGTTAATGGCGCACCACGGAAGAACTCCATAAGCTCTAGCATGTCTTCTGCAGGTACTTCCTCACTAACGAGAATTCCCTCTATATTATCCAAGAAATTCTCTTCTACCACATCCAGATAAGGATAACCTTCCGTTTCTTCCCATAGAAAAAGACATAAGTATAATGTTTCTAGCTTGGAAGATGCTACTATAGCCCGTTCGTATTCAACACGATCACGAGCAAGTTCTGCTCGAAGCTGTACTTTATTATAATTGTTTGTGATTTGCCTAATATATAACTCTCTTGGCACGCCATGTTTTGCATAATAATTAGGAACCTCGAGCATCCTCCTATCCCAGTCGTACTTAACTGCTGATGAATATTGCCAATAGAAACCTATTGGATCTAGGAGAATAAAGATACGAAGGAGGGACTCAGAGAAAGGAACTGTCCCTTGGGTTATTTCCGCTATATATAAAGCCTGCTGTAGCCAATCTTTGAAATAACTGTACCCCCACTCCACTTTTTTTGCTAACTGTTTAATATCTTCCACTGACGCATTGCTTTGAATGGCTTGCATCACTTCTGTAGCAATCTTGATGGTTTGGCGGTCTGTCATCATTTCGTTCTCAATCCATACCATTAGTTCTTGTTCGAATTCGGTTGACGTAATATTGCCCGCATTCTCTGCGATTATCAAGTGAGCCGTCATTATCAATCGGTTGAACTTGTCCGCCAACTGTAACTGAGCATGAATAAGCTCAGGTTCACGCTCAGCGACATGAGCGATAAACACAAATCTATGTTTTTCCATTCTTCCGGATAATTCTTCGTGATCAAGAAACCACTGCCATAACAATGCCAGTGGAATTTCATAGCTGCTCATCAGTGTTAAGCAGCCTCTGCGCCACAATGCGTCGTCAACATAACCGCAACTGGCTTCTAGGAACGATTCCTGACCAATCCTTAGCAGCAACGCAAATAATCTACCAAGAAGATCCGGTTCTTTTCCTTTTTGATGGAGCTTGCGGATATGAGACCATATTTCTCCTACTCCCTGCGGCTGACTATGCCGAGGGAATTGAATAATAGGTACATGGTCCGGAAAGATACCGCCTTCTTCAATATAACGCGTACAAGCCGCAGCAATTTCTACATCTAAACCAATGTCGATTAACATCTGTTCCAATCCGCTTAACGTCGATATACTTTTGCCCACTTGCTCATCACACCAATCCGTAGTGGTCACGCGACTTGCTTAATTGTCGAATACTTCTAGCAGCATCGATAAACGATTGTAATCGTACGGAAGCCATAGTACCAGCGACATTATCTAATTGTCGTTCATTCTGCTCAATTCCAATTGCTGAATCATCTCAGTAATGATAGAGCTTCCATAGTTAAGTTCAGCCTCATAGAACTGCTGCTTAATTTTGTGCAGGCGACTCATCTCGTCCTCGGTTAATTGAGGTAGCCACCCTTTCCATACTTGCGGGAAATGATATCTTTGAGCCATTTCGTTAACTCATCTGGTGTCATTACGCCAACCAAGGCTCCTATCGAAGACCACATCTCGGCCGCGCGTCTATTGTAGGCTGGCACGACCTCCCTATCTAAAGAAGGAAATATAATAAGGCGGCTCCTTGTCTCCCTAATAGCTCTTGCCCATTTGTACATCCGTTTGTAGGAACCGCCTTCATACAGCGACAATGGTTCGCTATGGGTCAGATAAATGCGCATATTCATATTCCAGCACATTTCAGATAGTTGTTCCACCACCCAACTGTACGCTTAGCAGTGCTTGTACGGAATCTCGCATATAATCAGTAACGTCCAAAATCTGTGTATCGAACAGGTCAAGCTGATCACGCAGCATGGACAATTTCTAGAAGATAGACGCCATAACTGCATTATGGATTACATTGTCGATCATGCTCCAGCTCTGATCAACCAGCGTAATAATCTTCCATGGCTGATGAGGTATTGATCTACGATGGTAGTAAACTTTCTCAATAAAGAGCTTCTGCTGCTTTAAATCATAGGAATGCTAAAGTTTCTCCTAAACCGTCAAATGATATTTGTTTTTCTAAATAGACAATTATTCGTTCTTTATGATTTTCGGTTAGTTTCGGTTTATCTTGATCGTAATACTTTTCTTCATATTTCTGGACAAAGCTTATCGTTTCTTCTTGTGTAATTGGCTCTAGCATTTGTATGGCACCTTATCCTTTACCGAAATAAACAATTAGATAGTTATGGAAATAGTATACTATATTTGTATATGTGAAACTATTACAAACAGTAACACGCCTATAGGTTCTACCGTTATTCTTAATTGTATATCTGTTATAGTATGACTTTATGAAAAAATGAAATTGAGGTGTACGTTTTAACTCGATTTAGATAGAGTTCTCATAACAAAAGGCCACTCCTGACGGAGCAGCCCTGTATCATTATTCATTCTAACGCTTCGCTTTATAAAATTCATGATAAAGCTTCATTAGAGCCCTCTTCTCAATCCGCGAAACATAACTCCGCGAGATCCCGAGTTCCTTCGCAATCTCCCGCTGCGTCCGTTCATCCCCGCCATGCTCCAGACCAAAGCGGCCAATAACAACTTCCTTCTCGCGGTCATCCAATATATCAAGATTTTTATAAATCTTGCTCTTCTCAATCTTCAGCTGCACCTTATCCACGATATCATCGGCCTCCGTACCGAGGATATCGATCAACGTGATCTCGTTGCCTTCCTTATCCGTGCCGATCGGATCGTGCAGCGATACGTCCTTTCGCGTCTTTTTCAAAGACCGCAGATGCATAAGTATTTCGTTCTCAATACAGCGAGCCGCGAACGTCGCGAGCTTCGTGCCTTTCCCGGTCTGGAAGCTCTCGATGGCTTTAATCAATCCAATCGTGCCAATGGAGATTAGATCCTCTAAATCTTCCCCGGTATTGTCGAATTTTTTGACATTGTGAACTCGATCCGATGTAACCACTTGATGCACCATGTAGAATACAATAGAAAAACCTTGACGGTCATGAGGGCAATCAAGGTTTTTAGTCTTTTATACGTTGGTTGTTCACATTAGCGTAGGCATTGTTATTTTGCACGTGAAACAAATAAGAGGGATATTTCCGCTATAAGAAGCTTCCCTCTTTACTTATACAAATATTGTTTTAGTAAAAACAATTAAATTATTGAATAAAGCTTACCATCATTAGTCACTTTTATTGGTGGTTGCTTGCAATTAATGTATGCCGAAGTCATTAAAGTGCCGAAGGTTTTCTCGGTGAAGAATAGTGGTCCTTCTATACAGTTTCGGTGTTCCTCCTTTAACTCAAGTAAAATATTTACCATTTGAGGTGCAAGTTTCCGAGTGTATTGCGAAGCAGTATCTACAGCATACTTATAATTTGCAATTATTAGTAATGCTTCTTCTAATTCATTTCGTTCTTCAACAAACATTCCCTCCGAAATTACATCACATGTCGCATAAACCATAGCATAATATATTGCATTAGGATCATTTTTCCTTTGTAAATTGGGGAGTAGTCTGCTTTCTTTCTCCAGATCCACATATTTAGATATTTCCAGAATTAATTCCCTATAATCGCCTATAAATACACCAGCATCCAGAAAATCGCCACCACTCAATATGTCATATACTTTTTCAGGGAATTGCTCCCTCCCCAGTAACAGTTGTCCTTGTTTAACGAAATGACTAATAAGAGGCTCCCATCCATCCCAAACAATATTGAAATAGTCAAGAGCAGGAGGGAGTCGTTCTCCTGTGGATGGGATCATAATACTAATTTCTGTATCCCCTGATGTTATATGATCCCATCCTGCGAACCACAGGATTCTTTCATAACTCTGATTTCTAGAAGATATGCCAAGACCTACGTTTTTAATTTCTACTAAGGCTTTATTGGTATCTTGAAGTATCGTCATTGCTTCTTTACCACTTATAATTGTAGAAGGGTCATGCTTAGCTTTGTTATATTTTTTTCGTAGTTCGTGTAGTGAATCGATAGAAGTTTGGGACACATCTTGGCTTACTAAATGATTAACCAGTACTTCAAATGTATCTCTATTCCTCGTATTATTGTAAATGCCTTCTTTAAGAAATAATTCAACTTCAGAACCAATGTCCTTGATATATTTAGCAATATCGTTTGAAGTATGGTGAGCCGCCAAGTGTGTGAGTAGTTGGCTGTAAGCTTGGTTGGATATATCTGTAATTCTATCTATATAAGTTTGCACAATAATCCTTCTTTCTGCGTATAAACTTATTTTTATTGTAACTGTTTGTCGCGCTGTCTGAAGTCTGCAAGCATGGAGTATCAATATTAGCCCAAGCTAGCATTGTATCACTCTATTCATTCGTGGTATACATTAAAAAAGCTAATTTATGATCTTGGCAGTTCCTAACCTGAAGGGAAATGTCTAAATAAATTGCTTCACGAACACAGTCCTTAATATTATTTGAATGTGAATTTACTATTGGATATTTTAACTTCCAAGCTCCATTACTAAAAATATATAAATACAAAGTATACTCCTCTTCATTATCTTCATAAATACGGAACGAAAGGTGACCTTGTTCAAATGTATTACCATGTTCCGTCCTATTACTATCGTAAGAACTACAGTGATCGCAGATAGAAGATCAGCTCTCCTCAAAAGTATTAATTTCAAGTTACTTCCCTAATTCTTCAAGTGAGATGTCACATGTCTGGGTCAACACCAAGTAATAGCACCTCATTTGCTCTCATGAAAAAGCTCGACGTCATATATTACTACCACGCACTCCATTTGCCTTGAGTATACAAAAAAAATGATGTCGTGAAGATCATCTGGTAGGTCCTTGGCAGAAGACAATCTCATTTCTGTAATCATTGTTTAAATGATATTTTCTCTTAGAATATAGCCAATAGTAGATCCTTTTTCTATAAGAAAATTCAGTGTAACTAAAATTTTCTGTTTCAACAGCTTATTCTTTTTAATCTTTTCTCGATTTTCATAGACATACTTTCTCACCAAGTTTTCTAGATAGTAAGAAGTATTAATTTCAAGTTTTAAAGCGCTATATTCTGAATGTTTTGATAACATATTGGATATCCATATTAGTCCATCATCTACAAAAGGGCTTCCAATGTCATTCAACAGTTTAGATATTGAATATAGAACCGCAGGATGTGGATCCATTTGATCTAATACAGTCTTTATCAATCGCATGTTATTTGATTTTAGCGACCTCCACCCCTTAGTAGAGTCATTCCATCTAACTTGTGCAAATAAGTAACTTTTGATGATTTTATCTAGGTACCAATTATTAGTTTTGTCAATAGTAGCTTCAATTATTTTATCTTTGAATTCATTCCACACCAGCCAAAAATTATCATAACTATATATTCTATCTTCAGCATATATAAACTCTTGGAACATCTCTGCTATAGGTTCTGTTAAATTGAACTCATCAATAAATGGCTGAATAAATCTCGGTAATTCAATATTTTCTGAATTTAAAACAATATATGCATATCTTGTCAAAAAATCTTTACGTACCTTATAATCGATTTTGTCACAGTCTCTACCTTGCGTTAGTTCTTTTGCAAACACTGAAATTATTACATGTGCAATCGCAATATGCTTTTCATGTTTTAACTTGACAGGCATCATACCTAAAGTATTAGATAACATCATCGAATCAAGACTTTGAATATTATCTAAATCTGAAAATGAAAAATCATTATCAACCATCTTATTCAGATTCAACTCATTACCAGCTATAAACCTGTTCAATAATTCTCCATAATCAGGTTGGTAAACTCCATTGTCATAGCTTTCTTGACGAATTTCGTTTCTTAACTCATTGTACTTGTGCTTAAAGAATAAATAACCTAATAATAATGAATGTGCATCCTCAAACTCGTTTTCCCACATCTTATGAATTGCAACCATAGAAAAAACGTTAAAACTTTGAATTGACATTATCCCACCAGCAGATTCATCCTTAAACAATGTTAGTAGGAGCAATAATTTTATGGTTTGCTTTTCATCAGGATATAACTTCATCAGTTTAGGTAGTGAAGCAATTGCTTCCTGCATGCCATCGCCTACTTGATAGAAATATTCTGGCTGTACACAAGATATCACGTTAGCAATTATAATGTCCTTACAAAACCCTATATCCTCCTCACTTAAATCATCGACATAATGCTCAACTAATACTACACAGACATTTAATGATATTTGGTAATTAAATAAATGGAATCTCTCATTTTCAGCATGCGTTTCTTGAGGAAGATCTGGGTTATAAGGTTCGTTAAGTCGTTCCAATATTTTCCTAACGTCTCCTAATGCATTTTGAGGATTACTATCATACTTCTCATATTCTTTAGATTTGTCATCATTTTTAGACTTAAAATCAGCCCACAACTTCAAAGGAACATATCTCATATGTTCGTTATACGTTTTTTGATTTTCCTCTATAAAGTCATTTATTTCTGGTTCTATATCAGGTACAAACTCAATTAATATCCCTTCATCAGTCTCTTCGGTATTAATTTTCATCTTTCTTCTATCCATTCTAGAAAGATACAATCGCCAAGTCTTATCTACCGCTATTTGTCCAGATTCATTAGAGAGTTCAATATAATAATTGTCAAGAATACTCCATAATATTTCTTGACGTTCTTTTGCTTCTTCCTCTCCGCCTTCACTTGTTGCAAACATTTGATAATTCAGAAAAAGTCGTTCTAAGCTCCAATTTCGGTGCTTGTCTTCACAGCTCTTAATTCTCTCTTTATCATGATAGCTGTCTTTATTAATACTCCAGTTTTTACCGATTAAATACAGTGATTTTGCACTACTTTCTAATGCCAATCTTTGTGTGTCATGAGTAATAAATTCTCTTGTATTAAACAAAATCTTTGCCGTATCAAATGTCTTTTCGGGATTTGCCAATACGACGCTTGTAACAACTGATGAAATAGAAGCACTGTTACTACATTCAAGTAGGTAGTTGAGCCAACTCACCAACACTTCTCCATCCACTTTTTCAGCCATTTCAAGTAAGAACTTCTCTAAAGCCATATGGATAGATTGAAGTAAATTGGGGCTAACAGGTGAACCTGTGCCTCTGTACATATTCCATAAACATTGACTTATGTATTGCTTTTTATAATGCTCATCACTTAACTTGACTTTGATTTCATCTATCACATCATACTTTGACGCCATATCAGATGTTAAGTACATACCTATAGATTTATTAATGAAACCTACAATGAAATCTATAGTTTCTTTGGGTTTAATTTGAAGTAGCCAGTAAATCGGGCTTTGAAAAGCACTAGGCGGATGATACTCTCCATGGTCATTTTCTATACCGTAATTATGTTCAATATCATCTCTTAAGCTTGAAAACATATGAATTTTTTGAGGTGTATATGTCCAAAATAAATCCGCTAACTCTAAAATTTCTTTTGGTATAACTCTACAAACTGGTACCCCCTCTAATTTAGTCAAGATAAACTTAACTAAATCATAATAAGGGTCTCTATGATGCTTCCATCCATTGCTTTTTATTTCAGTTACAATATCCTTTAATTCACTTTTCAGTTCACTAGAGCCATTAATAATGGTCTTAATAATTAATTCTTGTGTATCATCTCTTGAATAGTAGTTTTCCCCTTGAATTATATCCTGATAATATCTCAAAGCAATAAGTCCAGCATATCGAGTAGTAGCTCCGCTTTTAATCTTGTCGTTCCAGTCATGAATTAAAGGCAAAACAAAATTAATGTTTTCAACCTCAATTGCTTTTAGATTAGTGTATATAAACTCGATTAATGCCTCCCAGCCTATTCCCATTGGCTTTGTTAGAATGTGTTCCAGAGTAAAGATATTTATATCTTTTATGCCTAATTGTGAGAAAAAATCATCATCTACCTCTTTACATGCAATTCGTAAGATAAAAGTTAGCCTTTTCAGTAACCTACAATCATCTAACAATAGTTCATTCTTAAAAACCTTAAAATAAGTTTTTGAATAGTCTGAAAGTAAAACAGAAGCAAATAACTCATCTTTCCAAAAGGACTCAACCTCATCATTTTTAATAGCGTCTTCAATGAATTCTACAATTTCGCTGTCTTCAAGCAATAGTTTCTCTGATATCCAGTTTCGTAAACACCTTCTTATTGGTAACGATTCACCAATTGAAGTAAAAAATCCATTTTCGTCAGACCTATTAGCGAACTCTCTATTAATAATTTTTTCTAACGCCCATTCTTCATAAATATCATGAGTTATGAAATACCCCACGTCCTCATAGCCTAACATTCCATCTTGCATTAATTCATCACATTGGCTACTTAGCTCAGTTTTTACATCAACAAAAAATTGACCTGTATTGGCTCTTCGAGATGCAATTTCTATGAAACATTTTTCTCTTTCTGGTTTACTTTTTTTAACTCTTTGCTCCCACAATTTTGACTTAAATTCAACATAATCAATTTCATTAATATCCTTGTAGAATTTCAAATATTCATTTAAATAGAAAGGATTTCTTATCAATTCTAATAACTTCTTATCCTTAGGTAGAGTAAAAGCATTCGCACTAGCTATAATGATTAATTCATGCTGTTCCAAAGGACGTATCCCAATATTTAATGGAGCAATTTTATAAATTTCGAAAAACTGATAGTTAAGATCTTTAAGATAAACATCTCTAGTCGTAAAAATTACTTTCCAGTTATCTTCAACGATTGCTGATAATAACTCTTTGAAGGGGTCAGTATTCCTTAAATCTAATAACTTTTCAGCTGAATCAATTACTATTGTTTTGTACTTCATATCTTTATGAGCACCAAGAAAATCACTCATACTGAAATCACCAAACATGTCATTAATATTTCTTATTTCAAACTCTGTTGCCTTAAAGATATAAAATGGTGCATCTTCTGCATAGCGTTCATATATTTTTTTTACTAAGACAGTTTTTCCGACCCCGCCTACACCACTGATAATACATACTTGATGAGAACCATTGATAAGTTGATTCATTTCCTGCTCTCTCTCAATTTCAAATTTATTCTCATTGAAAGAGATATCTGTACTTATGTTTTTCAATAGATTTTCACTATGTTCTCGCATTTCTTCTAATATTGTGAATATGCTTTTTTCAAATGTAAAAAAGTGCTTCGAAATAACATCATTTTTTACTGTGACAAATTCAGATTCAAAAAAACTTGCTAAATTCCACTCCAAACTAACATCTAATTCTTTTGCTAGCTTTTCAATATCTTTTAGTCCTTGAGGCGCCTGTCCCTTGTTTTGTCCCCACTCCTGATTTGAGTAGATATGCAATCTATTCACATTTGGATAATCCCTCTTTAATTTATTTAATGTATCCTCAAAATCATTTTTATGATTAGAGAGCGGAGTTTCATAGAACTTTGCTTGCCACGCAACTACATCATCATTAACCTCAATAGGATTTGTTTCTATTGCTGACTGATTCTTATATCTAAATATCCCATATTCCTTATTAAATTGCTTACAGAACAGCAAATAACAAAGCCATTCAAAATTATTCTGAGGGTTATAGCTAAATTTTGCTTTGAATATATCCCAATCTGGTTTAATCACTCACTTCACCTCTTCCAATTAATTTCTTAATCTACCACCTATAAATGTAACTCTAATCATTATTCCCTAACCAACAGCACACAGCACTCCACATGCATCAAATATGTATGCTTAAGTCCCCTCCTGGGTATTTAACAACATCCACGCCTCAATCCTTAACACACACTTCTGCTTTACCACTACTTGTGATACGGTTCTCCGTAATTAGTCTAGTTGCGACCTACATTTCAATTTTTCTATTAACATTTTTTCAAGTTTAATTGCTAAATCATTAAGCCTAATTAGCTCATATTCTTGAGATCCCCCTAGTTTCCTCTTACTTCTCTGTACTTGTTGGGCATATAGACACAACTCTCGGATATCTGTATCCTTCCAGCCTGAAGTATAAAAAATCATTGTCGAATACGCTGGAACTTTCTTTCCACTCTCTAATTGATGTTCACTCATTACAAATAGTGAGTCAAACAGCAATTTCGCACCTTTATCGAACGTAATAAAAATTGGCACTTCTTGATAACCTGATAATTCTGCCAATTGGGAGACTTGAGTTGGCATAAGCATATCAATTGAAGCTGCATATATTTTATTTAAAATTTTCTCCATTCCTATAGATGGACTAGTTTTTTTTAGTATAGTCGATTCTTCTCCTAAGTAGTGGATAACAAATGAAGTACTCACAGGAGAAAATGCATTTATTTCATCCGCTATATAGTGAAACATTTCTTTAATTTTTGTTTTACTATCTCTATCATCGAAATGTTTAAGTAAGTATGCCTTTAAAATAGTTGTATAGGTTATGACTGTTTGATTTTTAAATAACCCATTTTTAAGTAAAAGCGGTGCTTTACTATACTTTATCTCCTCAGTAATCAATTCATTATTCGACAGTAATTCTTTTCTAAAATCCTTATTAAATACTTTCCCTACGCAATCAACCATTTCTTTATATTTTTCAAGATCTATATTCCCTGTCGATTTGGATCTGGATGCTTCCTCACAAGATAGTGCATATATAACTCTTGAAGCGTTATTTTTAACTATATTGATTATTTTTTCAAAGTCATCTTTTTGGCTAAGATAATATTGATTAAACACTTCCATATCATTAATATAGTATCTAGCCATAATTGCAAAATTGGTATCTATAATAAACATAAATTCTCTATCACTATTTTTTAATATTAAATCATCAATATCACTTATTCTCCCATCAACCCAAGCTGATGAAAATACACTCATTCAATCAGCTCCTTTCAATGATTTTCTTTCCCATTTTGCTAAATTTAATATATATTATAGCATTAAGCACAACTTACTTCTTATATTGCGCTTCACTTTGCAAATGATTAAGCCCTATCAGTTTATTAGACATTTTATCTACTTATATTTATCGCAATTCTTGGTTTATAAAAGCAATGTCTAGTAAATGTCTACTTTCTCTAGGCATAACAAAAACCCGTCTTAGCACGGACGGGCTTTTCATGGTGGAGGCGAAGGGATTTGAACTCCCCTTATCCACTATAAGGAAATCTTTACATAGGTCGAGACAACTTATAGAACATAAAAAACAGTGGTTTAAGCATTCCTATTTATTTGTTCATTACGATGCTGACACTACCACTTCCACATGTGTGGAGTGCTTAAACAATAAAAAACCAAACGGTAGTGTTCCGTTTGGTTCTTAAATGGATATAACATCGGGAAATCACTATCATAACTTTATTGTTATTAACGACAAGGCTAAATTAAAAGTTTGAGCTCTACTCTTCCCTACCGCTTCGCCTTATAAAACTCATGATAAAGCTTCATAAGCGCCCTCTTCTCAATCCTTGAAACATAACTCCGACTAATCCCAAGCTCCTTCGCAATCTCCCGCTGCGTCCGCTCATCCCCGCCATGCTCCAGCCCGAAGCGGCCGATGACAACTTCCTTCTCGCGGTCATCAAGAATATCCAAATTCTTATATATCTTCGACTTTTCAATTTTCAACTGCACCTTATCGACGATATCATCCGCTTCAGTACCGAGGATATCGATCAGCGTAATTTCATTGCCTTCCTTATCCGTTCCAATTGGATCATGAAGTGATACGTCTTT
>NZ_JBFRGC010000059.1:0-12505 GCF_052115145.1 Paenibacillus sp. 2TAB26
TAGCAAGACCGGCCTCCACCCCTTGGATAGGCGTAACGAAGGAATGAGAGGGCATAGACCCGTTAAGACATGGGAGTGAAAACCTCCAAGGGTGGCGTGGAGAATGCGTGCAGTAAATGGAAGTATATAGGACGGTGATATCCCTCCTCTATTCCCGTGCGTCTTCATGTTACCGAAGTCTAACAGGGTATTCCCTTCATGTCTTCCCCCCTTACTATCCGGGCGAAATCCTGCGAATAAGAAGAATTCGTGAGAAAATCATATCGTACCAAGGGAGCTTAATCGATTTTCTGATTATTTTTGAAAAAATGCAGAATTTCTTATCCCGTCTAAATCAATTAGGAAAAGTAATTTCTAATGTCTTATCTTTTTGCTCTTCCCCTTTAAGAATAATTGAAACGACGTCTTCTGTTATCCAAGTAAACTCGAAATTTTCGGCAATAAGAGTCTTGCCATCATTGTTAATTCTTTCTTCGATATAAGTTCGTAGATGTCCAATTTTTCCATAGTGTATTCGTATCGGTGCATTCGAAAAAAAAGCATTCTGTCCTCGAACCCTAATTTCAACTTGATTTTTTTTGTTAGGGGAGTTTTGAGTGAGAATTACTTTTTCTGCATAAACAATTTGGAAATATCCGTAGTACAAAATTGCAATAGGTATGGTAATGCTACAGAGGACTATAGCCAAAGCACGGTAGGTTCTTTTTCGTTCTTCTTTTCTATCCGCCATATAATGCACCATCCCACTATCACTAAGATTATGTTTTGCTTCGTATGCTGAAGAAGGAGTACACAAGCAAAACAACTCCGAAGAAGATTTCCTTCAAATAAGCTCTCTTAAAGCACGCTATCTCCTTACTTCAGCATTTGCTTCTCTTAGGAGGTTCCTAGGACATTATATTTCATTTACTTTTATCCAAAAAGTGTAACTTTCAGGTGTTCTATTTTCATGTTTTCAATTTGGTCAATTCCACGCTAAACTGCCCGTTAGCGTAATGAAAAAATGGAGCAGCTGCCGCAGCAAACTACTCCATGTTTGTTCAACTATCGTTTCCCGTTAGTTCAATCCCAATCTCTCCCAAAACGACGTGGATGGACACTATATTAGTCACTCGAATGATTTCTGCCTATGTTCTATATTCCCTTAAGTCCTCCCATCCACGTAACTATTACCATAATTATCGCAAAAATTACAGTGACATATCCGCTTATTTTAAATCGTTTTATCATTGCTTTTGTTGTTCTCTTTTGATTTTTGAAACTTGATGTTGTTGAAATCATAAACTCAGTATAAAGAATGTTTAGCAGACCAAAACCACCAAATACAATCAAAAAAATTATACTCATAATTATCCGATCTGACACTTATCTCCCTCCTAAATGATGATTCCATCCCCGAGCGAGAACCCATAAGCTTTGAACTAACGTTTCCCGTTAGCTTAAAAAATCATGCCGACTAAGCGTGAAAATCAAATGTAATATAACTCTGGGTATTTAGGATTCTTGATATCGTCACCAAATTGTTTTTCACTCATTACAAAGTTGCCAAAGTATCCTTCAATCATAAAGTCTAATCGTTCAGTAAAATGTGTTAATTTTTCTTTTGGCAAGTTAGATATTGAATATATATCTGTTTCAATAAAATGACAAAGTAATAGAACAATAATTCGTTTATGTATCCAGTGGACAATTTTAGTTAATTCCCTGTCCAATGACTTATTTAATGTCTGCTTATTAATTTCAATCTGCGCATTATAATAATTCCAAAAATATGCTTCATTGAAAGATGATTTTTCAACTAAAGCGTAGATAAATGTTCCCTCTTTAAGCTCATAGTTATCCATTAAAATTTGAATATCTTTATTCATATTATTCCGCCTTTACAGCAAATTAGGGAATTTTATTTAAAAGTCTTTTTATAAACTTTATAAAAATCCATACATGAATATTCGCGAAGTGATTGAACTATCCTTCCCGTTAGCTTAATGAATCGTCTTCCTCGAACCCCCTTCAATCTCTCTTAAATTATTCTTAATCGCTATATACCTTTGCGATCCTAATAATAATTCACTATATAAATACATGTATTGTAGGTGATACCTCATATCAAATTTATTTTTGTGATATTTCAATAAATGATCTACATAGTCCGTAAAGAAGAATAAAACATCCTTTGACTGTTTATTGAACTTAATGGTATTCAAATAATTTGATATTTCATTTAGTTTCTTTTGAGTATAGACTAAAATACTTTGAATATCTTCTTCTGGTAGCGATTCATAAGCTTCTGTTCTTGCTTGCCAATGATCTTCAAAGACTTCTTTATTTTCATGCAAAATGACATGTATTGGTTTGAGTAATTTTAATTGGTGTTTAAGTCGTCGAGTCTTGAATAGGTTTCTGATTTTTTGGAATATGAGAAATTCCTCCTGGATAGAGTTATAAGAGTCGCTGTACTCAGCATACTTCCTTCTAATTACGAAGACGAATTTTATTTTGTTTCGCATAACTGCCCGTTAGATTAATAAAACGAGCAGGCTACCGCAGTGCCTGCTCATCGTTGTGTGCTATTGCCTAACCTTCTCCGTTAGTTGAGCAGCGTGGTGATGTTGTTAAATATAACGAATAAAACTAATCAAGACTGCTACCGCACCCATTAACACTAAAATTGAAAATACAAAGTAGCCGAAGATCTTTAGAGGACGCGGCATTGAATTTAAATCTATTTTTTTCATTGGTCCTCCACCCTCAATACTTTGAATAGAGCGAAGGTTCTCATCTAAATAATTATAGTTACTGTGCAAATGTTCCTTTTCGGGCTGGGTTTCATGGATCTTGTTTGTGCTCATTCCAAGTCCCCTTTCAATTCGGTTTACATGGAATATTCTACCACATTTACGAAAATCATGTAACCCACCAAGCACCATGCTAACCTGCCCGTTCGTATTATGGTTCAACCAGATGGATCCTTATACCGTAACCTTTAGCAGATTGGTCACTTAATGAGCAATAAAAAATAGCCACCTGTAAGGGTGGCTCGCACTCAATAAGAGTGCAAAAGTATAGATAGGAGTGGAGAGTCCTGTCCTGAACCTGTAGGTTTTACTCTTAAAAGAATTATCGATTACATTGATTATTTCGGGTTTTGTATCGTCTTCTCCTGTGAAAAGTAGACCCTGTCTAGGTCGTCGTTTTGTAGTTTGAAGATACAACCTAGCACTCTTTAAAACGTATCGGCTATAAACTGTACTCCAATGTTAGAGTGTTTCTAACAATTATCGGCTTCCAACATCAAACAGAAAGATTTCACCGTGATTGTCGGCGCCGTGCTTTGGTGGACCAGCGGATTCAACGTATGCTCCAGCGTCTAGAGATTTATGCCAGCAGCTTTCAATTGTTCCATTTCAGTTACTTTGGTGCCAATAATACTTAACAATTTACACTAACCCGTCACAATATACCATCACTCGGACCAAAGGGCAGACAGTAATTTTATGGTGCAACAGCGTGCTTTAGGATTCGAAGGGCTTGATAGCCTTAAGTAGAAAATAAATCTGAAGTTTGTTTCCTTGAATAGTCTAATTCTGGCTCTTTTTATCGCCATTAGAAACAAAATTATTTTCGTTGTTTCAAGTCTATCAAGACCATTCTAGCTGCACTTTTTAAACCGTGAAATATAGTATCTTCACTTAGTATAAATTCAGATCCACTGTACTTATCGGCTATCTCACGAAGAGTCCACTTTTGAACCAAATAATGAACAAGCCATTTAAAGTGATCCAAATTTCTCTTTTCTTTCTCTTTCACATAGCCTCTATCTTTGAGAAAACTCTCCGCTCGCTCTCGATACAGTTGCTTATATTCGGCATATGCTTGATCCATTGATTGCTCAAAATTTTTCCAGGTTTCGTTTCGCGGATCCCAAGCAAGTCCACTAAATTGGGGTAATTCAAGAGGAATCCCTTCTTTAATCGCTTCCTCTTTCTTACTATCATAAATACAGAGCATTAATTCATAGTGAGTCTTCATTGTTTCAAACATAAAAACATCAACATTTTCATCTTTTTTAAAGAACGAAGTTAAACTATCTGGAGAAAATATGAACGGAAAAGTTTGTTCAAAGAATAGACTATGGAGATTCTCATCATTACCAATACTTCGACTGAGTTCTATCGTATCGGATTCGTCCTCTTGAAATACATTCTCCGCTAAAACAAGTTTTTCTTGATGGGGCCAACTCTTACTAAACCGCTCAGACTGACGAACTGCTTCCAGTGGAACGTTATATTGTTTAGCAATCGCTCTATATTCTTTCATTCTTCCTTTTCGATTTAAATCTTTGCAATCATCATAATAAAAAGAGAGAGACGTAAGCCCCAAAGAATGATAAAATTCGTGATTCCCTAATAGATTGAATTTACTAGCCCAATCCAAAATAGCTTCTTTAAGTGGAATATATTCTGGACAATAATCGTGATCCGATTTTTTTACAATTTCCCAGGATGATGGCCATAATCGCCTTTCTGAGTATTGCTTCACGTAACAAAGATCCGCTAGGACATATGTATCATGTAACTGTTGGAGATCTTCAGCCACTTCAGGAGTTATGGTCTCAACTAAATCCAAAAACATCGTAATAGCTGCATATCTGTCTTGATCAATAATAGTAGTGCTTTCATCAAGAATTCGATCTGGGTGATAATACAAACCTTTCATGTCAATTCGCTCCTAAATAAGATGTTATATGCTTATTAACTCCATCATATTCTAATATTGATAACCGTCCTATGAAATAGAAGCAAGTATTTGTATTTCAATTCTTCTAATTGTGATAGATGAAAATCATCCTCCTTTTGAATACAAATTAAGTAGAGCAAGCTACTGATTACCCCACTTCATTTCATTGCTTGAGTTACCTTCTACGCTTCCTATGAGAACAGACTCTCCTACCTTTCATGATGGCCACTTTCGCGGTCTTACCTAAACAATTTGAACAGTAAGGCTTACCATCAGCATTCAGCAGCGGCTCTCTATTTTGATTAATGCAGTTCGAACAGATATAAATTTCACTTTGATTTGCTCGATTTCCGTACTCCTTTTCCCGTTTGGTTYAGTTACTTTAAATAATGATTTGTCTATTAAGTTTTATGCCTATTTTACAAGTTTCATTATAGTTGGTGCCTGAGTAAAGTTCGCTAACTAAACGTTTACAATAAAGTTTGTACCTCCAATTTACAATGGGGTTAAAAAGGGAATCCCAAATCGTACTCACAACGCCTCCTAATGAGTTTTGTACCACTCATTCAATAAAACCCAAAATCTAGATTCTTTGTTGTTTATCTCAATTCGAACGAAGCAGGTACGACACCTAGCGTTTTAGAGTAATTACTAATGTTACACAGAATTAACGCGGTGACGCGAGAAAAAATATAGAAATAAGAAAGGCTGCCGAGACTTTGAACTGCACCCCGTCAAGTAGACATTACAAAAAATAAAAACTGTTAAACGGCATTAGTCCTAAACTCCATTGGACTGAGGCCGTTTAGTTTCGCCTGTAATCGTTCGTAATTGTAAAAGTGAATGTAGGCTTCATTGTCCCGTTCAAGCTCATCAAAAGTTCGGTATGTATGCAAATAATATTTTTCGCACTTCAGGGTTCCCCAGAAGGATTCTATGGGACTGTTATCAATGCATCTCCCTACGCGAGACATGCTATGGGTTAATTTTTTTCCAAATAACTTTTTGAACCGTTGAGAAGTGTATTGAAAGCCTCGGTCACTATGCAGCATCGGTCTACTCCTTGGTGCTGCCTTTATCGCCTTTTTGACGGTTTGAAACACGAGGCTGTTGTTGTTCGAGTGCCCGAATACATGGGATACAACGGTATTGTCATATAGGTCTAAGATGGCACTTAAATACGCCTTTTGACTTTGACCATACTTAAATTCCGTTATATCTGTTACCCATTTTTCATTCGGCTTTGTCGCAGCGAATTCGCGGTTTAACAAGTTCTCAGCCACGTGCTGAGGCGTTGATGTTGCATATCTCTTACGCTTTCTACGGCGGATCACTGACTGAATGCCTTGCAGCTGCATGAGGCGCTGGATGCGCTTGTGGTGAATCTGCTGCTCCGTTTCTTTGCATAAGTGAAGGGTTAATCGACGGTACCCGTAGATACCGCCTACTTTCTCATGCAGAGAGATCATCGCTTTTGTGAGTTTTTGGTTTTCTAGTTCACGTACGCTAGGCTTGTGGTTCAACCATTTGTAATAGCTGGATCGTGGAATCTCTGCAATTTCACACAGTATCTTAATGCTGAACTGCCCATCTTGCTGTACAGCTTGAATGGCAAGATAGATGTTTTCTTGACGTACTCGACTTAGCGTCGCCTTCTTTCGAGTTCCTCTAACTTTTTTAGGAATGCAATTTCTGCGCGTAGGCGTTCATTTTCAGCCTGCATCTTCTTCATGGTAAGCTTTTGGCGGTCTGTATCAGTTAACTCTTCTTCGGTCTTTTTACGTCCACGTCCATCCTGCAGCGCATCTTGTCCTCCGTCTTGGTATTTCTTCATCCACTGATATACCTGTTGGTAGGAAACCTGATGTTGCTCCGCAGTCTTCCCATAGTCATCGTTATTTGTTAGACAATACTGAACAATCTCTATCCGTTCTTTCCATGTCGTAGAACGTCCTTTCGTCAAAGCCTTTGCTACCCCTCTATAGGCTTTTAAGCTGCTATGACTATTATACTTCTTTACCCAGTTCGATAGCTGTGTTCTACTCGCAATCTTGTATTTATCAATGATATCGTATTGGGATATTTCCCCCTTAAGGTAATCCAACACCGCCTGCAGCTTAAGTTCTGCGGTATAGCTGCGGTTTAACGTCTGAATTTCTAACCCTCCCAAACCATAGACTTTATACCTCCGTTGCCATTTCGCCAATGTTGTTTTTGATAAGCCATATTTATACGCAGCGGCCATAGAGCCAAGTTCACCACTTTCGATCTCTCCGATTATGGTAAGTTTCTCTGATGCGGAATATTTAACTTTAGACATGAAAATGCTCCCCTCATAGCAACAGGTTTTTTATTATTTCACCTGTCTACTATTTGGGGAGCATATCACTTTCTCGACAGCCTGTATGTAATCAAAATTGAATACATTGTTTTTCTTTAAACTTTTTTCCATTACTTCTTAAATCTAGTATTGCACCAAACCAATAAAATGCAAAGAAAATGTAGCATTTAAAATGAATAGCTAGTATAAATTTTACTCCCCAATCCAACATTAACAGAATTTTTCACCCTCAACCAATGTGCAGAATTATTCTTCATCTCTTCTGTAATACTATTATCTTCTTCATGGAATTTATAATTATATTCCGGGTAGCAATTCTCAATAATAAAATTGAAAAATTTATACAAACAAAATAAACCATTGTTCTTGGCACGAGTATTTGTATGTTGAAAATGAATATGAGATATAGGATGAAAATCAGCTTTACTGCCCTCATAATTAGCATCATAGTCTATTCTAATTGGAGTACGAAAGGAAAAATCCGTATATTTAAAACTATCCATCTCTTCTATACTATCTAAGAATTCAAAAAGATGTAGTTCGCTAACATTTACTTCTTCAAGAAAGCCATCCGAAAAGGGACAGGGAAACCACACTAAATTATAAGATGATAATTTGGAATTAACATCAAATTCATAATGAAATCTGCCGATAGAGCAATCAGAGAATAAAAAATGATACGATCTTCTTTTAAACATAGCCAAGTATTGTGTACAACTATTAAAATATTTTGCACTCATCGGACTACGCTTATCACCTGTGGGAACTTGATTTTGATATGTGAAAATATTTTTGGTGTGTTTTTCTATTTTTTCTGGCTGTATATATTCCATTATTAAAGTATCTCGATACATATCTCTTATAGTATTGAACTGCTGGTACAGATAATCAATGGGCTCATTACTCATTTTCATTCCTCATCTTTTTTGTCTAAAAGATTTGCTAAATCTCTAAGCTGAGGAATTGAATCGATAGACACTAATCCCTTGCGAATCATTTCTATTAAATCACCTGTTGCTTTTTCTGCACTACTGATTTTCTTTTTGTCTTCTTGACTCGTGTCTCTGTTCAACAAGTTAATCGATTCAATTTCTTTTCTAGTAGGAATATTAATCTCTAAGCTGTAATCGCTTTGTACGCATTTTTCAATTTCATCTTTAATCTGGTCCATTCCAACACCTGTACCAGTTATTCTCACCCATGCCCGCGAACGTGTTATTGCAGTAAATAATGTATTACGTACACTTATAAGATCTACACTTCTAGCTCCATACTCAGCATCCACTAAATAAACCATAGGTCTTTCGTTACCTTTAGCCCTATAAATATGCGTACACGTAATACTCCCTTGTACTGTAAATGTATCTCTATCCACATTCTTTCCAGGCATTATACTGCTAATCCCAGCCATTTGTAGGTAAGAAGAAAAGTGGTCATAGTTTTTATATGAATTTAATGATTCCGGAAATATTACCAATATATCGTCTGGGTCTAATTCATCTTCCGTAATGTTCTTCTTGATCTGTTGTGCTACCCACATATACTCCTCAACTTTACTATTAAAAGCATTTGGCACAAATACAGCATCTTGTGGAGTAAGCAATCGATCAAAATATGCTGGAGTAGCCTTTGGTTGTCTTCTCAGTTTAACATAGTGATTAAACTCCAAATCACCGTCTATCTTTTCATAACCAATTTCTTTCCAGACATCTAAATCTTGAAAGAACTGAACGAGCGGTTGAAGTTCATCACGATAAACACCAAACCCCAAGGCATGCGCAATAGTCAAAGCCCATTTACTGTTTCTATAACAAATTGGTAAAATTATATCAGTTCTTGGTTTAGACAAATCATCACTATTACTAATGTCAACTAATGGTGTCTTATTTTCACCAACTCCAAACATTTCTTCTAATGAAGGCATGGAGCTTTTATTTAACGTTTGCAACTCATCATATGCATATACTATTTTTTTTTGTGGTGATTTAAATAACTTATATGTAAGCTGAAAAAAAGATGGTGGGAAATCTTGTGCTTCATCAATCAGAACGTAATCATATAAGGGGAGATTATCTATATTATTCAATTCTAAGCTTTTTAATATTTCGCCACAAATGCCGGAAAACGCATTTTGATCACCAAATACACTTACTGCTTGTTTATAGGTGTATATATCTGCTCCTATTTTTTCTGCCACTTTAGAATATAGTCCAGGTTCAGATAGAGTTCCCCAAGCATGTAGTACATGAACCTTATTAAAGTCAATGTGACCTTGACTATACTGTTGATAAAACTCCTTTATTAAACTTCTAAATTGTTGATACAAAGTTCGACTATAAAAGGTAACAACTATATCTGCATCTGGGTCCATAAAGTGCAGATATGCTGCTTTTAGTGCCAGAACTACTGTTTTACCCGAGCCAGCTAATCCCCTAATTCTCTGTGGCCTGTCAGGAATTTCATAGGCTGCAGTTCTTTGCCACATATCCATATTAGCAACCGCTAGTTCTATTTCTTTAATTTTAGCACCAAGTGAGCTTGCACTTTTTATTGATTTCCTTGGTTTTTTTGGCTTTGCTGATACAACTTTGTCTAATGCCTCATTTAGAGCCTCAAAATAATGTTCTTCGAATCCTTCTATCTCATTTTCATAATAGTCCAAAAAGTTTTGTTCAGATACATAGTCGTCGGCATAATCAGCTGGTATGGCGTCAATTGTAGGGACATAATTTATGACTTTAATTGAAACAGCCAACTCTCTTCTTTTTCTCAACCGAGAGTTTTTTTCTAACAATGATCTTAGAAGAACATACATTCTGTCTACGTTATTAATATCTTCTTCTGGAGTAGTCGATGAAAAGTTTATTGCTAGGACACCTTTTTCTTTCGTAACAATTAATGCATCTATTATAACTTTTGTATTATCAATTTCTGATAACGCAAAGCCATAATAAACTGTTCCATAATATTTTTCATTTAACCTTCCTATAAGATTTTGAAAAGAGCCGATGGCGGCTGCGTTTCTTTTCTCTCCATTTACAATATGAAGCATTTTGTCCCCTCCAAATTATACTCCGTATCAGTCATTTCAATTATAATTCACTCTTTATTAATTATATACATCTCATTAAACATTGATACACAAAACAATATGAAATGTGTTTACAAACATGCAACACTTCAATTATCGTCTCCGGCTCCGAGCGCTTGAGATTACCGCCCCGAGCGACAGGTGAAGAGGACTTGGCACCGTCGTCATCAACCCGTTGTTTTTCAGCCTATTGCTTCTATAGCCATCTATGTGATTTCCTTCTCACCTAGGCACAAGCGGAAATGAGCCATGAGTGAGGATATAGCGGCCGTTCCTGATAGTCCGTCAAGCCGAGGAAGAACTGAAGATACGGATTCCCAACGATCTTATCATTTTCGGACTGTCACATTCTTTACTAGATGATCAAAGCTCCGAGCGCCTTCCAAACCGAGATCTTCTTTGGGCAGCAGAACGATTTCATGAAGGATTTCACATACTGCTAATCCCCCCGTGCCTACGGGATCATTAAGCATGATCAAGCGATTGTCCGGATTCAGACTACTGCCAAAAGGCAAAAAAACTCGCTCGGAAGCAACAACTGGTTTTCTTCATGAGCGTAAGATGGGTACATGATCGTCATCCTCCATCTACACGGTTTTTCATCGTATTACAACTGTACTTTACATATGAATTCGACGAATAGTACCTCAAATCCTTGTAGTTACTGGATTTTTCAATCAACAAGCGCTAAGTAACTAATATAAAGCAACACAATTTTCACATCCTAGTCTCTTTATTTATAAAATAGACTCGTACTAAATATAAATAAAATCTTAATACTCGATAACCATTATTATACCCTTGCTCCGCAAGGGTTTTCATCATTTTAAGTATGGTGGAGCCTAGGGGGATCGAACCCCTGACCTCATCGCTGCCAGTGCGTATCCTAAGAATAATGTCTTCCGAGCTGATAGCACTCAATATAAAATTGCGATTATAATTTTAGTGTTTTCTCAAGCTCAAGTACATTTTTTTTAATACCATTCACTTTCATCTGTAAATAATTATTATTTCCTTTCCCGTTCATTTGATTCAAATCATCAAGATTGTATTTAATATTCAACAGAGCATCTGAAACACTGCTAAGAATATTGTAAATTAATTCATCTTTGTTTGACATTTTATCACCAACCTTTAGTCTTTTTTAGATTATTAATTATTCTTCGAGAGCAAATAAAAATACAATCAGCATCTACACTAGTAGGTCAGATGTTAGACACTAGCTGTCTACCTAACTGCAACCGCAAGCGTGGCGCCGAACCAGAAAGTACACCGCCCGCGAGCCTCCATCCACAATCTGCAGCAACTCAGTACGATGGACGCCTATTGGCTTCTTCGACGAATTTTCTATAACGGCGAACTAGCTTGCAGCGTCCTTAACCTACAATGAATGCAGATCTTTAATCTAAATTGAAAAATGAATCAATTTCGAATAACTATAATTCAACTTTTTCATAACGATAGAACATTTCATGCTCTCTGTTATATACATACCTAACTTTCTCAGTGTTTAACTCACCCTCTTCGCATAAAACATTTTGATTTGCGTCATAACTATACAAAATGATTAGCCCCTTATTCTTTAACTCTTCTTGTTCACTCGCTGAAGGAATGATCATTTTATAGAGTTGCTTTTTCTGATCTTTTAGAATCATATATCTTATTAGCATCTCAAAATAAAACATATACAAACAAAGTGGAATTAACATTACTGCAATTAATACCATTATTCCTTCAGAATAACTCAGGTTTTTAATATCCAATTGGTCTGTAAAATAGAAGAGCATACAACCCACGTAAATATAAAGACTAATTACACCATGTATAGGCACTATAATTGTAAATTAATACTCCTCTGCCTCAAGTCTATTGAATCAAACCACAACTTTTTAGTTATGGTTTGATTCAATAGACTTAAAAATTCTTTCCATTAGTCTGATTAATCAGCTTTCAAGTGAAATCGTCATTTTATTCAAAGTAGTCAATGTTGCTTAAAACTCCATATAGGATCTTCATTTGGTCTGAACAATCCTCCACTCATTTCAATTAATCGTTTAGTTCCTAACTTAGTTTGTATTTCGTTCAACCAAGAAAAATTATTGTCTAAAGCAGCAAACTCAGCATTTTGAATAAAACCTAAGTAAAACAAACAATTATTCTCGTTATTTATATAGCCTAATATTTTTTCGACATCATTAAGAAAAGGATTGTCTGAAGCTTGACTCTTATATTTAAACTCAAATATCGCTACTGGAGTCTCATCTAAATCATGCTCTTCAATTGCCACAACCGCTAAATCAACACGTTTATCTTTGTAATGATATTCTGAATATATT
>NZ_JBFRGC010000060.1:0-12234 GCF_052115145.1 Paenibacillus sp. 2TAB26
ACAAGATTAATTCACAAGCGCGTACAACGAATCATGCAATGTGAGCAGCTACAATGTCGAGTCAGAGTAAAGAAACGAAAGCAAACAGGGCAGCCTGCTTATGTAGCTGAGTACCTGTTAAAGCGGCAATTTCAAGCTGAAGCACCGATGCATAAACTCGTCACGGATATTACGTATTTACCATTCGGCGGAAAAATGATGTACCTATCGAGCATCCTCGATTTATATAACGGRGAGATCGTAGCTAGCAGTCTATCCGATACACAAGACACGGCCTTTGTCCTAGATACACTCAATCAATTACCAGCTGTGCCTGGTGCGATCCTGCATAGCGACCAGGGCAGCGTCTACACGTCGCTGGGGTATCAGGAAGCTGTAAAAGGAAAAGGCATTACCATGAAGCATGTCCCGCAAGGGAACGCCCGCTGATAATGCCCCCATTGAATCGTTTCATTCCACACTAAAGTCTGAAACGTTCTACCTCGAAGGGTTGASCCATACAACGACTGCAATCGTTGAACAGACCGTTCGAGACTACATCACTTACTATAACGCAATTCGTATTCAAACGAAACTAAATAACCAGTCGCCGATTGATTACAGGCGACTGGCCGTTTAAACTTGAAGGTGTTTTGATCCCTGTCTCACAAATGGGGGTCAGTCCCCTCAACTAACTCCTCCTCTCTGCTTTCATTTTCAAATACCTATTAACATTTCTAAGAACGATTAATTTGAATCATCTATCATTTTAAGATTAACACTCAGCTTTGCTTGATAAGTCAGCAATTCGTAAGCAAAAAGTATGATGAATATCTGAATACTTTTCTGAAACCGGAGCATTCTAATTGAAAAATAATGGATGTGACAGACATGCATACGGTATGGAAAGGCGCGATCAGCTTTGGCCTGGTACATGTGCCGGTTAAAATGTATACCGCAACCGAAGACAAAGATATTCATTTCCGGAGCCTACATAAAGAATGTGGTATGCCTATTTCCTATATAAAGACATGTAGGCAATGCGACAAAGAAATTGATCCAGCTGAAATCGTAAAAGGTTTTGAGTCTGAAAAAGACAGATATGTAATTATTAAAGAAGAAGAGCTCGAACGCTTCCAGAATGAAGCCGCGAAAACAATTAAGATATTGGATTTCGTTGATCTACAGGATATTGATCCCCTTTATTTTCAAAAAGCCTATTACCTGGCCCCTGATTTGGCAGGCGCTGGAGCCTACAGCCTGCTGCTGGAGGCGATCAAACAGACTGGCAAGATTGGCATAGCCAAAATTTCCATACGCAGTAAAAGCAGTCTTGCGGCGATCCGCGCCGTCAACAACTGCATTTGTATGGAGACCATGTTTTATCCGGACGAGATACGCTCGCTCTCTCAAGTCCCAAATCTTCCATCACAAACCGTTATAAACGAAAAAGAACTCTCATTGGCCAAAGCTCTTGTGGAGCAGCTGAGTGAGAAATTTGAACCGAGCAAATATACGGACGATTATCGGATATCCCTTCTTGATCTCATTGAACAAAAGATCACCGGTAAGAGTATAGATGTTGTTACTGCTCCTGCAGCAGAAGATAGATCAAATGTAATTGATCTCCTGGCTGCTCTACAAGCAAGCCTAGATTCAACTAAGCCTGTGACTGATAATTCTCCGCCCACTAGGAAACGAAAAAACGCTGCGAAATCTAAGGATAACGTATCATGACTCCTATTATGGTTCTGCCTGGCGTACCAATGGCCCCAATCACTTCACCGGATATACCTACCGGTCCAGACTGGGGCTATCAAATCAAATGGGACGGTGTGCGTACTCTGGTGAGACTTGACGGCGTAGGTGGCATAGAAATATTTTCAAAGCGCGTAGAACTCCGCAATGATCGATTTCCTGAGATCGTAGAACTTTTGAAACCGCTACGAATCGGTGCCTGTGTACTTGATGGAGAAATTGCTTACTTTGACGGTACACGACCAAACTTTCAGCGCGTCCTGATCGGGGTTAGCCGTAAGAAATATGATGACAATCTGATTTTTGTAGCTTTCGATATGCTCTATGATGATGGACAAGATATTCGCTCTCTCCCCTTCAGGGAGCGATATGAGCGACTTACAGCAAGGCTTCCAACAAAACAGCCAAGGTTATTTGTTACTGACCTGGTATATGATGGACCTGCACTATGGGATTGGGTTAATACTCATGAGTGGGAAGGTATCATATCCAAAAAGCTAGACAGCCCCTATGTTGAAGCTAAAAAGCATCGATACTGGTATAAAAAAAGAAAAGAAGTTCGGATCGTTGCTGAAGTCGTTGGAATAAAACTAAAGTCAGGATATGTATCTAGCCTGGTATTGCGGTTCGAGGATCGATATGTTGGCCACGTATCGGGTATAGATGCGGCTTCCAAAAAGGTGCTGAAGCAATTTATGGAGCAGCATCCTGGAGAGTGTCCCTTCCCCGTATTGTCTGCCGGCATGAAGAAATCAGATGTTAGATGGCTTAGCATCCCCTTCTCCTGCAGGGTTACCGCTTTAGAATTTAGCGACTCCGGTATCTTACGGCAGCCAAAGCTATTAGGATTTGGGAGTGGCAATGGATGAGAGAAGGCGACTATGTACGTGTGCGAGGCGCTAAAAAAGTCGGAAAAGTCCGGAGTATTAAGGATAGAAATGTAGAAGTCGAATGGATATTTGAAAAAATCATGAGCAGCGGAAAATTCAAACACATCGTGGAGTATGAAATTGATAATTTAGAAGGAGTTTAAAGCATGTTGAAGCAAGAAACCTTAACGGTCACATGTATTGGTTGCAATAATAAGAATGAGATCCCGATTGACAACCTTTTAGATTACTCTTGTATTACCTGTGGAACATCCATATTAGCATTAAAAGAAACGGAGCAAGAAATATTGGTTAAAGAACTGGATAAAGCATCTGACGAATTGGATCATATCATTGGGAATGTTATGTTTGGCAATATTGATCCTGAAATGGCGTCAAATTGGCTCGAACACGAATCAGGTCGAATTGTAGATACGTTAAATAAGGCGAAGGAATACATAGAAAATAACGAAAAAATGGAATAGTTGTTTTTATAAACGTATGACCGGCTACAATTATAAATACAATGGCAGCCGTGGGTTGCGTAAAAATGAACCAAGGCTGCGTTTGTATGTGGAATAATCATTTAGGAGGATCTATGCATGTGTGGACGATACACGATAACCTCAGAGCTCGATGAGATCATTAACACCTTTGCCATAGTTGAAACCGACTATGAATATACTAAGCGATATAATGTTGCCCCTACACAAATCGTACCAGGCATTATTCTTAAAGAAGGAAAACGGGTACTCTCAGGATTTAGGTGGGGACTCATTCCTTTTTGGAGCAAAGATCCTAAAATAGCTTATAAAATGATAAATGCACGAGCTGAAGGAATCGAGAAAAAGCCAGCATTTCGCAGTTTGTTAAAACGAAACCGAATCTTGATCCCAAGTAACGGATTTTATGAGTGGCGTAAGGAAGGTGAAGGAAAACAGCCCTATCGATTTCAGATGAAAACAAAAGCTGTCTATGCCTTTGCTGGACTTTATGATACCTGGCGAGACTCTAATGGGGAACCCATTTCAACCTGTACCATTATCACGACTACGCCGAATCAGCTTGTTTCAGATGTGCATGATCGTATGCCGGTCATATTAACGGATATACATGGCTGGTTAAATCCCGAAATGGAAGACGTCTCACAATTTCTCAAACCATTTCCTGCCGACGAAATGATGAAATATCCAGTCTCAAGAGATGTAGGAAACGTTAAAAATTCAGATGAATCCTTAATAAAGGAAATTCCTTTGAACTCCAAATAGCCCCATTAGTATCATCGGTTTCTCCAAAAAAAAATTTATAAGAACCTAGTAATTGAAACAACGAGTGCAAACGTTTTAAGTTGAGTTATTGTTTATCATTAGTTGATTTTAAATTACATTGCTCGAGATAGGTGAGTAGTGCTTATGCAATTTTTTTCCTTCTTTTTCGTTTACGATTATATCAAGCACGGTAACACCAGCATCTATAGAGAGTCAATTCAGAATTTTGAGCATTAACCATTTTTAATAGTTATGTTAATAATATTCTTTCACGATTCTAAATCCTTAAGCGAAAGTAGGTTTATCTTTTCTTGTTTTTTCTGCCAGACTACGATCTTCACCGTAGAAGGAAACGTGAATCTTATGCGGCTCACTTTAAATGTCAATATAATGAGTTCGAGCAATTCTTGATCTGATATATTCTCGTATCCTTTAAAGCGTGTGATCCCGGATCCCAAAACGGGTAGGGCTACTGTTCTCCCAGCATAGACTCTGTCTATCTCAGTCCAGAAATTTAAAAGGCAGCTTATGTAGTCGTTTATCTCGAGGTACGCTTTATTACTAGCATCGAAACGAGAGAACGCCGTAAGGAGATAATCGTCTACCATACATATTGTTCCTAGTTTATATTGAGTTTTCTTTCCAATAGTCCTTCCCTCGTTTGTGGAGGCGATCATCTCTGGTAAATGGTTGTCAGAAGAGATAATGTCGTCTAAAGTATTTACATTTCCCGAATAGAATTTTTTGATATATATTCCGTTGAGGGAAGTGCTTGAAATAACTTTCTCGTCTACCATTGTGTCGAAATATTCATTAAAAGCAACTGCTTTCAGGTCAGCTTCCTCAGAGAATAAATCACCAAACTTCACCTCAACCTCTGAGTTGTTAATCGTTAGTTTGATGCTCCGACGTAAATTGGCATGAATCCAAATTCCGATGTAAACAAGGACCAGCAATATCAGTGTCCCTCCACCAATGAGCGCCTTGTTTTTGGGCTCTATTTCAACAAAGAGAAAGACAATAGAGGTGATAACGCTTATCACGCTTAGAAAGCCGTAGAAAGTATGTAGTATCTTTTTATCAAAAAACGAGACTTTCATTCGCATCTGCTCCTTTATCGAATTAAGCCCCATTTGATTTGCGCGTCACGGTTGTAATAATTCTTCCCATCACTAAGATGCTCACCGTTCACATGAAAACGCGTAATAGCATCCATAATGCAATCCTTAGCAAATGCGATATGGATAGCCTCTACACCAGTATTATTGATACGCTCGGCAAGCGCCTTTGGCCATATGTCACTGTGGCTCTCTACATTCAAAATGGATGAAAACTCGGGATATGCAATAATAAGCGGAATTTTGTATGTATCTATGGCTTGCTCTATCTCATAGGATAAAACGCTTCCGGTAAAACGAGTCTTTTTGGTAAGGATGACGAGCATGTTTTTTGATGATTTAAGTCGTTCCTGAATCCGCGCATATAGAGTTGTCCGTTTACTTGTATCGCGTACTGCATCCGTTTTCTCATGACTGTTAGTTAACGAAAACTTGATGTTTTTGTTTGCACTCCATGCTTGAATAGTGGAATAATATCTAAAGTCAGACTTTGTAGGATCTTTTTCTCCTAAACCATCAAAAGCAACATAGGTTCCTGTCCGATTTGCCATGTGTTAATCCTCCTAATATAAAGTATTATTTTCACCTGTTTACTCGTTCATTATTAAACATAAAACTCGTCTACTCCGACCTCTCAAATCTATTATCACTACTTAATTCTCTGTGTAAGAGTATCTTATACGGTTCAACGTGATTGATTTTCAACTAAACTGCCCGATAGCTTCTTTATAATTTCCATAGTGTGTCGACATTTAGGGAAATTGGAACAGCCATAAAACTCTCCCCGTTTCCCATTACGTTTTACAAGTAAATAGCCACACTGGGGGCAGTCCAGATCTTCAGGCTCCATATTCTCGTTGCTCACTGCGACTTCATTTTCAAGTTCTGGTTGTTGGGTAATCTGTTTTGAACTTGGAGCCTTCTGTTCAGGATTTATTGCTAACATCAACTCAATCAGCTGCTGCCGCATGATTAAACGAACGCCGTTAGATTTGGCCAATGTATACGCCTGCTCTGTATAATCACTGTTGGTAACAACCCACGCTTCTGTTGCTCCGTAATGATTCAATGCTGTATGTACTTCTTGCACGGCCTTTAGACCAACATTTTTGCTATAACGCTTCGCCTGGACCACGATTTTCTTTCCAGCTTTTGAGATGATTAAATCTGCACCGTAATCACCTGCAGCTTGTGTAACTTCTGCAGCATAACCGTGTGCTTTAAAAAGATGACCCAAATACTTCTCAAACTGTCGCCCCTCCATCTTATCGATTTCTGCAATGCCGGATCTCTTTAAACGCTCGATTTGTTTTTGATTTATGGAGAAGATAATAAAGGCGTAGCCCGCAAAAATTACACCGGCAGCAATCCCTGCAGCTACAATCGATTTCGTAAGCGAGTAGGCTCCCCATCCAGCCCCAATCATGAGTAGCAGTATAAATGCCTGTAATGGATCTAACTCTTCCTTTTTTCTTCTGCGCCTGGCCATCTGTCTTGCCCCTTTGTCGTTTTATGTTGTCTATCCATTTCTAAAACAGGAAAATATGCCCACACGTATGCAAATGTAGTAGAATCTTACTATATTTCTGTTAAATTTGGAAGCATTCTATCTATTCTCATATCAATGGAGGCATAAATGATCGAACTGGAAAATGATTTTAAAAAATGGTTAATTAGTGAAGGATTTGTAACCGAAACGATTCGAAATTTTGTATCTCAATTCTGTGAGTTTTGTAGGTTTTGCGATAGTCGAGGCTATAGTGTACTCGAACTAAGTGTTAGTGTTTCACGCGAGTATTTAGCCTGGCTTTGTGAGCGGCCAAATTATCATAATGGCCAACCGCTTTCTACAGGAACACGTCTGAAACATTACTATTGTTTAAGACAAATTGGATTATTCCTTGCGGAGAAGAACTTATATAATGGTGATTTAGTGAAGGGGATTCGGAAGCCTCCTAAAAAACAATCGGTCATTCAAGGTTTTTCTGCAGAACAATTACAAGCTAACATCAATGCCGTCCGAGAAATACGAACAACACCACAATATAAAGAACGGATGGCTCTGTTAATCTTTATGTTGGCCAGTACAGGCCTAAGAATCTCGGAAGCAACCAACCTGCATGTTTATTCGCTTGATCATAACAAAAGGATCATGCTAGTGCTAGGGAAAGGTAACAAGGAACGCGAAGTTCCCTTCTCTCGTGAGCTATCCACGCTGATACTGAATTACATCAACAAATATGGCATTAAACGAGACGATTACTTGTTTGCCTCACGCTATAAAAAGCCTTAGCATCATCATCCATACGAGATGCTCTGCGTAAAACCGGCAAATTATTAGGTAGCTATTTAGATATTGACCGTATGCGGGTAAGTCCTCATACGTTTAGACATACTTTTGCAAGGCTTTGGGTAGTCAATGGAGGAAATACCATCGCATTATCACGTATCATGGGTCACACATCAACCCGAATGACGGATAAATACGTTAGCCTTTGGGGCATTGATTTAAGCTCATCCTATGACCTATGTAATCCATGTGGCAATATTAGCGTTCCGGATTTCACTGCTTATTACGAACCTAAAGATGAGATCGCATAGGACCCTGAAAAAACGCTATGCCCATGAGTTATCGAATAATCTATCTGCGGTTACCATTATGAAAATCAAAAAAAGGGTGCTTCAGCCTAAAAGCTGCAGCGCCCACCAAGAAGCAACCTCAGAAATCTAAAGGTTGCTTTTTCTGTATTCTGTATCCATTTTATTTCTTTGTAAACGCAGTGAGAAAATTGATATATATTCTTTCAATTGTAGCTGTTCTTTGAAAGTGCCATGGTATAATAAATAGCCTCTTAAATTCTAGTCCAATCATCATAACTGTCGTCATTACACTTCCGGAAATCGTTAAGCTTTGAGCAGCTAATGAACCAAAGACTGGTACAATTTCCGATAATTTCGACAAATCTCCTTTCGTTGCTTCCATAATAGGTTTTGTTGCTGGTGAAGAATAGCCAGTTGCTGAGTTAGTATGCATTTCAAAAGTATCCGTAGAATGTAAAAGCAATCCATCATCTTTTAGGAGGTTGCGTAAATGATAAAAAATATTCTCGAGTACTTTCACTGTGAATTGATTAACAGCCACAACATATGTACTTCCACTCTGTTGGTTATGCATCATAAACTTAGGTCCAATCAATTGTGTAGTATAATTACAACCCATAATGAAATCAAACTTCCCTGTTAATGATGCCAATTCTGAATTTGGTTTCAATGTATTTATTAGGCCAATAATTTCGGGTTCAGACATGTTCTTCAAGTCAGGCACTTGATTCGCGAATCCCGTTAAATCAAGTTGCATACTTTTAAACTTATCAGGCTGTTTAACTTTTTCCATAAAACAATTCAGAGCGTCTGGGTCAATATCAACAATAACTATTTCGTCAAACAGAGACTCAAGTTTCTGAATATCCACATCATTCCCATTTCCTGCACCTAATAATAAAGCTCTGCCTGATAACGGTTTGTGTGAAACACTTAGTTTATCCCATATCTCAGTATGCATTTTTCTTAAAGAAGACCAACTATCCCATCTATTTCTAGTATCCGTATTAGCTTGTTGCTGTACATCTAGCATTTAACTTTCCTCCACTTTCTGCGATTTCTTCATTTGTATTTTTTTGTAACTCTTTGTCATATTCTATAAATGATTTATTTGTCCTCTATTTCTAAATTAATTTAAAGAAAAGGCAGTACTGTTAATATTACGGGCAGTACTGCCTTCTAACCAAATTACCAAGCTTTATGAAATTCAAAAAATGCAGTCCAATTATCTTTAATCTGTATGGTTACATCCGTCTCCTTCACCACGCCATTCGAATACGTGGCTTTAAAATGGAATATATAGTCCCCATCTTGTAATGACTCTAACTTAACCTTAGCTTGCTCAGCACCTATATAACCACTCCATGCCTTTTTGTCGGTAGATGCTAAGCTTGTGTTGCCTATTCGCTCCGCTGCTACTTCGACCTTGGTCGCCTTTGTGGTACTAACGCCGGTATCTGTTGTTCTCGCGTTAAGAACAAAACGTTCACCCGCCCAAAAGGTTGAAGGACTTCGCAATTCCTTCGGTTTTACTTCATTCCATCGCAGTCGATTTGCTTCCCACTCTTCCGTATGCACTACTTCTGCCGTAATTCCCAATGCGAGAACCTGCATTGTTTTCGTCACGATAATGGGATCTGCAATGCCATCACTTACTGTTTGTTTGACGCTCCAGTTTCCAACTTCCATTAGCTGCAGCACCGGCCCTGTTTTCGGATAAGATGCACCGCTACGTATAAGCGTATAGCTGAAATTCCGCTTAGCTCCCGATGGACTTGTGAGTTCATACGCCACTGACAACGGATCTCCATCCTCATCGTTGACAGATGATGCTATGGTTACAAGATCCCCTTCATACACTGGCTTAGGTGACCAATCAAAGTCAGCTGTCGGTGCTCGGTTCGTACTGAAATGAATATAGGCATAATAACCCTCGTTACCGGCTACGTCATAATCTAGCACAGTCAACCGGTACTCTTGGCCAGCCACTAGTCCAGACACACGATATGATTTCGCCTGCAGGGAAATCGGTATACTGTACTCTGTTGTGCCATCTTGATTTAAGTCAATATTCGTCACGCTGCCATTACTATTTACCTTTTGTAGATAGAATGTGCGTGTCGCATGGCCAGAGGACGGAGCTGCATCGCTAAAGGCATTAAACTTCACCGTTACGGCTGTCGGTTCAACCTCCAACTGCTCATCTACATCTGCAGGCTTAACGGTATCCACAAAGAAATAACCATTTGAAGAATATGGTCCCCATAGAAAACCATCGTTTGCCCTGGCTCTCCAGTAATATAATCCGTCTGCTAGAGCTGTTGTGGTATAGCTTGCTGCAGCAACCGTGGCATTCGTATCAACCACTCTTGCACCATCCGACACGCGATAAACTTCATAATCTATTGCGGTAATTGGATGGTTCTCCGGATCAATGGTAAATACGCGCAGCTGCGGTCGATTAATGTTGGTGTAGACCGGATTATCTGCATTAGCTCCGTTATACGAGAGTAAATGCGTATCTGGCGGTAAATCCAGCACAAAGTAGCGGATGTTACTTAAATTTGACCAAGCACCCTTTGAGTAGACCTGCCCTTGTACACGTACAACACGTCCAGGATTGATCATACCATCCATTACCTTAAAGCTTTTCTCTAATCCTGCATAATCAATATACAACGCAACCTCATTTGTATCTGTATATGTTAGTGATAAGCGATACTGCTCTTGTGGATCATTCTCTGCATCGTAATAGGTCCAGGTTATCGTCGGTTCTTTTACGAGTACCGTAGGAGCAGCCGCTGAGGTTCCTCCTGGATAGGTTATGGTCATTACTGGTTTGGTTTGGTTCACAGGCGGTAAAGCGTCTTTGTAAATAACTTGCTGCGCCCAATATGACCAAGCCCCATGAAGATCCTTTACTTGCTCTTGAATGATAAGTTCGACACCTGGACGGCTATAAATTGTCCGTTTACCGGCTGTCCACGTTGTTTCATCCGCCCAGCGTGTGCGGAACACTTTATCAAGCAGGCGATTGGGGATATCCGGATCGTAAGAGGTATCAAAGGTATCGTAATCAATTGCTTCACCTTCACCATACACATAACCTGTGAACCGCGCATCAGGCAGTGCAATTGGTCTACGATGGACATATAGTAGCTTAGTGACCGGCTCCGACCATTTACGATAGGATGATATACCTGGATTATCTTGCGCTCTGTAGCTAATCTCGTAAACACCAGGTTTCTCTAGTGAATTTAAAGTTGTTGAACGTGTCTGTCCATGATACATGCTCATCCCTTCAGGATTCTCAAAAATATTAGGGTTGTGGCTGTACGTCCACTCTTCTAGTATCTTAGGATCTTCCTCTATATCGGAGAAGATTTTGTCATAGGTAATCGTTTCATTGATTAGTACAGCTTCATATTTCTCCTCGGTGTACATATCACCATAATTTAGTTTCTTAACATTGGAGAAAACAGCATTCGACTGTCCTAACGACATTAAACCGGCAAAACCTTTTGAATACGTACCATCGGCAACCTCTAGTACTTTCGCATAATTCACATATACACGCTGGATGCCATTAACCGATTCTACTTTAATCGGATACGTGTTAAACGCAGTCCGTGTCATAGGTGTAGATTGCAATAACGTTTTCACACCATTAACCACACGGAATAACGATAGGGTGTTCTTGCTCCACTCCATAGCATACATATTCTTTTCATTCTGGATCTGGAAAGCAGCTCCGATAACCTTGTCATTTCTTATATCACTAACATTCGCATGAAATTCTAAGGCGTAGTTTTTCATCGAGCTTCCTGCATCATAGAGCATTCCGCCCCAATCATCGCTAGTAATTTCAACTGTATTCGGATCTATTTCTTTGATTGAACCATTTGCGTTAGCTGAAACAAACGGCATGACATTTTTTTCGTAAAAAACATAAATGGAGCCATCAGGTAAAATAGGTGTTGATGATCCTGATTGCTTTTGATTATTTCCTGGTTCTGGTCCGGAATATGGTGTCTGGGCAATGACACTATTGGTTGTTGCATTATACAAAACGGACCATATTTTTTTAGGTGCATCAGCATCACCCCAAGAGCTTCCCACACCCATAAACACAGGATAAATAATCTGATCGTATTGATTGATAAATATTTTACCAAGGTTTGAACCATAATCTACACCTTGAAAACCGCCGTGTTGGTCTCCATAGTAATTAAAAAATGCATTATACGATTCGTGCGTTCTACCTTGGGAATACGTCAATAAATTGGAAAATACGATTGGATTTGCATTGGGTGCTACATCTGAATAACCTAATGGATGTGAACTTTCGTAACTGACAACCCTTCTTCCAAAAGCGCTCTTAAATATTTCTTCACCGTAATAGTCAGTACCGCTCTCAATTGCCTCAAACATAGTAGTACCTGTTTTACTGCTACCCATGGACACATAATTTACATATACAAATCTTTTTGAATCAGATATGGAAGCCGCTGATAGTCCAATTGCACCCCCTACAGAAACGGTACGAGCTACACCATTTTTTTTCACTTGTACAACGAGACCTCTCACTCCTCCTAAACCAGAAGAATAGCGATCTTCAAAGTTATACGTGAAGTATGCATC
>NZ_JBFRGC010000061.1:0-10600 GCF_052115145.1 Paenibacillus sp. 2TAB26
ATCGCGTATCCGGTATTAGCATTCGTTTCCGAATGTTATCCCAGTCTTATAGGCAGGTTACCCACGTGTTACTCACCCGTCCGCCGCTAAGCATCAGAGGTGCAAGCACCTCATCAACTCCGCTCGACTTGCATGTATTAGGCACGCCGCCAGCGTTCGTCCTGAGCCAGGATCAAACTCTCCAAATTGGTGTTTGACTTGCTCATTACTTTTATCGCTATATTTGCTCATCCCGAAGGATTTGCAAGGCAGTTATTACTCGTTGTTCAGTTTTCAAAGAGCAAACTTTTCTATCGTTTGTCTTGCTTGTTTTTCTTGTCGTCCGCGTGTTTCTCTCGGCCGGAATTAGAATATATCATGCCCCCCTCCAATTGGTCAAGCATTTATTTAAAAAAACTTTAAAAAGCATGTTTTCACTCGATTTTCGGTAAAATATAACCAATTACTTTCAAATAAACTTAACAAATTCCAACTTTATAAACACTTCGTAATTATAATAGAATAATAATATGATTATTCAGCCATTTATCCAATTTTAGAGCTAGTTCACAAGAGGGAGCAATAAAAATGACATTATCAGAAATCGAACGTATTCAAGCTCTGCTTCCACAATGGGTTGAATCAAGCCGTGAACAATGCAGCAGCGGTAAAGTTGCCTCCTATATACCCGAGCTGTCGAAATCACCGATTGGGGCATTAGGAATACACCTTATTGATTCAAACGGCCTTTCTATATCTGAAGGCGATACAGATCTCTCTTTTACGATGCAAAGTATTTCAAAAGTATTCACGCTCATTTTAGCGCTAATGGATAACGGAGAAGATGTCGTCTTTGACAAGGTTGGCATGGAGCCTACTGGAGACAACTTTAATTCTATGCTGAAGCTTGAGCTCGTACAGCCGGGCATTCCTTTTAATCCACTAATAAATGCTGGAGCCATTGCGATCTCTTCTTTAATTGCTGGCAAAGATCCTGCTGAAAAATCTGCACGAGTGTTAGACTTCCTTCGCCTTCTTTCTAATAATAGCTCACTTGACTACGATATGGACGTCTATCGATCTGAAGCGGATACAGCGAACCTTAATCGTTCAATGGCATATTTCCTCAAAGATAACGGTGTTCTGCAAGGATCAGTCGAAGATGTCCTTGAAGTTTATTTCCGGCACTGCTCCATCAGCGTAACCTGTGCAGATTTGGCTCAAATGGCTTTAGTTCTGGCGCATAACGGCAAAAATCCTACAACCGGAGAACAGCTTATTCCTCGCCGCTTCGTTCAAATTGCCAAAACCTTTATGATAACTTGCGGCATGTACAATGCCTCTGGAGAGTTTGCGATTCATGTCGGGTTGCCAGCCAAGAGCGGCGTATCCGGCGGTATTTTAACGCTGGTGCCTGGCCGTTATGGTATCGGATTAGTTGGTCCATCGCTGAACCGAAAAGGAAACAGCATCGCTGGTGTTGCTCTTCTTGAGTCGTTATCGAGAGAGTTTGAATGGAGCTTGTTCTAATATACTGCCTTACTTGAAAACAAAAAGGATGACCGCTTGCGATAAACTCGCTGGGTCATCCTTTTTATACTGTTTGTATTACGACTGTGGATCAATTAGCTTCACATTTTTGTTCAATATGAAAAACTGCTCTGCCTTCTCACGGTGATCTTCCGTTATTTGGCCACTAAGAGACCTGTAAGCGATGAATACAGCTGTTGCATCATCAACAAAACCTGCTACAGGTATAAAATCCGGAATAAGATCAAGCGGCAAAATCCAATAGGCTAAAGCTCCAATAGCTGTGACCTTAGCAGATAGCGGCGTCTTGGGATCAGCCGAGCAATAATAAAGCGTGACTACTTCTTTAGCGAACGGCACCTTAGCTGCATGACGCTTCACTTTTGCCCAGAACCCTTCCTCTACATACTTCGTTTGCTTCTCATGGTCACCTAATTTGCTAATGTACTTTTCTATATCAACTTCCTCAGGCGGATTGATTTGTTTATGATCCAAGGTCCTTTGAAGCCCTTCTTCTGCATCTTTAAGATCAGCATCATCAATCAGTATCGTACCGCAAGAGGAGCATTCCACAACCATTTGCCTGTTCGCGTCGACATCATTTTGGTTTCCACATTTGGGGCACAGGGTAATAGTCATACATCCCACCTCCTTGATATAACTAATAATACTCTCCATCCCCTAAAATAGTTGCAATAAGGTTTGCGTATATCAGTAATAGTGTGCCATGCAGACGTTTAATCTGATTCACTCAGCATGCCATTATTAAGCTGCCCATTAACGAGCGAGCTGTAAAAGCCTTTTTGCATAAGGAGCTGTGAATGAGATCCTTTCTCCAAAATGGCACCGTCACGCAGCACTACAATCTGATCCGCTTGTTGAATGGTGTTCAGACGATGGGCTATAACAAAGCTCGTTCTCCCTTTCATAAGCCGTTGCAGCGCTTCCTGGATTTTTATTTCGGTCACCGTATCGATACTGCTTGTCGCTTCATCTAATACAAGGATTGAAGGATCTGCTAGAATCGCTCTGGCAATGGCAAGCAGCTGCTTCTGTCCTTGGCTAATTCCGCTGCCGTCTGATTTAAGTACGGTCCCATAGCCGTCCTTCAGACGAGAAATAAAGGAATGTGCGTTTGCGAGTTTTGCAGCCTGTTGGACTTCTAAATCCGTTGCATCCAGCTTGCCGTAACGGATATTTTCATAGATGGTCCCCTCGAACAGAAATGGGTCCTGCAGTACAAACGCCATATGCGAGCGCAAATTTTCACGTTTGAGCGTACGTGTATCGTGCCCATCAATCAAGATGCTACCCGAGCTCGGATCATAGAATCGGCACAAAAGCTGGATGAGTGTTGTTTTACCCGCTCCGGTTGGACCTACTAGAGCGATCGTCTCTCCTGGCGTAGCTTCAAAGCTTACCTCGCTTATCGTAGCTATCCTTCCTTCATAAGCAAATGTTACTTTATCAAAAACGACTTTTCCGCTTACTTCTGCAAGTTCGCGAGCTGCTCCCTCATCTTTTCGTTCCTCATCTTCGCTTAGCACATCAAATACACGTTCAGCACCAGCGACAGCAGATAATAGCGTATTCCACTGGTTAGCAAGGTCATTAAGCGGTCTTGTGAACTGCCTGGAATATTCCACAAATATAATAATTGTACCGACTGTTATTTGATCATTTAAAACAAATATCGCACCTATTCCTGCAATGATCGTGAAGCTTAAGTTGTTTAACGCGTTCATCAGCTTCGGAATGAAACCAGAAATCGTCTGCGCCCAGAAGCCAGAAACTCGAATACGCTCGTTGCGCTCCTTGAAGGCGGAGATGACTGTTTTTTCCTGAGAAAAGGCCTTCACTATGCGTTGTCCCGACAATGTTTCTTCTATATAACCATTTAAGTCGCCAAGATTGCGCTGCTGAGCTTTGAACAGTCGGCCGGTTTGTTTTGTGATCCATTTCATCCCCAGTACCATAAGCGGCACAACGAGGAAGGTTAATAGAGTCAAAAGCGGACTAAGGGACAACATAACACTTACGGTTCCAACAAGAAGAAGGATACTTGAAAACACTTGAATCACAGAGCTATTTAAAGATGAGCTTACGTTTTCTATGTCATTCGTAACGCGGCTCATTAGTTCTCCATGCTGACGCTTGCTGAAAAAAGGGATCGGCAGCCTGTGCAAATGATCAAACAATTCGACCCGCATGCGATAGACCGTTTTTTGCGAAATGGTTATCATCCAAATACTTTGGAGCCACATCGTGATCGAGTGCAGCGCATAAACGAGAGCCATCAATAGTAGAAAAACAATAATTCCGCTATCTCTATTCATCAAAAAGCGATCGATTGCGGTACCTGCCATATAGGGTCCCAGCAATGAGAACGCAGAGCTTAATATAACCATTACGATGACAGCTGCAAGTCTGCCCTTATAGACGATCAGGTAACTCCACATTTGCTTCAGCGTTTGGCTCATATTTTGCGCGCGTGGTTTACGTTTACCTTTGTCTGCTGCAGTGGATTCGACCGCTTCCCCAGATCTTTGGTACTGAAAAGGCTCCTTTAATTGTCTAAGCACGGGACACACCTTCCTTCCCGAACTGTGACTCGTATATTTTCTGATACAAACTGGATTCACGGATCAACTGCTCATGCTTGCCTTGTGCCAGCAATTGGCCTTCATCAAGTAGAAGAATTGAATCCGCAGCTACGGTTGAGCTTATTTTTTGCGTGATAAGGAATGTCGTGCAGCTCATATTTTTAAGTGCTTGCAGAAGAGCAGCCTCGGTTTGTACATCGAGTGCGCTTGTGCTGTCATCAAGCAGCAGCACAACTGGCTTTCTAACTAATGCCCTCGCAATCGTTAGACGCTGCTTCTGTCCACCTGAGAGATTTACTCCTTTTTGCCCCACTATCGTATCGTATTGTTCCGGCAGCTTCATAATCGTGTCATGGATTTGAGCTAGTTTGGCAGCCTCTATAATTTCTTCGATGCTGGCATTCTCCTTGCCCCAGCGAATATTATCCGCCACCGTGCCTGTAAACAGCATGATTTCTTGCGGAACATACCCAATTTGCTTGCGAAGCTGCTCAAGCTTCATTAAGCGATTGTCTTTGCCATCCACGCGAATCACGCCCGTCTGCACATCGTAAAGTCTAGGAATCAGTTGAATGAGCGATGTTTTGCCAGAACCGGTCGCACCCATAATGGCAATTGTCTCACCCGGTAATACCGAGAAGGATATATCTCGCAATACATGCAGATCAGAATCCGGATATTCAAAAGATACGTTCTCGAAGGAAACGTATCCCTCACGAAGCTTTACCGCTTCATCGCTGTCAACTGTATCTGTTAAGTCGATATCCGTTAGCACAACCTCTTCAATTCTTTGAGCTGATGCGCGCGCTCTCGAGAAGTTGACCACGATCATGGACATGATGGATAAAGCACCAATCGTCCTCATCGCATAGTTCAAAATGGCAACCACCTCACCAACGGTTGCTCCATTCCGATCGAGCTCGATTCTGCCAAACCACAACACGGCTATAACAATCGCATTCATAAATAACAGCACGATTGGCATCGTAACTTCCGTTAAACGAAGAGCGGATACGGTACGATCCATCAGCTGCTCGCTGGAAAATGCAAAACGCTTCGATTCATGCTTCATCCGAACGAATACACGCACGATTCTCATGCCGATTAAATTTTGCTGCATCACGCTATTCACTTGATCCAGCTGCTTCTGAACAGAACGAAAAAGCTTTTCTCCCTTTTTAAGCACCCAAAGCAGAAAAACACCAAGAAACGGAATGACCGCAGCAAGCCATATGGCCAGCTTAGGCTGAACGATAAAGGCCATTATGATACTTCCGATTACGAGCAATGGGGCGCGAAGCATAATACGCAGTCCCATGAACACTGTATTTTGCAGCTGTGAAACGTCATTCGTTAATCTAGTAATAAGCGATGATTCCGGAAAACGATTAAAATTGGCAAATGAGAACGATTGCACTTTTTCATAAAGCCGCTCTCTTAAATCAAATCCGAAGCTCTGACTTACGTGTGAAGCATAAAAAGAACTAAGTATTCCTACAATAAAAGCGATAACAGAGCAACCAATTAGAAAGCCGCCCCATTGCAGCACAACCGATAAATTATTTTTATCAATACCATCATCAATGATTTTTGAAATAATATACGGTTGAAGCAGCTCCACTACGAGCTCCACCAGCATAAGCAGCAGAGCAACGTAAGCAGCAAAACGATATTTTTTGAGAAAATTGAACATAGTCAGCATCTTTGTTCCTCCGAGTAATAATGGCTTAGATTAGCTATCCTACTCATTATATCTTTTTGAACAGAAAATGGTATGCACGATTATAAACTCGGGGCTATCTGAGGGAGGGGGTGCGCCTGCTTAAGGCAGTCAAGCTGCCTTAAACACTGCGCGCATCTTCATAGAACACTCGAAACATAATATCGTGATTATAGTTGCCAAAACCCTTGCCATATAAGGTTAACCCGCCTACGTTAACGGCATCTTCCTTCACGCCAATGCGGAATGTCCAGAAATTTCGCTCCAACCCAATTTCACCGATACTAGTTGATGACATATGCTGTCCATCAATTAGCGTCCCATCCTCTTGAATGCGTATCACCTTGAGCAGTCCGTATTGATTGACCCGATCTCCCCACCAAGCCGGTGAGAAACGTCCTCTTACATCTCCATAATCACCAGGGCTCGTCCACATACCGATATCCATTCCATTAAGGGAAAAATTAATGTCAGATGGCCAATTATCGTTTACCCCTGGCGCTTCTGAACCCAGCTCCAGTGTAATTTCAAGTGCCACAGGCCGTTGACCCGCTAACAAATAATTCGGCACCTTGTATTCCACATAACCTTTGCCGAACCAAAGAATGCCTGCATTCATTCGCTCCGGTTCCAAGAAGAAACGCGGATCGTCAAATTGCCCAATCAGCTTCTCCGTTGTAGCAATGCCGCAAGTCGGAAACACTTCAAATTCTGTAAAATGTCCAACTGGCACGCTAACGTCATGCACCTTCTTCACATCCAGCGCCTTAGGAGGCAGTTCAATCGTTATGGTACGTTCAGCAAGCGAGCAAATTTTATGTGTGCCGCCATGTTTACGAACCATCTTCGTCTCTACAATGCCAGCCTTCTCCAGCTTCCGAATATGCATCGTTACAATCGCGCTGCTTAGACCGATAGCTTCAGCAAGCTCCTTCACGTTCATCATATTTGTTGCAAGCAAATTAATAATGGAGAGCCTGACAGGACTAGCCAATGCCTCATATAAAGGCAGCCATGCTTCATCCGTATTCGCATTTATCATCATGATCTCCTCCTCTTTCTTTACTATAATAATAGAAGGGCATCCCAAAAGCCGCAATCGCGGCTTCCGGATCCCCTTGTTGATTCCATTATAGTTTAATACGAATAACGTTCCATGATGCTTTGCTAAGCGTCGCGGCAATTTTTCCGCCGTCTGCAAGCGCAGCATTACCTGCTGTGTGCGGTTTTACGCGATTTGGCGCGTCTGCCGTGTTCGTCATTTTCAAATCATCAGATTCAAGCACGATATGCTCAATTAGTTGGAAAGCACCGAAGCTGCGCAAGTCGATTTCGAATGGAAGAGACTCTTCCGTGTTGCGGTTAACCGCAAAAATCGTTACTTCCTCTTTCTCTTCATTATGAACGGCTACCGTTTCCAAGTATGGTACGTCTGTAAAATCCTTTGTATCATGCTTCGGCGATTTCACTAGCGGTACCAGCACTGTGCCACGACCGAAAATGCTTGCGTGCATGTATGGATAATAAATCGTTTGCTTCCATGCAGGTCCGCCATTTTGCGTCATGATTGGTGCGATCACGTTAACCAGCTGTGCGATACAAGCCATCTTTACACGATCTGCACGTTTAAGCATACTGATCAGCATGCAGCCAACAACAAGTGCATCTTCATGATTATACACGTCCTCAAGCTGTGGCGGAGCAATTTGCCAAGGATCAAGCTTGCGGTCTTGTGCATTCGAATGATACCACACATTCCACTCGTCAAAGGAAAGGTTGATTTGCTTCTTTCCACGTTTTTTTGCTTGCACATAATCACAGGTTGAAATGACTGTATTAATGTAGGAATCCATGCTCATAGACTGTGCAAGGAAGTTTTTCGTGTCGTTATGAGGGTTCCCATAATATTGATGAATCGACACATAATCAATCGTATCATAAGCAAGATCAAGTACGGTAGCTTCCCATTCAGGGAACGTCGGCATTCCGATGTGCGAGCTTCCACATGCGACTAGCTCTATGGTCGGATCAACCCATCGCATCGCTTTTCCTGCTTCGTTAGCAAGGCGACCATATTCTACAGAAGTTTTGTGTCCGATTTGCCAAGGTCCATCCATTTCATTGCCGAGACACCATGTCTTTACATTATGGGGATCTTTATAACCATGCTGGATGCGAAGATCGCTCCAATATGATCCTGACTTATGATTGGAGTATTCAATCAAGTTGCGTGCATCATCAATGCCGCGAGTACCAAGATTGACGGCCATCATAGCGTCTGTATTCACCTTTTTGCACCAGTCCATAAATTCATTAAAGCCGATCCAATTGGGCTCAACCGTTCGCCATGCAAGCTCAAGCCTCTTCGGACGCTGATCTACCGGACCAACACCATCCTCCCAGTTGTAACCGGATACAAAATTACCGCCAGGATAACGGACGATAGGCACATCAAGTCCCTTTACAAGCTCAAGAACATCGGAGCGAAAACCCTGCTCATCTGCTTGCGGATGATCCGCCTCATAAATGCCGCCATAAACCGCACGCCCAAGATGTTCTATGAATGATCCATATATACGTTTATCCACTTCCCCAACTTGAAAATCCTTATCCACTATCATTGTCGCTTTGTTTGTCATAATCATCCACCTCAATTAAATTAATAATTTCATTAATTAGTTAGTTAAGAGTTAATAGTGATTTATACTACTTATTTAACTACACGTTCGTAATTAATTCAAGTATTAATTTTATATATAATGAATTTATATTTATATTAATTCATAGGAATAGAGGACCGATTCTTTATTCGATACAAGGTTAAGGTTTACGAAGTCATAAATTTATAGTTCAATTTGCCTAGTTATTATCAATTGTTTCTTGAGTTAGTCCTCTTTTTAGACTACTATGGGACTATAAGGTAATTCCTTTGTTTCAACACTACGGCAGGAGTTGAGAGCATGAGCAGTACCATACGCTCACTAGAAGATGCAGCCGACCATATTATTGACACCTTGAAGCACTTTCTACAGGTTGACACTTTATTGATAGCTACAATTGATCATAATGGAAGCAGAATCATAAGAGCGCTCAACCGTCATGAAAATGAAGGAACCAATAGCTTACCGTTACATTTGCTGCAAAGTTATTGCAATCTTGTTTTAGAGCAGGATTGTTCCATTCTTAACATCACCAATACACTCGATGATCCGCGTACAGCCTCTTTACCTATTACCCAGCAACTTGGAGCACAAGCTTTGGTCGGAATCGCTGTAAGAACAGCTGACCAGACAGCAGTTGGTACCCTATGCGCCATAAATAAAGAACCGATTCATCTAGATGAAAGGCAGCTCGGATTTCTCCATTCGATGGCCGCTTTTTTCGGATATATATTGGATTTAGAAAACGCAAGTGTTACGGACAGCTTGACCGGTCTTTACAATCGACGTTATTTATCTCATTTGGATCATGCTGGCTCGGACAAGCAGTTTAGTGTGATGTTCATCGACATCGATGATTTTAAAGAGGTTAATGATTCGTTCGGTCATGACTTTGGTGATTTGCTGCTGCTTCAAATTTCCAAGAGACTGAAACAAGACGTCAGAAAAACCGACATCCTCGTTAGATACGGTGGAGACGAATTCGTTATTTGCTTTCAGCATTTGGTGGACAACCAAGATATCGATTTTGTAGCCAGTAAAATAAAAAAATCGATTGACGAGCCATTCACAATCAATGGTCATATCATTCATATTTCCGCTAGCATAGGCATTAGTTCAACGCACGGCACGGCTAGCACGCTAAAAGAATTGATAAGCAACGCTGACCTAGCGATGTACGACAATAAGCAAAATGAAAAAAAACTTTGAGATCGTCTGATTCCACTTTGAGTATTTACTCGAAAAGGCAGACGTCCAAGGTTTTTTCTTTTTTTGATCGCCACATACGCTGAGTCCATCCTGCACACTTCGTCATAACCTTGACCACCCGCTCATACACATGGTATGAATCGTATTTTCGCATGCGGAGGGATGACGGATGAGACAAGATGAAATTCGTGCACTGGAGCGATCCATTGATGAAATAACAGAAATAGCTACCGGCTTTGGTTTAGACTTTTATCAAATGCGCTATGAGATTTGCCCGGCAGAAATTATTTATACCTTTGGCGCGTACGGTATGCCGACAAGGTTTAGCCACTGGAGCTTTGGAAAAACGTTCAACAAAATGAAGCTCCAATACGACTTCGGCTTAAGCAAAATTTATGAGCTCGTCATTAACTCCAACCCCTGCTACGCGTTTCTTCTAGAGGGCAATTCTCTCATTCAAAATAAACTCATCGTCGCCCATGTGCTTGCTCACTGTGATTTTTTCAAAAACAACGCTCGCTTTGGTGTAACCAATCGCAATATGGTCGAGAGCATGTCTGCTACAGCGGATCGTATTCATCAATATGAAATGGATCATGGCACGGAAGCGGTCGAGAAGTTTATCGATGCGATCCTTGCCATTCAAGAGCATGTCGATCCGACGCTCATTAAGCCTTATCAATTGGATAAGAAACGTTATATCGAAATGGTACAAAAGGACAGCGAGCGCTCAGAGTGGAATATCCCTTCCTCCTCATATGATGACTTGTGGAATCTAGACCCAGATCGCACAGCTGCCGCCGCATCAGCCGCTCAATCGCAGGCCGCTGACGCCAAACGTTTTCCGCCACGGCCAGAAAAAGATCTCATCTGGTTCATTGAGGAATACTCCCCTACTC
>NZ_JBFRGC010000062.1:0-9409 GCF_052115145.1 Paenibacillus sp. 2TAB26
GGTAAAGCCTACATGCCACATAAAACGTTACCACTCTTACAAGCAGCTTAACCATACAACCCGTTTCGTTGTACGAGTWTTGGCTTATTCGCAGGATTTCAAAGAAAGCACGGAGTACCGGATGCATTAAACCAAAGGGCACCGACCCGTACCGTTAGCAAGACCGGCCTCCACCCCTTGGATAGGCGTAACGAAGGAATGAGAGGGCATAGACCCGTTAAGACATGGGAGTGAAAACCTCCAAGGGTGGCGTGGAGAATGCGTGCAGTAAATGGAAGTATATAGGACGGTTATATCCCTCCTCTATTCCCGTGCGCCTTCATGTTACCGAAGTCTAACAGGGTATTCCCTTCATGTCTTCCCCCCCTTACTATCCGGGCGAAATCCTGCGAATAAGCGAGCATTCGTGAGAAAATTATAACGTACCAAGGGAGCTTAACGAGGTCGCCGCTCTAAGCCAGCAGCCTCGTCACTATAATCACCGATTATATATCTGATTTCTCCGTTTCATACCAGGTTAAGTCAAAGAGAATTGGAGGCCAGAACATCGGTTCCATCCAGCGATATTTAAGAGCATCTAGCAAATCACCTAGAACAATAACACCGTTTTTATTTCTCTGTATTTTCCACTTGCTACTAATAACTGATTTACCTTGCTCAACCAATTCATAGGCTTCGGACCAAGTATAAGTCTTTCCTTCGATGTTTTCTATTCTCTGAATTTCCTCCTCATATCTCAATTTTCTTTCTCTCTCTTCATCACCCGTGTTCATTGAATCCCATATTTCAACGAATTCGTAGCCCTTAAAAGGCGATTTTTCAATAATATCTTTTAAAGCGTCAGTGACATATACAGCTATCATTCTATGTTGAGGGATTTTAAAAATATATTGACCCTCCAACTTACTTTTATCGAATTCAATTTTTATAATTGAACCATCTTCAATTATAGAATTATCATAATCGATACAATCGATCACATTAGTCACGTTTAAACCACATATGTCTTGTTTCAATTTGAAATCAAGAAATTGCACACTTTTTTTAATGAATGGAGAAAGAAACTCCTTTGTTTCCAAAGAAATAATAGGTATCTCAGGCAAAAAACCATAAAAATCATTGTATTTACCTTTCTTCACCACTTTCATTTCAATAGGAGTAAAATCATCTATTTTCCCTTCAAAATTAATAATTCGCAGTTGATCATTTTTAACCATTAATATTGTGGCATTTGAACTATAAAGTAATCTCCAAACTTTCATATTGTTCATCCTTTCATTCTGAAGTCCCAACCCTCATTTTTCCTGTAAGTAATTCGACTAATGGAGCAGCAGCCGCAGCAAACTGCTCCTTGATTGTTCAACTATCGTGTCCCGTTAATTCAATCAAGCCACTTTATAGCTGCATGCTTATAAATTGAATCAGAAAGAAACTCCTCAAACGTATCAAAGAGCGTAATTATCCCCTTAGTACTTCCCTCGTACCATTCTAAAATCGGTGGATTATCCCCTACACTTAACACAAAAAATTTAACTTCATAGCCCTGATGCATTGAGAATACAAAAGAACTCTCAGGCATTAATATCAGGTCATTATTCTCGCGCAATAATTCCTTGGCCGCATACTGAAGTTCCTTTAATTGTGAATACTTCATATCTGTACCTTGAAACAATCTTCCCGAATTATGACCAACAGCAAGCAAGTATTGCCGATAAGACTCCGGTAACTTGATTGCCAATTCTTGCTCAAGTAACTTTATTTCTGTTTCGCTACACCCTTCAAATGGACGAACAGTATGTAAATTCTTATCATACAGAAGCTTTAACAAATGATCACTTTTCACTAATAAACCTGCTTCCTAGTGGGATAACTCATAATTCGGGAAGAACTTAAATAATTCCTTCATTAACGTAACCTCCCTCTATGGAGAATCACTTTTCTCTTAAATACTCACGTTTTCTTAGTATATTAACCATGTTTGCTCATTACAGATAACACTTCAGTGGAACGAAGTTGTAGATTAAGAAATTTATGGGACTGGTAAAAGTGCAAAAAAGTCTCCACCTAGACCACTTGCTGTAAAAAGTGGTTTCTCCGGTAAAGTTTGGTTGCACCTTTGGATCTCCACATGAGCTCATGGCGGTCAACCCTCCCACATCTCGCAGAGTCTACGCTCTCACATTCCTTCATTCAACCTGTCCATGAGGTGAAGGTCAGATATGCTGCCCGGCAGGATCTTCGTCCGTATGGATTGTGCCGTTCCGACTCATCCGTGCTTCTTGTTATCTATCTTTTGGTTTAGGTCGTTATCTTTGGAAAACGTTCTGTTAAGCCGCTTGTGGTAATTCTACACCTCGAGGGATATCCTGCATCATCTTTTCTTCCCTGAACTCATGTCCCTTYTTCAATATGCCGAATAGGATGCGTATGAGTTTGTTACACAATGCGATGAGAGACTGCATTTTCTTCAACGGATTTCTCGACCGTTTGGTGTAGTACTCGTGCAAAGCTCGGAAGGCTGCGTTTTTTGCGACCAGCGGCATCATCACTCTAAAGAGTAAGGCACGAAGGCGTTTCCTACCTCTCTTCGTTATCCTAGTCTGTCCGGTATGTGTGCCTGATGAATTTGTTTTCAAATTCAATCCAGCGAGCTTCGTGATCTGTTTGGGATGTCGGTACTGACTAATATCGCCTACCTCAGCTAGAAAGCCCGCGATGGTGTCTCTTCCAATCCCTTTCATGGCCAACAATTGTTGTACATGTGGGATCTGCTTGAGTAATTCTTCCAATTTTGTTTCCAGTTCTTCCAGTTTTCTATGAAGCCATTCGTACTGGTTCAGCAGCACCTTCAACTCCATTTTAGCCAACTCTGAACCTTGATGGATACCAACAGAACGGCTGGCTGCTGCCTTCAGATTCTTGATTCGGCCTAGACCAAGCCCACGCTTTGCAGCTTCTCTCAGATGCTGCAGCAGGATCTCCTCTGGTACGGAAACAAGCTCATGTGGCAGTAGATAGAGACTTAGCATTTGGATGGCTGACTTGCATTCCCAATCCTTAAATACCGTCAGAAACTCGGGGAAATACCGATCTAGCCAGTTATGGACACGTGCTTGCACAACGCAAAGGTCAGTTGTCAGGTGCTCGCGAATTTTCATGGCTTCCCGCAGTTCAGCATAAACGCCCTGTGGAAGGCTAGGTACAGCGTATCTCCCATCTTTGACCAACTGTGCAATCACTTTAGCGTCCTTGATGTCATTCTTCGTCGGAGAATTGTCATCAAGCTCTTTGCTTTTCTTCACGTGTAGTGGGTTTACAACACCATATTTAACTTGTTGCTCTCTAAGATAATGAGCTAAGTTTAACCAGTAGTGACCAGTCGGCTCCATGCCGACCATGACGTCCTGAAGCCCTTGTTCCGCAACAATCTTTTGGAACCAACTAATGAATAATTCAAAACCTTCTCGATTGTTTTCAAACGTGATCGATTTACCGAGCTCGACTCCGTGATAGTCTTGTGCCCTGGCCACATGTTTGAATTTAGCAATGTCGACTCCGACAATTAAAGTAGAAGAAGTGATTTGATTAATTCGTTCATTTTGAGTAGAATGCTTGTTGTAGTCTCCTTGGTTTGTATTTGGATCCAGTAGCTAGCCAGCATTATGGACCCATTAACATCATACCAAGGAGTCTTTTTATTTCTCAAACCTCGTATTTCTTCATAATAGGAATGCTGCCCGTTAGTATTATGAGGTCACCAGAAATTACTGGTCGACCTCATTTTTGTGTGGTCGTAAGATAGCGGTAGCTCGGGATCGAACGTTTCTGCCCGTGAGACTTGGATCTCGAGAGCTATTCCGTTCATCCCCCTACTTGTTAAACCATGATTAGGCTAGTTGGGGCATGACCCCGAATCACATGCGATAATGTGGACGACAAGAAGGTTAGGGGCTTCCGGCGAATATATAACAAGGAGTGGTTACATGAATCCTGTCATCGGACTGGATGTTTCCAAAGGAGAAAGTCATGCACAAGCATTCACTGACCGAGGAATACCGCACGGAAAGATCTTTCAGTTTGAGCATAATCTTGAGGTAGCCGCGGAGGACCAATGTTAAAATTCATTTTTGCCGCCTGTATAATGTTATTCAGTCAAACTACCCACGTATCGGCAATACAAATCGAAGACGAAGCTGAATATATTGCAATTTATCGCAAGACTGCTAAGTCCGCAAATATAGGCAGTAATAAAAAGATATTATGAGAAGGTACTTGTTCATCCGCCGACATACACACCGTTTCATGGAACCCAAATAACGTGTGAAGCAAAATGAAAAATTAAATTTAGATCATAGTCTGGTCGGTGTGTAGTAGTAATACTTCCTTCCCTCTTCCAGAAGTTGAATTTACATCATTATCCATACGTCCGCATCCAAAATAAATTTTTAAACTTGGTTTGACACAATTTCAAGATGATCAATATAAAGTCAAACGATTAAATCCATTACTTATAGGACATATTACCAATATCAAAAATGATAGAGGTGTGTGACTCTTTATGTATGTTTCCGGTACTTCAGTCTCGGAATTTAACTCCGAAAAACCTTCTCTTATGCATACACTAAATCAATTTAATGATTGTGTAGATCTTACCCACAGGTCTTACCCCGAAATCAAAATGGATTTGGTCTATTTTAGTCATCAAGTTGATCATGATAAGCTGTATCGTGAAGTTATGGTTCCCTTACTAAATTTGAATATTGAGGAGGTTCCCTTAGTATTAGAAAGATCTCAGTTTACCTTAATTACAGATGCCAAAGAAATAATAACCGGAATTTTATCAGGAAGGGTTGCAATTTTTTATAATGAAAATGCTTTTCTCGTCGATGTGTTTGGCCTGCAAGCACGTTCTGTTTCACAATCTGAATCTGAAACGGTCATAACAGGTCCGCATGACGCATTCACTGAACAAGCTGGAATCAATTTATCATTGATTCGTCAGCGCATTAAAAGCTCTCATCTGAAAGTGATCAAACTATCTGTTGGGGAAATAACCAAAACAGATGTCTATCTTCTATATATTGAAGATATCGCCAATATGGATTATGTGAATGAGGCCATACTTAGAATTAACAATATAGAGATCGATGCACTATTTGATACCAATATGCTAATTCAATTCATTGATGACTCACCTTATTCCATTTTTCCACAATTTCTTACTTCTGAACGCCCAGAGGCCATGGCCTCAAAATTAGTTTCAGGCAGAATTGTTGGCATTGTGGATGGCAGTCCCTCGGCATTAAGCGCACCAACTTCATTCTTCGAGTATTTCTCATCTTCTGATGATTATAATCAACGATGGATGCTCGGAACCGCAAGTCGCTTATTACGATTTACCGCGCTCATAATTACACTTTCATTTACTTCATTGTATGTCTCAGTGACTACCTATCATTATGAAATGATCCCAGAGAACATGCTGCTGACTCTTACGGAATCAAGAAGCAAAGTTCCATTTCCGCCTCTTATAGAAGCGTTATTTATGGAAGCAACAATTGAACTCCTTCGCGAGGCGGGTGCTCGATTGCCATCCAAAATCGGTCAAACGATTGGTATCGTCGGTGGTATTGTAATTGGACAGGCTGCAGTTCAAGCAGGATTAACCAGTAACATTCTTATCATCTCCGTAGCTTCCTCTGCCATAGCATCCTTTGTTACTCCGGCCTACGTCATGAGTAATTCCATTCGATTACTTCGATTTGGGTTAATATTACTTGCAGGAATATGGGGAAACTTTGGATTGGCAGTAGGTATCACGGCGATTGTGATTCATATATGTGGACTTACCAGTCTCGGTTCTTCTTACCTTACTCCCGTTGCTCCTTTCAAGCCAAAGGATTGGAAGGATGTTTTCATTACTGCACCAATTAGCTTTCTCAAAGAAAGACCTACTCAAACCAAGTCACCTAATAAGGTTAGGAATAAGATGAGAAAATAAGGATGGGTCCCCAAAATGCAGGAAAAATTATCACAATTTCATGTGACTATTCTGATTTTTATGACACAGACAGGTATGGTGATATTCACACTCCCTCGGCTACTAGCCCACTATTTTGGAACAAACGGTTGGCTTGCATTAGTTATAATTTTCATGATTGTTTCTTTAAATATTTTATTGATTTCTATTGTACACCGCCTTGGTAAAGGGAAATCTATATTCGTAGTCATGGAGCAATCCATACCTAAATTCATTCTTTTCCCTTTCTATCTATCATTAGTCTTATTATGGATGATGATCGGTTGTTTAATTGCAAAGCAATACGTGATGGTATTTCAAATGATTGCTTTTCCAACAACGAACTCAATGGTATTTAAGCTGGTTTTCGACGGCCTTGCCTTCTTCCTCATTCTCAAAGGTATATACAATATTTCAAAAACAGCAACAGTCTTTTTTTGGGCAATTATTTGGCTGCTATTATTGCTATTTTACTTTTATGGTGATTTTCAATGGTCCCGTTTGACTCCATTTTTCTTTCAAGAAAGYGCAATAAACATGCAAGGTGTTGCGAGTATCTATTTAGCATTTTTGGGGTATGAACTCTGTTTGCTTTTATTCCCATACACTGATCAAAAAACAAATTTAATGAAAGCGGTTTGGAGTGGAAGTTTCCTGATTTTCCTCAATTATATATATACCAGTTTTATCGCCTTTGGCTTCTTCGGTCACAAATACTTAAAGGACTTAGAGTATCCACTACTGAATATACTCGCGTACATACAATTTCCATTTATTCAGGGTACAGAAAATTTGTTTTATGCTTTTTTTATGTTCTCAATCATTGTTACATCAGTCATGTTTTGGTGGGCAGCTAAAGAAGTCAGTATAAGAATGTTTCCAATAAGCCAAAAGATTTTATTGCTTGTTATCCTTTTAGTGTCCTATTTTATTTCCTTTATTTTCGATGGGTTGAGTGAATTAGAGCAATGGTTGACAATCCTTGGTTATATAGAAATGTGTGTTGCGTTTGGATTGCCTATTGCTTTGATTATTCTTCTGCTTGTACAAAAGACTAGAGGTGAGTTGTAAAGTGATTAACAATCGTGCTTGGCTCTGGATTCTTGCTACGCTTGTACTTACTGGCTGTGGCGATCAACGAATTCTTGAGAATACAGGCTTCATTCAATCTACAAGTTATGATCTTTTGCCTGATGGAAAAATAAATTATGGGATAAGCGTTCCCATTGCAAACCCAGAAATAAAAACATCAAGAGACTTTATTTCAACTGAGGCGAAAAGCAGCAAAGAAGGCCGAATACTTCTTGCAAAAAAGACCAATCTGACGCTAGTTAGTGGACAATTAAGAACCACTCTGTTCGGGTTACCCTTAGCAAAAAAAGGAATTTGGGAGTTCATTTATACGCTATTGAGAGATCCTACCATATCTGATCAAGTCAAAGTTGTTGTTGTAGATGGGAATGCAAAAAATCTGCTCGAAAAGAACTATACCTCTTATCCCCGAACAGGAAAATACATCGATCGTCTTATACAAAAAGAAGCAAAGGGGCAGACCATACCGCTTACCACATTATATTCGTTTGTAAGAGATTATTATGATGATGGGATTGACCCAATAGCTCCTCTTATTAAAGATGCTGGGGAAAGTATAGTCATAGATGGAATTGCTCTTTTTAAAGATGACAAATATGTAGGCAAGATAAAATCAGAAGATTCATTGATTTTCAGTTTTCTACTTGACAGCTTTAATCATGGCGAAATAAATATCGATTTAATTGAAGAAGAATCGCTAGATAGTAAAACAATCATGTTAAACTCTATGAATAGCACAAGGAAGGTTTATGTTAAACACGAAAATGATGGGCAAACAAGTGTTTTTATTAATGTTGATATAAAGGCTTCGATATTAGAATACATCGGTGAATTAATGATGAGTAATGATTCCGAAAGAAAAAAGTTGGAACTTGATATCTCCAACATATTAACTCAACGGGCAGAAGGAATCATAAAATTCCTGCAAGAAAAAAAAACAGACAGTCTTGGCATAGGAACATATTTCAGAAATAGCATGACTCACTATGCTTGGAAGGACATAAGTTGGAATGATCAGTACCCTGTTTTAAACATACAATGTAAGGTTAATATAAAAATAAAAGATTATGGATTTCGTCATTAGTATCAGTGGCTTCTCCCCTGATTGGGAATTCTTCCTTACCACTGGAATTTAGAAGAAATCCTTCACTACTAAACATTCTGCCCTTTCGTATTATGGTTCAACTAGATGAATCCTTATACCCTTAGCCTTTAGCAGATAGGTCACTTAATGAGCAATAAAAAATAGCCACCTGGATGGGTGGCTCGCACTCAAAAAATGTCAGTTTACACGGGAAAGATTCAGATGATTCAGAACTTGAGTATAAGAGACATTAACATTCCCTTCACTGATCGACGATGCGCGCAATACGGGGAAGTATGTACCTGGTTAGGAGATGGCATATATCTTCGGCGTTAGCAGAACGCCCTCAACCACCAAATAATAATTCTGCAAGTCCAAGTTCTTATTGTAGTTTTCTGTTGGTATATTCATTGGATAATGAGTAATCTCAACTAATAAGCAAAAATGTTTCCTGTTAATTCTCTAATCTAAAACTGTAGATTTAAGTTTCATAGCATCTGAAAATCCTATTCGGTATGCCTGCATAATAACAAGACTCTTTTGAGCACATATTTCTTCGAGTGCATATAGAGAATTATGTGCAGACTCAGGTGTGACTTTTTTAAGTTCACTTAAGATATCATTAAATCTTTTAGAAAGACCCTCATTTTCTTCTTCACATACTTTCAAAACTTCCCAACTTCTTTGTTCAAGCTTGTGATCAATCCATTCCATAAACACTTGTTATGTCTCCTCTCGCGTTAGCAAACTTGTTTAGTTTTTTTCGGCTTTGTTATTTCAAGCTGAAATTTTATGATTCTAATTTTGTCAATGAGTACTTCAAACTAAATATTAATTCAATTTAAACCCATATAGTACCACATGTAAATGAAAATTCACGATCGCGAATTATTTTCGAAATTCGACAAAAATTGACATAATACCCCTTGACTAAATTCGTTCAAATCAATTGAGAATAAAAAAAGCCCACTTATGTTTCTGAGAGCCTTGGTCAAGACCCCTATTTGTAGACATTGCAAAAAACACCTAGGCAGAAAGCTGACGTCTGTAAGCAACAGGCGTCAKTTTTTTTAGTTTTCTCTGCGGTCGCTCGTTATTATAGAAATGCAAATATTCTTCAATTCTCCTTTGTGCCTCTTCTAAACTTCGGATATGATAAGGATAGAGTGCTTCCGCTTTTAAATGCGAAAAAAAGCTCTCCATAGAGGCATTGT
>NZ_JBFRGC010000063.1:0-7453 GCF_052115145.1 Paenibacillus sp. 2TAB26
GTTTTTTCAAGGGGCTTCGCCACACACTTACAATCGCCTGTCAAGTTCTTTTTCCTCATTTGGGCAAAAAAAGAGCAGGCTATCTTTTTGATAACCTGCTCTTTTGCATTCTATTGAACTTACACCTTAACTTAATGACATTGGCCACGTGGCAGCCCTTCGTAGTTACGCTAACGGGCAGATTTGCGGAACAAAAATATTCCGTTTTTGATATATTCAGACCTATGTTGTATAAAAATAAAACAGATTTAACTAAATGAATTTTCGTAGTTTATAAATAAAGAGCTATCTGAAATACTCTGAGAGAGTGATAAAATCATGAAGACAGTAGGAACGGTAAAGATATATTTCCTGACTGCCGATGAAGGTGGTCAAAGTATTATTCCAGTTAGAAACTTCTCAACACCCATCATATTTGAAGAAGATAGGGAGTTAACAAATGGCTTATGGAGTGCAGTGATTGAATTTCACAAATCTCCAAATACTCAAAGAGATACAACTGCAGACTTGTATTTACTTTTCCATGAGAAAGAAGAGGCACCGAATCACTTAATCAAACCTGGAATGAAATTTGAATTAACGACAAATAGAGTGATAGCCAAAGGGATAATTGAAACATTAAAAAATTAAAAGGTCCTAGGGCGATGGGTCGATGAGAAATCTAAAATGTAATCTAAATTAGAAATTGTTGTTCAACTAACGAGGAACGATAGTTCGATGATGACACGACGTGAGCTGGCCAGATCGACCAGTTGACGTCTTATGTAGAGCGGAACTAAAATCTCTATAACTCGGCATCTTCCATATATTCGAAACATTATCCCACTTGGTTCCGTTACTTAAACTGTAAGTAATATGAGAACACATCGACTGGAGGACTTTCTATTAATTATTTGTACTTATTAGGTTTCTTCATCTTTTCTCTCATTACAGTTCTGTTATTTATTATATTTTGTTTCAAACTATTTGTTTTCTTTATCAAGAAGAAGCCATTTCCTAAAAAACTGATAATTGCAACTCTCCTAGGAATTGGTATCGTTTCAGCTCAAGTGATATACAATACATACTTTTTTACATTGGATAACCTTGAAGGTGAATTTTATAAAGGACCTGTGGAATCCCCAACCGGTAAATATACTGCTAATGCTTACTATAAAACTTATGGCGGTGCCGCTGGTGGAGTTAACTTATGGGTAGAAATTAATTATCATGATGATAACAAAATGAAGACTGTTTATCATAGTGATGCTAATAGAAACTTTTCTATAGAATGGAAAAATGAAAATACTATATCTATAGTAAATGAGGAGCCAGGGTACTCCAGTTCAAACAAAAGTGTTAAATTGAACGTTGAAAAAGAGACTTATTTCGATGGAGGTTTGGTTTGGAGGATAATAAACAATCAACATTAACAGAGCCTAAAAATAAAAATAAGCGTTACGCTAACTGGGAACAATAGTTGAATAAAGCAGCGGCTGTAAGGACTTAGTTTCACGTCCCTAGCAGCCGCTGTTTCTTTTATTGGTCTATAGAATTTAAAAAACAACTTGTGCTTTCGCTATCTGAATTTTATCACTTTCGCTTTAACCTGGTTACTAAAGATATGAAATTCAATACTCTTAAATGTAGCGTATTTTTCATGTTTCAACCAACAAGTCTACTAAGTGAAAGCGAAAGTGAATTCTCAAAATAAAATCTAACAGGAAATCGGGCTCACGCTTACCCGCAGTCATTTGAAAGCCCAGAGGGACCCATATAACGTGAGGATTCGAAGTTTTTCTGCTCAAACCAATGATAGTCATTAAGCTTACGGGCAATGGCAGAATAGTTCCAATATGTGTTAATCTTAATGTCTGAAGACCACAGCGACATCCTTCTCAAATGGATCTAATTATTAGAAATTGAACGCGCACATCTATTCAACATTTAGGAGTGATTTTGTAATGTATGGCTACATCGACCGCGAGGGCAATCAGGTGATCCCGCCTATATACGAGTATGCTACTTCTTTCAAAGATGGCATAGCTGCTGTTTTCCAGAACAATAAAACGAAGTTCATTTCAAAATCCGGCGAAACTTTGCTAGATACAGATTATTTTGGAGTAAAGAATTTTTCTTGCGGTCGTGCATTGTTTCAAAGTAACGGTAAATTTGGCTATCTAGATATACACGGTAAGGTTGTTATTCCTCCTAAGTTTGAACATGCTTATGATTTTTCGGAAGGATACGCTACCGTAGTTATACCTATTGGTATTACATCGGGGATTGCGTTCATTGATGTAAATGGGAATTTTATTAATGATCAGATATATAATAACTCCATGCACTTCACTGATGGTATCGTATCCGTACAGCACCCTTCTGGAAAGCACGGATGCATCAATGCAGCAGGCGAATACGTAATAGATCCTATATCCGAGGACTATATATCCTTCTCCGAAGGGCTTGCTCCAATTAGTATAAAAGGAAAGATCGGATATATTGACTGCAAAGGTCAAATCGTTATTCCACCACAGTTTGCTTATGCTGGTAATTTTCAAGAGGGCATGGCTGTAATCATTAAACGTAATAAATTTGGATTCATTAACAGATTAGGTGAAGTCATAGTCGAAACTAAATATAATGACGCGGAGAATTTTTTTGAGCAGTTGGCTCCGGTAAAATTAGGAAGGAATTGGGGGTACCTGAATCCAGACGGAGAATTTGCTATTGAACCAAAGTTTACAAGTGCATCATGTTTTAGCGAAAGCATCGCATTTGTTTATGAGAAGAAAAATATTACAATGCTGAAACGTAACATGGAGATGATAGAGCTAGGGGATCAGTACGAGAGGTTAGAGAGTTTTTCAGAAGGACTCAGCGTAGTTACATTACGAGAAAGAAGAAAAACATATCCTATCACTATTCATAGTACAGAAGTAACTTTCTACAAAAATTAACCATTGGGATTTGAAGTTGTTCAATGCATCGAGGAGCAGTTTGCTGAGGCAGCTGCTCCATTTCTTCATTAAGCTAACTGGCAGTATACTGCGACCGTGCAGAGTGCTATGGAACAGTCGCACAGACACTAGGAGCTGTCGGTTTGCATCCCCAAATGTGGTCTTAATGTTTTCAATTTCCGTATTTTCAGTAGGTGATTAGTAAATTAAGTTGAATTTATTAGAGGACGATCAACTAAGAGGGATGTGTTGTGAGATGAGTAGTTCGTATGATGTACATATTGGCAAATTAATCAGTGGGAGACGGGCTTTAGAAGGTGACGGGATATATCTTCTCTGCACCCCTGATAAGGAAATACTTGAGGTCGGTTCTTATGGACCTGATGACGGCATCTTTGTCAGCTCCAAAGACATGGAAGATGCGCTATACGATTTCTGCAAATCTGCTTTGGATGATTACATCGCAGACGGTCACAACCAGGATGTTTACACGTTTTCAATTTTTACAGATTCCTATCACGGTAGCTATGTGATTTACATCAATAATCTGGCGGTACTAAACCAAACTGTCGATGAAGCCTATGTCGATTACCAAAAACGATATCTCGAGAAAGGTTATGACCATTATAACCAAACCCGTGATCAGCTCTATTGTCAATTCAAATACGCCGAAGGCGACTACCCCTTTATGTACGAAGAAATGCCGCAACGTCTGCAGAAGTGGTTAAGTATCTTCTACTGCATCAGTGTAGAAGAGCCTAGATCACTGCGTATTGAACAATGTTTTATTTTTGAAAAGAAGATCGTCGACTCTCAGCTCTTCCTGATTGCAATCGATGTTATCCATCGCCTACAGGACGATCTCAATCGATTGGAACGGACCGATGACTTCATCGCATACGTATCTGCGGCTGATGGCGTCGGTGGCGACTATTTGACGGACAGCCAGCTGATACGGAGATGTGTGAGTGAAGATCAGATGTATAAGGCTATGCCCGAATTAAGGGAGAAGGATTTGGCATTTAAGGCAGCTGTAACGGCGGTACAAGAGAGGCCCATCCACGACCAGGTCCAACATTGGATATTAGTGATCGAACGGGGAGAATTCGGTGAGGGCAGCATGCGCAGCTTTTGGAAAACTGACTATGAAGCATATGAGCAGCTAGTTACGCTTGGATCTCCAGCTGTCCCTTACATTCAGGAGTATTTCAAGGACAATCTCAAGCCGGATACCAGGTTCATCCTTGAGGAAGTGTTGAAAGATGTAGGGGGGCACTCCTAACAGCATTTATACCCGACCTAAATAGGTCGCGTTCGAATATTTTTGCCTTTATTTAAGAATGAATAAAGATAATACGGATGCATTTAAAATGAGCGGCTCATCAAAAAATGACGGTACAAACAAACATATGCGTATAATCGCGAAATGATTTTGTTCGTGGATGCTGTTAAGCTATCGGGAAACTTTAGTTCAACAATAAGAGCAGTTTACCGTGGTAGCAGCTCCTTAAGCTAAAAGGCAGTTTTCTGCAACATCCTCATAGGGGTGATTTCGTGACAGAACTACAGATGCTTATACGAGAGATTTACGAGATACGGCAGTTAAACTGGCTGAATTACAACGAGCAAGAACAAGAAGCGTTAAATGAGAAGTTTAAGATCTTAAAGAATGATGTGGAAAACGCAATATCTATGGTAACTGAATCAAACGAATTGGAGAGAGTTATTGATTTTGAGCAAGAACAATTCTTTATGCCGATTGACACTATGTTTAAGGTTCATCAGAAACGTATCGAACTTTCACCCAAACAGCTACAATTATATGAACAATTCGCACGCTATTTGTTGTGGTATGGCCCTGACTGGGAAATTGAAGCAACTCAAATTTTGAAATACGTCGAAATTAAAGATTTTAACCAAGCTCATCACATCTCCAAAGGCATTACATATTAAACTAACGGGAGACGATAGCACAACAACTAGGGACCTGTCGCCGCGCGGTTGGGGAGTGATCGAAGACGGAGACTTTCAAAGAAAGAGCCTACGTATATTTATTGTATTGTGTTCTTCTAGATATTCGGAGCGCATCTTATACTCATCGTATTAAATGGTGGAATCCTGCATCTTGGGTCCAGGCTAAGTATAATGTGAATGAAATAAACAATATTGCCGATGTTTTTCATAACTTACCTGATTTGATTGTTAACAGACCAGATGAATTTGATGAAAAATGGTTTTGGGATTACTTAAGAAATCGAATTCCAGAGAAATATGAATTCTATAATAAAGTTTTCAATGAAAAGATAAATGAAATTGTTCGTTCAACTAACGGGAAACGTTAGTTCAATAGCACAAAACGACGAGCAGGCACTGCGGTAGCCTGCTCGTATTATTAAACTAACGGGCAGATTAACGAACTGCACAAATACCATAATTGGAAGGAGAAGATAAATTGAAACTTGTAAACAAAGCACTCCCTTTGTTTCTCTTGCTTTTACTCGCATTTCAAAGTACAGCATTAGGAGCAACGAAACTATCACCCCGTGATATTGTTGTAAACATTAATGGATCATTTATCAAAACGGACAGTAATCCTTATGTGGAAAAAGGAAGAGTTTTGGTTCCTATTCGGACTCTATCTTCATTAGGATTATCCTACACCTGGGACACGAAAAGTCGAACGGCTATAATAATGAATAAAGTTAAAGATGAAGTGAAAGTGACAGCCAATCAATTAATTGCCTATAAAAATGGAAAAGCCATCAAGCTCGATGTTCCAGCAGTTAATAATAACGGACGTATAATGGTTCCCATTCGTTTTATAACTGAGGCTTTCGAATTCAGTGTAACCTATGAAAAAAATAGAGTAATTTTATTTATAAACAGTAAGGATTTTAAGCTTGATGAGAATCTTATTACATCTGATGATCTAAATAAGGCTCGTCTTGCAGCAATTTCTTTACCAATTACCTTCTCTTTTACACCGTCTGCAGAAGCTGAAAAAAATGAACCAACTCCTTTTTACAGTTACAGCTTTCCACGTGGAGACGCATCACGTTATATTTATAGAACTGGACGTGCCAATACAGTCGTTGAGATTAAAGATGGAATAGCTAAGGCAGTTTGGCAGTTTCAATATGGAGATAAAACACCTATTATTCATTTAGCAGGCCAACAACTAACCAATACACTTGAAGAAATGCTCGATGTTTCATTTGAACATAGTATGTCTGGATCTAATACAGCAATGTTCTACTCAAATGGTTATGGACGTGATGAAGACCATCCGTTCGAAAGATTCACTTATAAAACAGATATGTACGGTGACATTATACAAACAATCCCAAAAGAATAAATCCATAATTCAATTTAGTACCACATCAAAGCCTGTTGAGAAACTTCAACAGGCTCTTGTTGTAATAATATCATTTTCCAATTCCCATTTTGAGCAGAAGCAAAGAACTCAATTTAATGAACATCCGTAAACGAGTAGATTCAGGCCATCCTGCATAAAAGTAAGCGTCAAACCTTAGCCACCTTCAGTCCCTGTTAAATATATGAGAAGATGAAAGCAACCGAAATTACAGGAGGTTGCCTCATGACAAATAAAGAACGACGTCGCCAGGATGGGCGAGACGAATCGAGGACTATAAGTGCAGCGCCAAAGGGCTCACCATCGAGCAGCTACTTTAAGTAAAGCTTGTAAGCATGCGTGGCTTGTTTAGATCCATCTGTACGACAAGCGATAGAGAGTAATGCTTGGGCTTTTCGATCGCCAGAATGCCGTTTCATAAGCGATTTCCAGCCTCGTAAGATATCTTGAGAATGTAATTCATCTAGTTCTTCGGGTGTAGGGAAAAGACGAAGAGTGGCCAGTGAGCCCGTACACATAATATTCTTGAAGACTTGTCGCAACTCAGGGAAAAAAATGTCGACCCATCGATGGATTTGATCGCAGGGCAGCCTTTTACTAACGGGCAGCATTCCTATTATGAAGAAATACGAGGTTTGAGAAATAAAAAGACTCCTTGGTATGATGTTAATGGTCCATAATGCTGGCTGGCTACTGGATCCAAATAAAAACCAAGGAGACTACAAGATGCATTCTACTCAAAATGAACGAATTAATCAAATCACTTCTTCTACTTTAATTGTCGGWGTCGACATYGCWAARTTCAAACATGTRGCYMGSGCACAAGACTACCGCGGAGTCGARYTCGGKAARYCSATYACGTTTGARAACAAYCGWGAAGGYTTYGAAWTRTTCRTTAGYTGGTTCCRAAAGATTGCGACTGAACAAGAGGTTCAGGACGTCATCGTTGGTATGGAACCGACCGGACACTACTGGCTGAACCTGGTCCATTWTCTAAAAGAACAGGACATTACGTGCGCTGTGGTTAATCCGCTGCACGTGAAGAAAAGCAAAGAATTGGATGATAATTCACCAACCAAGAACGACATTAAAGATGCTAAGGTCATCGCACAGCTCGTCAAAGACGGAAGATACGCCGTAC
>NZ_JBFRGC010000064.1:0-4287 GCF_052115145.1 Paenibacillus sp. 2TAB26
TGTTACTCACCCGTCCGCCGCTAAGCATCAGAGGTGCAAGCACCTCATCAACTCCGCTCGACTTGCATGTATTAGGCACGCCGCCAGCGTTCGTCCTGAGCCAGGATCAAACTCTCCAAATTGGTGTTTGAAATGCTCATTACTTTTTTTATCGCTTTTTTCGCTTATCCCGAAGGATTTGCGAGGCAGTTATTACTCGTTGTTCAGTTTTCAAAGAGCAAWCTTTTCTWTCGTTTGTTTCTCTCGCCGTCCGCGTGTATCTCTCGGCCGGAATTAGAATATACCATGCATGCATATATGATTGCAAGTCTTTTTTTAAATTAATTTATTATATTTATGATTTCACTATATAAATGCCATTTAATACGTCTATAATGCCTGTAAAACACTACATTTAAGCGTTTTAATATTTAATTTCGTTAATATAAATGAACAAACATATTATTAGTTATTTATTTTCGAGCTCAATGTTAGCCTAGTTAACTATGTGTAATTAACAAATGGAATTCAAATCAGCTCATATATTTCATCGTTTTCTGCTTGATATCTGATTCTGCCTTACATCAATCTATTTAATCCTAGAAGACACAAAGCTGCATCACTTCTTATCTATCCCTGTACAGGTTTGTATGAATTCCGTGACTTGCTTCTGATACTCATTTACAGGGGAATAGCATCTTGATTCTTAAATACGATTGCTTTTTAAAATGAATTATAACTGTGCAAAGTCCTTAACTTTAAAAAGCCATTAGTAATTCTTCTTTATCTATTAAGATCACCTACGTAACCTGTTCGTTATTTACAATCAGAATTAATTCTTGCTTTACATCCTCCACGAATGTTCATTCTATTCTAGGCCAAGACCATCCGTATTCAACATTCACAATAGCAGCTGAACCGTCCAGCATAAGCACCTCCCCGACCTATTCGTATGTGTAGGAACTAAAATGATCCTATCACGCCTATGAAAGGATGGGTTTTTAATTTGAAACAAATCAAAATTAGTATAGTAGAAGACTACAACCACTAATTACAAATAGCCTATTTCGGCGTACTTATATCACCCACAAAAAACAATTTCTCGCTACAAAATATTGTATCTTAATAATCTAGGAGGCGTCGATTGTCATGCCATTGACCGTATATTTTATTTTCCTTAGTGTTTGCAATGAATTTGTCTAATCTACTATTATATAATTCCGGCTGGTTTTTATTACTTTGTATCGTGTCGATCCGAACTCTTTTATAAAGAGCTGGAAATGCCGAAAAATTCTCAAATGTCTGTCTCTCCTCTTTGAGCCTTTGCTCTATAACCTTATCTATTTTAAAAGAATCGTAATCCATATCGGGAAGTACCTTTCTTCCTTCATCTCTCATTAACCCCAACTTTTCAAGGCGGCGGACACGTTCTTTATTCAATTCAGTCCATGAACTTTTTTTGCTTCTAGGTGATAGTCTCTGCGCCATTTGAGTTTCGGCTATTTTCTTTTTCACTCCATCAATCCATCCAAAGCACAAAGATTCTTCGACCGCGTCCAAATACAGCAACTTATCTGGGTTTGGCGTCATGCTAACTACTACCCAGCAAGACTTTTTAATATTTCCATTTTCCTGTAGCCAAATCCTCAAATCTTCTCTCGATTTTACTGTAATTAGATTTTCAATTTCCATAGATAAAACTCAAGCTCCTTCTAATTATAGTGTGAAATTAAATCCATTATACAACGTATGACCTAAGTCGAACTTGATGCTATCAGCAAAAGGGTAAAATGATACTTATCTCAACTAGCAATGGTGACTTATTTCTTCTATTAAATCGAAGTAAAAAGGTCGACTCCCCTATTTTTAGAAGTATCGACCTTTTTAGTATAATTTGATTTAACTCAAAACAATATCCATTGCACTCACCAAATTTTCAAAACGATGCGCTAGTGTTTAAACGGATTCCGCAGCTTCCTGATACCAAAAAAATGCATAGTCGTTCATGACGGATGCGTGGCCTAGTTGGCGCAACATTGTTGAAATATTGCCTCTGTGATAGGTCCCATGATTGGCCACTTGCAGTACAATTTCCGATAAGCGTGTTTGGCGAATTCCGGCAAATGGGTTATCAAGCAAAACGGTTTGCTCCAAATCAGCTTCGCTTTGGAACCATTCTCTGTATTGTTCCGATAACTGTGCGAAGTTGTTGGCGTATTCATCTACAGAATGCAGGATACTCACATTTAGCGACATACATTCTTGAAATGCCTCTCGCATACCAGTGCCTGTTAAAACCTTATACCACATCGTATCCACTGCATAGATATGACTAAGGGCATGGGCAAGGGTAGCAAATGAGCTGTTTACTTCTTGACTTAGCACAGAGGCAGGGAGTTCCTTGATTCTCCCCATGATCGTTTGGTTGGCCCATGTGTGGTATTGAAACATTTCTACTGGATAATTGGACATTCGTAAAGTCTCCTTTTGATTTCTAATAAATTGATTTTGGTTCTGTAGTTATAATAATAAAAGAAGTATGACAACAGACTGTCATACTTCTTCATAAAGTTTGAGTGTATTTTGAAGCTGTTCTTTTAAAATCCCTCGTAGTGCATGAGGTTCGAGTACTTCGGCGCCACTGCCAAAGCTCAGAAGAATGGACCATAGCCATCTTGCTTCTAGTGGTTTATAAACTGGAATTCGTATCGTTGCATTTCCATCGGCATGAAATTGCATATCCGCTTGGTGAAACTGATCCATAGCTATCGCCAAAGCCTCCGGTCCCACTTGAATCACAACATCTTTCAAAAGATCGCACCATTCCTTGTTTGTGAAAGTAAGCTCTTTCGACACTAAGTGGTGCTGCTGAAAGTCTTCCTGCGTCAATACTAAGTTCATTATCCGTGATAGTCGGAACTCCCGATAGTCACAACGCGTTCGACAAAAGCCATAAACGTACCAATTGCCATATTTGAAATGAAGCTGTATGGGTTCCATATCACGGGAAGTACGATCATTATTAGCATTAATATAATCAAAACGGACGATTTTTCGCTCCGTAATGCCCGTACGTAAATGTTGAAGCGCGTCCGGCCCTGACCGGCGGGTTTCTAAGTCGACAGATACAGTGGGGATCTGCTGCTCGGGTCCAATTGTTTGTAGTCTTTCAATGGTACCCTGAGCACGCTCATCTTTAAACACGCTGGAGAGGCTGCTGAGCACGGTGATCAGGGAATCCACATCGTAAGAACCGAGCAAGCTTTTATCCATTTTGTATCCGTCCATTATGCCGTATCCGCCATTCATTCCCTGATACGATATAACAGGGAAGCCCGCAGCGCAGATCACATCGATATCCCGATAAATAGTTCTTTGGGAAACTTGATACTCTTCAGCCAGCATAGAAGCAGACACAACTTCGTTATTCAGGAGCTTGTAGATTATGGAGATCAATCGCTCCAATTTCATATATATCCCCGCCCGTTAATCCATTTCGCATTGCTGCTTAATATTATATCACAGATTTTTTATTACTAATTTTCAGGGACACCCCGCTTGATGTATCGTAGATACATGAATTGGATTGAACGATCGGGGTATCTAGATTGGCATAACACCGTAAAACCCACGTTAGAAAGCATCTCCTATCGCAGGTAGACGTGCAGTCATAATGGAAGGAGTTCTCTTGAAGAACAAACATCACTAATGTAAACGCACCGATGTCCAGTCGGTCGTGTGTGCGCCAGAGGCGCCGAGACTAGCACTTTTTATATAGTGTTATAGTCAAAAAAAGCTACTTGCATTCATTCGAACATCTACCCTAGATTATTGAATGAATTTCCGCAACATTACGATCTGAAATATTAGTAATGCCTAGACCAACAGCTGTCTAAGCGTTCGCCTTTTCAATGAGTTCACTTGCAGTCGAATCACAGTACAATTATAGAGCAGTCTTCTTCTTTTTTAAGGCGTGTTTATTTTGCTCTTAACATCCCGTACCTTCGTCTCTTATTAGATTCCAGATATTAGAATGATAATACTTGTCTGCAGAGGGTTAAAAAGCTTGGGGAGGCGTAGAGGAATTTTTTACGAGATCGGAGTAATAACAACTGAAGCCTTATTACGTTTTACCAATATGGGATTACCAATTTGATAAAAACTACTCAAAAGCATCTCATATGAGTGTCATTTCCTACTTTTAAACAACAAAAAAAGCCTTGCTAAGCAAGACTTCTTTTGTCGTACTATGATGCGCGTAGAGGGACTTGAACCCCCACGGTTGCCCGCTAGATCCTAAGTCTAGTG
>NZ_JBFRGC010000065.1:0-3405 GCF_052115145.1 Paenibacillus sp. 2TAB26
TTTATCGCTTTTCTCACGATTCGTTAGAATCGTAAGGGCAGTTATTACTCGTTGTTCAGTTTTCAAAGAGCAATCTATTCTTTCGTTTGTCATGCTTGTTTTGCTTGCTGTCCGCGTGTGTCTCTCGGCCAGAAATAGAATATACCATGCATTCACCCATTAATGCAAGTCTTTTTTGAAATTAATTTATAATAATCTTTATTTACATATGTAAAACCCTTTCTATACAGCTGTAATGCCTATGTTTACTACAATAAAGCATGTAAATACATGATTCCATCTTTAAAGAAGAAGAATAACATTAATTATAAATGGATATCGTTTACAGCGCAAATGAACAACTCTTTAACATTCTCAATCATAACTGCTTTCCATCCATTTTATAATGCTATATCGCTCTCCATCGCTGGATAACATTATTTTCAACAATAGCATTCTCGGCTATACAACAATTCCTCGTTAATTGTGAATAGAGTTTACTTACTTCAATAAACAGAATAATTACATGAAAGACATTAGTTCATCCTCCAATTCCACACTGGTTAAATCCTTTACTATTGCTCTTGCGTTATAAAAAAACAGTTGACCTTCACGTTGCGTGAAGGTGTACGATGATGTTGTCAGGAGGTGAACACATGGAATATACCATACAAAAGCTAGGTCGATTAGCTGGAATTAGTACACGTGCGCTGCGTTATTATGATGAGATCGACATGCTTAAACCTGCACGGTTGAATTCTTCAGGCTATCGCATTTATGGGCAAGCGGAGGTTGATCGGCTGCAGCAGATTCTATTTTACAAAGAGCTTGGAATCGGATTAGAGGAAATCAAGGCCATCGTGACATCACCTTCCTTTGACGGTGAGAAGGCACTGCTGCAGCATCGACAAAAGCTTTTAGAGAAAAGAGTTCAGCTAGATCAGCTTATCGCTAATGTCGACAAAACATTAGCTCAAAAAGAAGGGAGAATAATAATGGAGAATAAAGAGAAATTCGAAGGTTTTAAGCAACAGCTCATTAATGAGAACGAGAAGAGCTTTGGTAAAGAGATTAGAGAAAAGTACGGAAACGAGCAGGTGGATCTCTCTAACCAAATAATCAAAAACATGACTAAAGAACAGCACACTGAAATCGAAAAGTTAGGGGCCGAGGTCATAAGCGTGCTTGAGGAAGCTTTTGCAACTGGTGATCCCGCTGGTCAGTTAGCACAGAAAGCAGCCGATCTCCATCGACAATGGCTAAGTTTTTATTGGGGCAGCTATACCAAAGAAGCACATGCGGGTGTTGCTCAAATGTATGTAGATGATGAAAGGTTTACAGCCTATTATGATAAAAACCAGCCCGGTGCTGCTGTATTTCTAAGAGATGCCATTCTTATTTATACAAATATGGATACCTCGCTAAATCCATAAAGAAAGGTGTAGGAAGGCATTTGCCTAACTACACCTTCCTTGCTGTTAGTCGAATCTAACAGCTCATATCTGTATGCAGAAATTCACTCTCCGACCTAGTCGGAGGCGATTTGCAGCTCCAATCGAAGATGCTATTCTATTTCATTGTAGGATATAACGGCACACTTAGTGCAAACTCACTTCCAACTCCCTTTGTGCTTTTAAGCGCAAGTTTGCCGCCAAGTAGATTGGTAAGCTGTATGCAAATAGAAAGCCCTAATCCAGTTCCTTCATATTTCCGCTGAATCGTGCTGTCCTCTTGTGAAAATGTATCAAAGACTCGCTGCTGGTTGTCCTCATCTATCCCAATACCGGTGTCCTTTACAACAAATACAATGCAGTCAGTAAGCTTATCCTTGTATACGTGCAAAGCGACATCGCCCTTATCCGTAAACTTAATAGCATTGTTTAATAGATTGCGAATAATTTGGCTCAGCTTTTGCCCATCTGATACTAGCATTTGAGGAGCCTCTTCATCTATTAAAACTTCGAAGCTTAGCTGCTTCTTTTCAGCAAAATGGGCAAATTCATGGTATACCAGCTGCGTAACATCCTCGACGGACACTTCTCCCCAGTTGATATCCATTTTCCCTGCTTCCATCTTGGATAAGTCAAGGATGTCATTAATGATTCGCAGCAATTCGTTACTAGAGCTGTTTATCATATCTGCATACTCAAAATTCTCATTGTGTTCCTGGCTGGCCGTATTCTCACGAATGAGCTCTGAGAGGACAATGATACTATTAAGAGGTGTCCGAAGCTCATGAGACATATTAGAGAGGAAGTCCGACTTGTATTTGGATGACTTCATGATTTGTATCGCTTTGTCTTCAAGCTCCTTCGTTTGCTCCATTAGAAGCAAGTTATTGTCGCGCAGCTCGTCCGCTTGGAGCTGTTCCTTATAAAAATCATTAATAATAAATAAGAATAAGGCACCAAGCAAAATAGAAAGAGGCAGCGTAAAAGGCATAATCTGCTTCAAGTACAACTCACGAGACAGAGCGCCAAAGATCGCGATACCAGTTACCTGTACAATATTGATGGTGAGCAAAGAAATCGTTGCCTTCTTACGATAGCCCCATAACTGGCGTCGTTCGTAAAGCATGACGAGCCCCGCAGCGACGAGTCCCATAATAGCGATATTAATTGATCCCGTTAGTGAGCTTGGTGTTATTCCATTGACAAAAAATCTTGAAGCAGAGATACCAAGTCCAATAATAAAAACATGGCGCGGATCTCGGAACACTAATGTTGCAAAAATAATAGGTACGCCGCGCAAATCGAATAAGGGCCCCTTACCTAATTCTACACCAACCATCATCGTCAGCCAGCCGGATAAAATAAAAGTGACAATCAACAAACTATTTTTCACATTGGAGGAAGCTCGGTTTAGAAAATTCTTATATAGGAGGTTAAAAAGGTAAGCACAAGTGATGAGAATGCTTATATTTGTAAAAAAGGTGACGGAAAAATTCATATATGTCCTCCCTTAGCTGTTTTTATTGTACACGAGGCTAACTCCTTTGACAAAAAAATAGCTCAAAAGCATCTCATTTGAATATCATTTCCTACTTTTGAACAACAAAAAAAGCCTTGCTAAGCAAGACTTCTTTTGTCGTACTATGATGCGCGTAGAGGGACTTGAACCCCCACGGTTGCCCGCTAGATCCTAAGTCTAGTGCGTCTGCCAATTCCGCCATACGCGCGCATCCGAGATTAAAAAATGGTGAGTCATGTAGGATTCGAACCTACGACACCCTGATTAAAAGTCAGGTGCTCTACCAACTGAGCTAATGACTCATACTATGGTGGAGGATGACGGGATCGAACCGCCGACCCTCTGCTTGTAAGGCAGATGCTCTCCCAGCTGAGCTAATCCTCCATGGAAACACTAAAACCCACTGCGAGTGGGAGTCTTGCTTCATTGTGCGTTTTGCACATTGAAAACTGGATA
>NZ_JBFRGC010000066.1:0-2752 GCF_052115145.1 Paenibacillus sp. 2TAB26
GACTTCATCGACTATACAACAGGCAAAGTAACGATTGATACACCGGAATTCGCAAAAGCAATGCAATGGGTAGCAGATCTGCGCATCAAGCACAATGTATCGCCGTCGCCGGAGGATGAGAAAGCGATGAATTCGTACTCGCGATTTGTAGCCGGCAAAGTAGGCATGTTCCCAATGGGACCATGGGATCAACCGGGATTTTGGGATTTGCCGTTTGAATGGGATATTGCGGCATGGCCGGTGAATCCGGAGACAGGCAAAGCAGGAACATGGGTTGGCTCAATGGGTTACTCAGTATCCAGCAAATCGAAGCATGCACAAGAAGCGTTTAACTTAGCAGCATTCCTTGCGCTGGATAAAGAAGGACAAAAGCAAAACTACGAGCTTGGGCAAGCGGTGCCAAACTTGATTGATATGGCAAAAGGCGAGTTTGTAGCTTATGACAAAGCACCAGCAAATCGTCAGGTTTTCCTTGATATTATTGAAGATTACGGTCATCCGCCAATTGATTTCGGTTCGAAGGATACGAAGTGGATCGATACGATGTGGCAAGAGGCCGGCAAAGTGTGGGACGGTAAGATGACTGCTGCGGATTGGGCGAAGGAATTGCAGCCGAAGCTTCAAGAGTTGTATGATAAGGGCAATAAATAATAGGATTATGCAATAGTGAGGTTAAGGGGTTGTTTCTAAAGTAGATTATTCTACTTTTGGAACAGCCCTGTTTTTTTTGATGAAGCTTAGGGAGAACGATGTCCTTCCACGTATCATACATATAGTTTACGAACCCAGTAGGTCTTATTTAAACCATTTATTATGGATTAAAATCGTAACGAACTCTATAATCTTTATTTCGAGAAAAGCAGCTCATGGCACCCTCTAAATCAAGATATAACGTTATTGAGGTTCGTTAAAATGAAATAAAAGCAGTTTTCTACATAATAAGCATCATACCGTTCGTTAAAGAAACGATTTGAAGATATTATACACAGCCGACGAGACCAATAATTGAATCTGAAAGGAATAGCCCTCCTAGATAACGTAGAGCAATTTTCACTGAGATGACTGGGGTTTAAGTTTATGCCTTCTTGTATCTCCTAGGAGATCTCGCTCATCTTTATAAAAGATCATCAATTATTCCATTGCAGACAAAATAAAATTAATTTAGTATAATTAATATATTAATATAATGAGAGGACGTCGTTATGAAAAATTTCCCTTTGTATAAGCAAATTCAAGTCGATATTTTAGGGCAAATCAAAGCTGGGAAATTGCGTCCTGGAGATCGTGTCCCTTCCGAGAAGGAGCTTGCGGACAAATATAGAGTAAGCCAAATCACGAGTAAAAACGCGTTGATTGGTTTAGCGGATGAAGGCGTACTCGTTCGAGTACAAGGAAAAGGAACGTTTGTAAGACAGGATGGCGAGACGGCTGAGGATTTAGATGTTTCAAGCCATGTGCGGGACGTCATCGGACTTATTTTACCGTGCATGAAGACGAAGGTGGATCAGAAAATACTGGACTCAATCGAAAAGTACGTAACAGCCAGCGGCTACAACCTACAGGTACGGATTACGAGAGAATCGCAGCTTGAAGAAAGCGCAGCTATTGAATCGATGGTCGCTGCAAGTGTACGCGGATTAATTGTATTTCCGACGGAGGAGGAGCGATACAACGATAGTATTTTACGCTTGTCGCTCGATAAATTTCCGCATGTGCTAATTGATCGTTTTTTGAAAGAGATTCGCACGTACAGCGTCAGCTCGGATAATGTGAATGGGACGGAACAGGCTATCACTCATTTGCTCGACAGCGGCCATGAGCATATTGCCCTTATCACGCCTGAAATTACGAATACAGCGACCGAAGAAAGAGTGATCGGATTCGAAAAAGCATATTTAGCAAAAAAACTTCCGATTAACAAGGATTTGTGGTGTATTCTCAAAATTGAGGATATATCGAGCGGCAATGCGCAGCACATTATTGAAACTTTTATGAGTGAGCGCCCTGAGGTTTCAGCAGCATTCGTTGTCAATGTAGAGTTGACCAACTATACTTATTACGCAGCGAAGAGGCTGAAGAAGTTAGTGCCTGACGATCTCGAGCTCGTTTGTTTTGACCGGCCTGATTTTCAGGATGTATCGTATTTGCAGCAAAATGAAGACGAGATTTGCAAGGTTACCGTTGAATTGCTTCATGCGCAGCTACAAGGGGAGTACGAGCCGCAGCGTATTGTTGTACCTGTAAAATTTTGCAAAATGTAATTAATAGAACATAAAAATACCGTGTGCTGATTTTTAGCGCATGGTATTTTTATATTATATTCAGTATATAAACATATAACAATATAATTTATAATGAATTCATTGGATTAAGCGCTTACAGAGCGCAATAAGTATTCACACAACATAGGGGGCGACAACCGCAATGAAGAGCAAATTATCCACGAAGCTTGGACTTGTAATGCTATTATGCTTTGGAATGCTGCTATCGGCTTGTTCATCAGGTGGAAATGGCAACAGCTCTGCTGCAAATGGAAATACGGGGAATAAAGGCGATGCAGCAACAAACGCACCGCAAGAAAAAGTAAAGATTTCGTTTATGGGTCATGGCAGTCCGCAGGAGAAAGATATATTCGCCAAGCTGATCAAATCATACGAAACGAAATATCCGAACGTAAAGGTAGAGTACACAAGCGTGCCGCCTGCTGAATACAATCAGAAGCTGTCTACGCTGGTTGCATCGGGCAAAACAC
>NZ_JBFRGC010000067.1:0-2559 GCF_052115145.1 Paenibacillus sp. 2TAB26
CTCCGAGACGGATCCTGAGTACGGCGGGACACGAGAAACCCCGTCGGAATCCGGCAGGACCATCTGCCAAGGCTAAATACTCCCTGGTGACCGATAGTGAAGCAGTACCGTGAGGGAAAGGTGAAAAGCACCGCGGAAGCGGAGTGAAAAAGAACCTGAAACCGTGCGCTTACAAAAAGTCAGAGCCCGTTAAATGGGTGATGGCGTGCCTTTTGTAGAATGAACCGGCGAGTTACGATCACGTGCAAGGTTAAGTCGGGAAGACGGAGCCGTAGCGAAAGCGAGTCTGAATAGGGCGAATAAGTACGTGGTCGTAGACCCGAAACCGTGTGATCTACCCCTGTCCAGGGTGAAGGTGCGGTAACACGCACTGGAGGCCCGAACCCACGCATGTTGAAAAATGCGGGGATGAGGTGGGGGTAGCGGAGAAATTCCAATCGAACTCGGAGATAGCTGGTTCTCCCCGAAATAGCTTTAGGGCTAGCCTCGAGGAATGAGCGTCGTGGAGGTAGAGCACTGATTGGGTGCGGGGCCCGCCAAGGGTTACCAAGTCCAGTCAAACTCCGAATGCCATAGACGTGCTACTCGGGAGTCAGACAGTGAGTGCTAAGATCCATTGTCAAGAGGGAAACAGCCCAGATCATCAGCTAAGGTCCCCAAGTGTGTGTTAAGTGGGAAAGGATGTGGAGTTGCAAAGACAACCAGGATGTTGGCTTAGAAGCAGCCATCATTTAAAGAGTGCGTAATAGCTCACTGGTCGAGTGACTCTGCGCCGAAAATGTAACGGGGCTAAACACACCACCGAAGCTATGACATGTRCCATTAGGTACTTGGGTAGGGGAGCGTTGAATACGGATTGAAGTTGGACCGTGAGGACTGGTGGACTGTATTCAAGTGAGAATGCCGGTATGAGTAACGAAAAGACAAGTGAGAATCTTGTCCGCCGAAAGCCTAAGGGTTCCTGAGGAAGGCTCGTCCTCTCAGGGTAAGTCGGGACCTAACGCGAGGCCGAAAGGCGTAGTGGATGGACAACAGGTTGAAATTCCTGTACCACCGAAGATYGTTTGAGCAATGGGGTGACACAGAAGGGCAGTGACGCGGACTGATGGAATAGTCCGTCCAAGCAGTGAGGCTGATCGATAGGCAAATCCGTCGATCATKAAGGCTGGGCTGTGATGGGGAGCGAAAATTGCAGTAGCGAAGGTCATGTACTCCGGCTGTCAAGAAAAGCCTCTAGTGAGATCTAGGTGCCCGTACCGCAAACCGACACAGGTAGGCGAGCAGAGCATGCTAAGGCGCGCGGAAGAACTCTCGTTAAGGAACTCGGCAAAATGACCCCGTAACTTCGGGAGAAGGGGTGCCTCGGTAGGGTKAATAGCCCGAGGGGGCCGCAGTGAAAAGGCCCAAGCGACTGTTTAGCAAAAACACAGGTCTGTGCGAAGCCGTAAGGCGAAGTATACGGGCTGACGCCTGCCCGGTGCTGGAAGGTTAAGGGGAGCGGTTAGGRGYAAYCCGAAGCTGTGAACCGAAGCCCCAGTAAACGGCGGCCGTAACTATAACGGTCCTAAGGTAGCGAAATTCCTTGTCAGGTAAATTCTGACCCGCACGAATGGCGTAACGACTTGGGCGCTGTCTCAACGAGAGATCCGGTGAAATTTTAATACCTGTGAAGATGCAGGTTACCCGCGACAAGACGGAAAGACCCCATGGAGCTTTACTGTAACTTGATATTGAACTTTGGTACGATCTGTACAGGATAGGTGGGAGCCTWWGAAGCATGAGCGCCAGCTTGTGTGGAGGCAACGTTGGGATACCACCCTGATCGTATCGGAGTTCTAACCTAGAACCGTGAAACCGGTTCGGGGACCGTGTCAGGTGGACAGTTTGACTGGGGCGGTCGCCTCCTAAAATGTAACGGAGGCGCCCAAAGGTTCCCTCAGAATGGTTGGAAATCATTCGAAGAGTGCAAAGGCATAAGGGAGCTTGACTGCGAGACCTACAAGTCGAGCAGGGACGAAAGTCGGGCTTAGTGATCCGGTGGTACCGAATGGAAGGGCCATCGCTCAACGGATAAAAGCTACCCTGGGGATAACAGGCTTATCTCCCCCAAGAGTCCACATCGACGGGGAGGTTTGGCACCTCGATGTCGGCTCATCGCATCCTGGGGCTGAAGTAGGTCCCAAGGGTTGGGCTGTTCGCCCATTAAAGCGGTACGCGAGCTGGGTTCAGAACGTCGTGAGACAGTTCGGTCCCTATCTGTCGCGGGCGCAGGAAATTTGAGAGGAGCTGTCCTTAGTACGAGAGGACCGGGATGGACGTACCGCTGGTGTACCAGTTGTTCCGCCAGGAGCACCGCTGGGTAGCCAAGTACGGACGGGATAAGCGCTGAAAGCATCTAAGCGTGAAGCCCCCCTCAAGATGAGATTTCCCAGTATGTAAGACCCCTTGAAGACGACGAGGTTGATAGGTTCGGGGTGGAAGCACAGCAATGTGTGTAGCTGACGAATACTAATCGGTCGAGGGCTTATCCTAAACACGTTTACTGTGACCCATACATCC
>NZ_JBFRGC010000068.1:0-2300 GCF_052115145.1 Paenibacillus sp. 2TAB26
TTTAAGCGGATCGTCCATCCGTTTGTTTGCTGTTCCTATTTATCAGTCTTGCATCAAAAAAATAAACGGCACAGGGCTTTTCCCATGCCGTTTCAGATTCACTTTCTATTTACGATCTTGTCTCGGAGATTAACTTAATGACATTGGCCACGTGGCAGCCCTTTTAGTCTTCAACTATCGTTACCCGTTAGCTTAATGCTACCTTGAGATTTTCCCAATCTTCTAGTAATGCCCAGGTTATTTCGGGCTCACTTTCAACTGATTTCATCGTACCCACATAAACATCGGATGAATGTTTATTCTTAGAATAATGCTCGATTATGTATTTCGTTGTGGCAGTTACATTTAATTTATCAACTAAGCCTATATCAACCCATAAGAGCTTACCTTCTTCACTCTCGCGTACAGCTATGTGCTTTGCATTTGAAAAATATACATATTGAATTCTTATTTCTGTTTCTTTAATCCGTAAAATTATGTATCTAAGTTCCAATCCTGTAAGGTCGTCGGTTGTCAGCCCAGTTTCTTCCTCAACTTCCCTCAAACATGCTTCACTCGGATTATTAATTTCATGTTTCTCTAGGTGCCCTCCAATTGGTACAACCATACCTGAAACAAAACTTGCGTTTTTTGGTTTCTCCATCATCAACAACTTATCGCCATGAATGAGAAAAGCTGCTGACATTTGCCTAAGAATAATCATTTAACCCCTCCCCCAACACAACATATTCCATATGGAGACTAAATTATCCTGCCAATTAGTTGAGCGAAGAGCTGCCACAAGGCAGCCCTTCGGCATTGAACTATCGTTCCCAGTTAGCTTAACAACTTGTTCCTCTAATTTCTCAATTCGTACAAAAAGACATTAAGTGAATTTACTTTTGTATTTTCCACGGTTTGCTCATCTTCATCTGTCACTTCCCCAAAAGGAATACCATCATGATACGGATATTTTAAAAACTCATTTATTATCGAATCAATGTTTTCCACTGTTTCAATTTCACATTTAAAAGGTAGTTTGCTATGGATGTTTGAAATAAGATTAAAGCGTAACCTTCCAGATTGCCAATCAAACCATACATAAAAAAGCATACCATGATTACAGTCTGCTTTAGTCATTTGTTCAGCTCTATTAGTAATTACATTACAAAAGAAGTTTCTTATCTCCCCAAATGTAAACTCACTAGCTAACTGTTGATTCATCGATATTGACCATGTGTTATGTGAAATTTCTTCTTCTAAGTCATCGATATCATTTCCAATGAACATCTTATCTTCTATAATTTCATCAAGTTCCTCTAGAAACTCCTCTTTGTTCATGACGCCAGCACCTTTTTATTATGCTTAATTAGCTCTCATCGCCCTTCAGTGAAACGAATGTTACTTCTCAGGAAGTGGTTTCCACTTCTCATCACGTTTATCGTTAGCGGTTGGCTTGCGATTAACACGTCCTAGTAAAAAAGCTTTTTGATATTGCCTTAATGACTGAGTATTTGCTCCCCCCTCATAATCGTGGTCGTTATATTGAATACCATCATCTTCCCAAAAACAAATATCACAGATGTCATAGGTGCCTGGTGGCTCATAGTCCAGAGTATTATAACCACAGCAAGGACATGTGTACTTCATATTTATTGCCCCCATTAAACCTAATTTACTAAGTTCAGAAACTTAAAATATTCGCGATATGATTAAACTATCCTGCCCTTTAGCTCAATAAAATGAGCAGGCCACCGCAGCGCATGCTCATTAATGTGTGTTATTCGACTATAGTTCCCCGTTAGTTCATGAAGAATCGTCAGCCTTTCTCTATTCCTTTACTTCAACTAACCCTTCATCATCACCAATGATTTCAAGCACTGGCTTTTCAAATGCTTTCAATATTGAATTATTTAGCCTCCATTCTAAATCTTCTTTACTCTCACCACTAAGTACATTTTTACCCCAAATCCATGAAGTAGGTATGTCATTCTCATAATAAACTTCACATACATCATATGAAACCAAACCATTTTCCCAATCCTTTTTTAAAACTCTATAATTCCAAAATTTATTCATCTTCGTTCTCCTTCAAGGATAATTTCAATAAAACGCCTCTTTAACTAACCTCCCTCTATGGAGAATCATTTTTCTCTTAAATGCTCATGTTTTCTTAGGTTTTGAACGATTTCCTTTCGTACAAGACAACCTTTAAATGGAACAAGATTGTAGATAGTGTAAAATATGGGGCGAAGAATGTACAAAAAGCCTCTCCACTCAGACCACTCGTTTAAAAAAGTGGACTTTGGGAAGATTTATGG
>NZ_JBFRGC010000069.1:0-1671 GCF_052115145.1 Paenibacillus sp. 2TAB26
GATCTTTTTCTGGCCGTGGCGGAAAACGTTTGGCGTCAGCGGCCTGCCTGCGATTGAGCGGCTGATGCGGCGGCAGCTGTGCGATCCGGGTCCAGATTCCACAAGTCATCATAAGAGGAGGAAGGGATATTCCACTCCGAGCGCTCGCTGTCCTTTTGCACCATCTCGATATAACGTTTCTTATCTAATTGATAAGGCTTGATGAGCGTAGGATCGACATGCTCTTGAATGGCAAGGATCGCATCGATAAACTTCTCGACCGCCTCCGTGCCATGATCCACTTCATATTGATGAATACGATCCGCTGTAGCAGACATGCTCTCGACCATATTGCGATTGGTTACACCAAAGCGAGCGTTATTTTTGAAAAAATCACAGTGAGCGAGCACATGGGCGACGATGAGTTTATTTTGAATTAAAGAATTTCCTTCAAGAAGAAAGGCGTAGCAAGGGTTGGAGTTAATAACGAGCTCGTAAATCTTACTCAAGCCAAAGTCATATTGTAGTTTCATTTTATGGAAAGTTTTTCCAAAACTCCAATGACTAAATCTTGTAGGCATACCATAAGCACCGAATGTATAAATGATCTCTGCAGGACAAATCTCATAGCGCATTTGATAGAAATCTAATCCAAAACCTTTTGCAATTTCTGTTATCTCATCAATTGAACGCTCTAATGCTCGAAGTTCGTCGGGGCTCATCAGGATACCTCCAAGTTTTCATATTTATTGGAGTTTGTCTTAGCGAAACTTCAATGATTAAATCTTGGTTAATAGTTGTTACTTGGAGAGTTAATGGTTATTTTTTTCTTATCTAGTAAACTCGCTAGAGGCGGTGACAAATATCAATCTTAGTTGGCATTGTAGATTGATACAAAATGGTTTGTGTATAAACAAAATGAAGCATCAAAAGAAAAAATTTTTGAAGTCAAACTAACTAACGTAGGGAAGAGTTGCCTGGCTATAAATAATATTAAGATTAGAAATAAGTTTGATTCTCTCTAAATAAAGCGAGCATAGTTATATTAGAACACTTGGGTCGCCTTAAAATTTATAGTACTCTTATAATATATGCATAAGTTAACAGTCACGCGAGATGCTTATGGGGAGTCAGGAATATATAATATATCCTGTGATATAGTCAATTACATGGAAAGCGAGTCTAATAAAAAAAGGATTTTAGTTCATACTCCTTATGAGAATTACTATATGATGGGGACATTGAAATATTGGTCTGTTGTGCTTAATACTAGTGGATATAAATTTTTAGATTTGGATAGGAATATTCTAGTTAATGTAGATAATATAGTTTTGATGAGTAATACTACAAAGGAAGTATATTTTGATTTGAAGATAGATAAAAATTCTATGAAATGTGGAATAGCTTTTCATAAATACTCAAAGTATAAAAGAATTATCTTATCGTTTAATCCTAACATAATAATAGTTTAGTGAAGGTGAAGTGCACCCCTTAGAATAGACATTGGAAAAACCCCTAGGTTATTCCGATGAAATTCTAGGGGGTGYATTTTTGTGGCGGTTAAAGGGCAAAAGTTTAAGCATTATGAAGATACAACGAAAGTGGAGGCAATCCGCTTACATGTTGAAGAGGGATGGTCGTATCAAAAGATAGCGGATCACCTAAATATTAATGACAAGAATCGTGTGAAGA
>NZ_JBFRGC010000070.1:0-1670 GCF_052115145.1 Paenibacillus sp. 2TAB26
TGATATGCTCCCCAAATAGTAGACAGGTGAAATAATAAAAAACCTGCTGCTGTGAGGGGAGCATTTTCATGTCTAAAGTTGAATATTGCGCATCGGAGAAACTTACCATTATCAAAGAGATCGAAAGTGGCGAGCTTGGCTTTATGGCCGCTGCATATAAATATGGGGTATCAAAAACAACCTTGGTGAAATGGCAACGCCGATTCGAAGTCTATGGTTTAAAAGGATTGGAGATTCGAACGAATAACCGTAGCTACTCTGAAGAACTTAAGCTACAGGCGGTGATGGATTACATCAAGGGGGAATTATCCCAATACGATATCATTGATAAATACAAGATAGCGAGTAGAACACAGCTATCGGACTGGGTGAAGAAGTATAATAGTCATAGCAGCTTAAAAACCTATAAAGGGGGAGCAATGGCTATGACGAAAGGACGTTCTACGACCTGGAAGGAACGGTTAGAGATTGTTCAGTATTGTATGACACATGACGAGGATTACGGTAAGACAGCGGAGCAGCATCAGGTCTCCTACCAACAGGTGTACCAGTGGGTGAAGAAATACCAAGACGGAGGACAAGAAGCGCTTCAGGATGGACGTGGACGTAAAAAAACCGAAGAAGAGTTAACGGACACAGACCACCAGAAGCTTGCCATGAAGAAGATGGAGGCGGAAATTGAACGTCTACGGGCAGAGAATGCATTCCTAAAAAAGTTAGAGGAACTCGAAAGAAGGCGACGCTAAGTCAAGTACGTCAAGAAAACATCTATCTTGCCATTCAAGCGGTACGGCAAGACGGGCAGTTCAGCATAAAGACGCTGTGTGAAATTGCAGAGATTCCACGGTCAAGCTATTACAAATGGCTGAACCGTAAGCCTAGTGTACGTGAACTAGAAAACCAAAAACTCACAAAAGCGATGTTCTCGCTGCATGAGAAGGTAGGCGGTATCTACGGGTACCGTCGATTAAAGCTTCACTTGTGCAAAGAAACGAAGCAGAAGATTAACCACAAGCGCATCCAGCGCCTCATGCGGCTACAAGGCATTCAGTCAGTGATTCGCCGCAGAAAACGAAAGAAATATGCAGCGTCAACGCCTCAGCACGTGGCTGAGAACCTGCTAAACCGCGAATTCACCGCGACAAAACCGAACGAAAAATGGGTAACCGATGTAACGGAATTCAAATATGGTCACGGTCAAAAGGCGTATTTAAGCGCCATCTTGGACCTCCACGACAACACCGTTGTGTCTCACGTATTCGGGCACTCGAACAACAATAGCCTCGTGTTTCAAACCGTCAAAAGGGCGATGAAGTCAGCATCAAAGAGCAAGCCCATGTTGCATAGTGACCGAGGCTTTCAATACACTTCTCTACGGTTCAAAAAGGTATTTGGGAAAAAAATAACCCACAGCATGTCTCGCGTAGGGAGATGCATCGATAACAGTCCCATAGAATCCTTCTGGGGAACCCTGAAGTGCGAAAAATATTATTTGCACACATACCAAACTTTTGAAGGGCTTGAACGGGACATTGAAGCCTACATCCACTTTTACAATAACGAACGATTACAGGCAAAACTAAACGGCCTCAGTCCAATGGAGTTTAGGACTAAGGCCGTTTAACAGGTTTTATTATTTGTAATGTCTACTTGACGGGGGGCAGTTCACT
>NZ_JBFRGC010000071.1:0-1547 GCF_052115145.1 Paenibacillus sp. 2TAB26
GTCCATAGATGCTCTGGCTGCAGAATTACATGAGTATGAGTTGATCCAATCGATACCCGGCATTGGCACCAGAATTGCTGTAACAATACTAGCAGAAGTCGGAGAGATCGATCGATTTGATCATGCAAAGAAGCTCGTTGCATTTGCCGGTGTCGACCCTAGCGTCTTCGCTTCCGGCAAGTTTACAGCAACCCGAAATAGGATTACCAAACGCGGTTCCAGAAGACTTCGAACAACCTTATATCTAGCCGTACGGTGCGGCCTGCGCAGCTCACGCAACCAAAAACTCCGAGCCTTTTACGATAAAAAGCGTGCCGAGGGCAAGCCGTTTAAAGTGGCTGTTATTGCCTGTGTAAATAAGCTCATTCACTGGATTTTCGCGATTCTCACCCATAAAGAAGCATTTCGTCTGACCTAAGCAGGAAACACTATCCTGCTTAGGAAAGCTTCTCCATCCACCTATGGATGGTTATTTGGCATGCTCTTTTTTCAGTATAACATCATAGGCTTTATCCATTAATTTTTAAATATTGACAAACTATTAGCTAGAATAGCTTAACAAAGAAGGGGAGCAGCTACCGAAACAAACTAGCAAACTGCTCTTTGTTTGTTCAACTATAGATCTCCGTTTGCTCAAAAGGAACATGTGTCATCTTCTCAAAAAAGGAAAAGAATAGCTTATTGTTGAAGTTAGATATACTACCATCTGCACTAAATTAGGCAGTTTCAATCTTCGAGAAATTCAACAACGGAGGTGTAACTATAAGTCATGAAAAAATATGGGTATTATTTGCTAACTCTAATATTAAATTCAGTATTGTCTCTACTTCTCCCGTACCTATATGTGTTGTTCATCATAGATGTCGAGTACATAAAGTTAGTTATGGGTACCCTCGATCCTGGTGCTGCCGCTCATATGAGGGGGGAAGAAGATATGCTGCCTCTGTTTATTTTTTTCACACTTATATTTACTACAGCTTTTCTCTTACCTTTAGTTTTCTTTAATCACAAGATTTATCACGAGCTTCACACAACAAAATTAAAGTATATTGCAGCCGTTGTATCAATCTTTATCTTTGTTTTGATTCTAGATTTAGTAATAGACCCGTTCAATTTTATGTGGCGTTTTAAAAGCCATTAATAGATGATTCCCATAATTTTTATGTTAATATACTGCCCGTTAGTTCAATGAAAAAAGCAGGCTACCGTAGCACCTGCTCATCAATGTGTATCATTCAACTATCGTTACCCGTTAGTTTAATTAATAGGTCCCAATTTTGTTGCTATAACATATTTATCATTTACTTCGACTGCAATAACTTCATGAGGGTCTTTTCCTTTGACTTCAAATAGTGTACTCCCTGCTGGCACTTCGTTAGAGTCTCCATTTTTCTTTGTCATTGGGGTTGTTTTTCTTTCAATCTTACCAATCTCTTTGCCTACTTCTTCAATTGGAACCTCTTCTTTAGATAATCCATAAAGGGTGTTATTCCAAGCAACGGAAGCTGGATAGGTACTTGATGAGTTTGACCCATTATTATCACTAC
>NZ_JBFRGC010000072.1:0-1535 GCF_052115145.1 Paenibacillus sp. 2TAB26
ATCTTAAGCTCTTTCAACGATGTTATAGCTTCCAAGTTCTCTGCATCCTGTAAGCAATCAATATACAGAGATTTGACATTTGGAATCTTTAAAAGTTCATTACAATTAAAGGTGGAGTTGTAATGACCAAAAAACCGTATAGCGAAACTATCATCATATTTAATGCATAGCTCATTAAGCTCATCTAAAAGAAGTGCGTTATAGTTTGCTTCAGAGAATTGGACTATTACATGACTCCCCGTCTGAAGCTCATTAGAAATTAACTCTTTATCGATTATTTCAGGATCATTGATTCGAACTTGTCGCTTTAAGAAGTTAATCATAATAACTCCCCTAAAAAGTATTTTAATTCTGATTTGCGTTGATTTCCTATAACGTCATATTCCGAACTTCACAAATTCTCCGTAACTGAAGTATTCGTGAAGTGATTGAACTATCCTGCCCGATCGTATTATGAGGTCACCAGAAATTACTGGTCGACCTCATTTTGGCATGGTCGTAAGATTGCGGTAGCCGAGGATCGAACGTTTCTACCCGTGAGACTTGGATCTCGAGAGCTATTCCGTTCATCCCCCCCTACTTGTTAAACCATGATTAGGCAAGTTGGGGCATGACCCCGAATCACATGCGATAATGTGGACGACAAGAAGGTTAAGAGGGCTTCCGACGAATATATAACAAGGAGTGGTTACATGAATCCTGTAATCGGACTGGATGTTTACAAGGAGAAAGTCATGCACAAGCATTCACTAACCGAGGAATACCGCACGGAAAGATCTTTCAGTTTGAGCATAATCTTGAGGGACTGGCGTCTTTCTTGAATTTCGTGCAGGAGCTCGAATGCATTACTGGACTACGCCCAGCAGTCGTGTTAGAAGCAACTGGACACTACCATAACCCCGTCATTCAGTTTTTAGATGAACATCAATATTTGTATATTTTCATCAATCCGCTAATTTCACATCAGGCCAAAAAAACCAGCTTACGCAAAGTGAAAACAGATATCGCGGACGCCTATCATCTAGGGGAATTGTTATACAAGGAAGAATTAGAACCGTACAAAAAAAGAGGATAATTTATGATGAATCTACGCTATCTGACAAGGCAGTTTAATTCTCTAACGGATATGTATGTGCAAGCCCAGCTGCAGTTTCAAGCTGTCCTTGATCAAGTCTTTCCGGAATACCGTAGCGTGTTTAGAGACCTGTATTCGAAGGTATCTCTTCGTTTTCTGGCTCTTCACCCTACCTCTTCCGCGGTGCTTACTAAGTCTCTGAATGATATCACAGTGACGATCCAGTCTCTGACTGGACGGTCGAATTCTGTTTGGGCGCTTGAGGTGCGCGCTGAAATTAACAACTGCTGCGGAGCGAAACCCTTTCAAGGAAACTGCTTTTTCAAGCCATCTCATCTCGCTGGAGCCGATCATTAATCTGCTTCTATAGTACCAAGAGCACCTAGTAAACCTCGACCAGTCCATAGATGCTCTGGCTGCAGAATTACATGAGTATGAGTTGATCCAATCGATACCCGGC
>NZ_JBFRGC010000073.1:0-1722 GCF_052115145.1 Paenibacillus sp. 2TAB26
CTTAGGTTTTGAACGATTTCCTTTCGTACAAGACAACCTTTAAATGGAACAAGATTGTAGATAGTGTAAAATATGGGGCGAAGAATGTACAAAAAGCCTCTCCACTCAGACCACTCGTTTAAAAAAGTGGACTTTGGGAAGATTTATGGTCGCACCTTTGGATCTCCACATCGTCTCATGGAGGTCAACCCTCCCATGTCTCACAGAGTCTACGCTCCCACATTCCTTCATTCAACCTGTCCATGAGGTGGAGGTCGGATATTGCTGCCCGTCAGGATCTTCGTCCGTATGTTAGTTTTGTTCCGACTCATCCGTGCTTCAATTGTCTGTAACTCTCTTATCTACGTTCGTCTTCTATGAAAACATTGAATTTAAGCTGCTAATGACACTGCCGTGAATTGGGGGATATCCTGTAACATCTTTTCTTCACTAAACTCATGCCCCTTTTTCAGGACACCAAACAGAACGCGAATTAGYTTGTTGCATAACGCAATGAGCGACTGCATCTTTTTCAAGGGATTATCTGGCCGTTTCGTGTAATACTGATGCAAGGCCTTAAACGCCCRGTTCTTAGCCACCAGTGGCATCATCACGCGAAATAGYAGCGCTCGTAGCCGCCTACGACCTCGCTTCGTAATCTTTGTTTGTCCCTTGTGTTTACCTGACGTATTTTCTTTAAGATTCAAGCCGGCGAGCTTAATAATCTGTTTGGGATGTCTGTATCGCTCTATGTCGCCAACTTCAGCGAGAAAACCAGCAATACTGTCACGGCCAATCCCTTTAATAGCCATTAGTTTCTTCACATGAGGGATTTGCTCCAAGAGCTCATCCAGCCTTGCCTCAAGCTCTTCAAACTTACTCTCTAGCAGCTCATACTGTGTTAACAACAACCTTAGCTCGARTTTTGCTAATGCCGTCCCTTCTCGTATACCAACAGAACSGCTTGCTGCTGCTTTCAGGCTTCTCATACGTTCGATGCCAAGCCCTCGTTTGGCAATCTTTCTAAGATGACTCAGCAAGGTTTCCTCAGATTCARAAACCAGCTCATGCGGTAACAAATAAAGACTGAGCATTTGGCGTGCTGACTTGCATTCCCAATCCTTAAACACCGTAAGGAACTCTGGAAAGTACCGATCCAACCAGTTATGAACGCGGCCTTGCACCACGCGCAGATCTGTCGACAGATGTTCGCGGATTTTCATCGCTTCCCTTAGTTCGGCATARATGCCCTGGGGAAGATGAGGTACGGCGTATCTTCCGTCTTTGACGAGCTGTGCGATGACCTTAGCATCTTTAATGTCGTTCTTGGTTGGTGAATTATCATCCAATTCTTTGCTTTTCTTCACGTGCAGCGGATTAACCACAGCGCACGTAATGTCCTGTTCTTTTAGATAATACGTTCATTTTGAGTAGAATTCATCTTGTAGTCTCCTTGGTTTGTATTGGATCCGGTCGCTGGCCAGCATCTGGGACCCATATACATCATACCAAGGAGTCTTTTTGTTTCTCAAACTTCGTATTTCTTCATAATAGGAATGCTGCCCGTTAGCGTAACCGCGAAGGGCTGCCACGCGGCCAATGTCATTAAGTTAATCTCCGAGACAAGATCGTAAATAGAAAGTGAATCTGAAACGGCATGGGAAAAGCCCTGTGCCGTTTATTTTTTTGATGCAAGACTGATAAATAGGAACAGCAAACAAACGGATGGACGATCCGCTTAAA
>NZ_JBFRGC010000074.1:0-915 GCF_052115145.1 Paenibacillus sp. 2TAB26
GCCCAGTACCAAAACCAGACTACATACCACACGTACATTAAATCCAAATGGCCACTACATCCTAGAGACCAGTAGTTACAATGATAATGGTTTACTAAAAAAAGAAGTAAGCAAGGATGAGACAACTGGACTTAACATCATCCAGGAATATTTTTATGCAAGCAAAGTACTTGAATATTCAATCATCAGCAGTGACACCAGAAGAATTGCAAGAATCAATTATTTTCATGCGAACGATCGTCTGGTTAAGATGGATTACATGGAATATGACGAAATTGGCACCCCCTCCCTTTCGTTTTCGAGAACCCTCGAGTATAGCGGAAATTTGCTATCAAAGATGACAACATTTTCCAACATGAACAATTCAATGTATTACGAGATTTTCACCTACTTAGGTGAAAATCTGACCGCAACTAAAACCTATTCAATGAATGGTGTTATCCAGAATTTGTCTGAGTACCTTTATGATATTGAATTAAACCCCTACAAAGGTAACCCTGGCAAAAATCAACAGGCACAAGGCCTAAGCAAGAACAATGTCATGCGGGTACGTTACACTGATTACAATAACCCTACAGCAAACAGTGACAGGCGTTATGAGTATGAGTACAATTCGGAAAAATACCCAGTCAAGAGAAGTTTCATTGGCTCAACAACCAGGGAATTACAAGTCACATTTACTTATCAGAGCTACTAATTAACGCGCGCTGTTCTCAATGAAAAATTTCTGCGGAGAACATTGATACAGTGTCCAGTGAATACTTTACTTGGCACTGCTTCACCAATCTTAGTTCATCAACACCTCCCTTAACCGGATGAGATTGAAATAGAACAATTCAGATGTGATTTACAATTGTTCTGAGATAAATATTAACAGAAATAAACCACATCATTATGTTATTGCACTAAACATCC
>NZ_JBFRGC010000075.1:0-914 GCF_052115145.1 Paenibacillus sp. 2TAB26
TGGAGCAGGATTCAACCCCATATGGACCAACCGGATGTGGAGGATCTCCCTGAGTGGGAATGCTTTTCCGAGGCATTCCAATGGCAGATTCCATGGGCGGATGCTGCAGAGCAGCTGCGCCTGAGCTTACCCGGCACGCTGGCCCATTTCCCTTCTCTTGCCGCACCTGTGCATGAGTGGCTGGAAACCTTGTCGACCCATGTACAGCGGCATTCTGCTGCCGTTATTCATCTGGAGCTTTCACAATATTTCTCGTTYACGGGCGATCCCGCCCTCTATCTGAAAGACATTCAAGAATACGTTACGCTCTGGCAGTCGCCGCATCCCTCGCAGGTGAAGGTCTGGCAGGGAGCAGCCGATAACTTCTATATGCTGAATGGTGAGCATTTGCCATGGAGAGAACGTACGGCAGCTCAGCCGGAGCAAGCTCCGGAAATTCAGCCAGCACAGTCCACTCCTCCAACATCTGGGAAGCGCCAGGCCAAATGGCGGCAGGAGCTCTACATATGGTTGCTTGCGATTYTGTCCGCAGCCCTCTTTCTTACCGTCTATGTCAAGACCTCCAGTGGATGGTTGGCGGTGCTCGGCTTCCTCATCCCCTCAATGTTAATCGTTTTGTGGAATGTGATTTTCGGTTCTAAAAAAACCTCCCGCCAACGGATGGASGCGGCTATGGCCTTGAAGAGGAACAGTACCCGCTCTTATGCTGTGCTCAGGATTGAATATTTCGATGGGCATTCACCAATTGGGGTGGATGGCATRGAAACCGGCCCTTCGGAGAATAAATCATTACCGGATCTTATCCCCTGGCTGCAAATCATTCAAGCGAAAGTGCTTTCATCTCATGAGGTTGGGCTCATGATTTCTACTAAAAATCCACCAGTCTCTACCTTACAACTTCATTTTAAGCTGGA
>NZ_JBFRGC010000076.1:0-801 GCF_052115145.1 Paenibacillus sp. 2TAB26
GTAGTGATAATAATGGGTCAAACTCATCAAGTACCTATCCAGCTTCCGTTGCTTGGAATAACACCCTTTATGGATTATCTAAAGAAGAGGTTCCAATTGAAGAAGTAGGCAAAGAGATTGGTAAGATTGAAAGAAAAACAACCCCAATGCCAAAGAAAAATGGAGACTCTAACGAAGTGCCAGCAGGGAGTACACTATTTGAAGTCAAAGGAAAAGACCCTCATGAAGTTATTGCAGTCGAAGTAAATGATAAATATGTTATAGCAACAAAATTGGGACCTATTAATTAAACTAAACGGGCGGCAGTTGCCTGAGCTTGACTCCGCTCAATCCAAACGGATCAATAGGTGCAGTTGCATTGCAAACGAGAGAAGGGCACTCTAATTGCGGGCGCCCTTCTCACTTTATTTTCATCATAAAATGACGAACTTATAGAATCGCTTTTTGGTTCCATTATTGGATGTGAAACAAAGGTAGGAGGAAAGGATCTTTTATGGGAAACCGGACATTCCTGATCGTTACAAACGCCGATACAGATTCGGTCGATTATGAGAATACAGATTTCGAGACGAATAATTTTCTCGCTCCAGTATGGTTTTGTCTGGTCAGCCAGGAGCAGTTCCAGCGCTATAGCGGGCAGCTTATGCAAGCATGGAGCAGGATTCAACCCCATATGGACCAACCGGATGTGGAGGATCTCCCTGAGTGGGAATGCTTTTCCGAGGCATTCCAATGGCAGATTCCATGGGCGGATGCTGCAGAGCAGCTGCGCCTGAGCTTACCCGGCACGCTGGCCCATTT
>NZ_JBFRGC010000077.1:0-774 GCF_052115145.1 Paenibacillus sp. 2TAB26
TGGGTTTCCCCATTCGGAAATCCTCGGATCAATGCCTGCTTACGGCTCCCCGGGGCGGTATCGTTGTTCGCCACGTCCTTCTTCGGCTCCTGGTGCCTAGGCATCCTCCGTGCGCTCTTACTAGCTTAACCAAATGCTCGTGGTGATTTCGATTGATCCGTCGTTGAAGCCTTATTTCTTTGATTAATAGCCTCTTTAGAGGTAGAAATAACGTCTTCAAAAGCCGTCTTCAATTCGAAACACCTCTCGCTTACGTAAAAACAACTAAAGGATGTTTCAGCAATTCTTTTCTTTCGTTATCCAGTTTTCAAGGTGCAAAGTAAATCACAGACAACCTTGCRGTTGCTGTTAGGTGTAAAAYATAACACCTGCTTGGCGACGTCCTACTCTCCCAAGACCCTGCGGTCTAAGTACCATCGGCGCTGAAGGGCTTAACGGTCGTGTTCGGTATGGGAACGCGTGGTTCACCTCCGCCATCGCCACCAAACGGATGACTTGACTTATGAAAGTTGTTTTCCGGGGTCCCCGAAAAGTAATCGGTATAAGCTACAAAGCTTATCTTCACTTTTTGGGGTGCGGTTACTCTTTCAAAACTGACAACGAGTAAGCGATAAACTGCCAAGTTTATCCGAACCTCATCGGGTYCGGGTATTTCCTTAGAAAGGAGGTGATCCAGCCGCACCTTCCGATACGGCTACCTTGTTACGACTTCACCCCAATCATCTACCCCACCTTCGACGGCTAGCTCCCTTGCGGGTTACCCCACCGGCTTCG
>NZ_JBFRGC010000078.1:0-711 GCF_052115145.1 Paenibacillus sp. 2TAB26
AAGTAAGTCGTAACAAGGTAGCCGTATCGGAAGGTGCGGCTGGATCACCTCCTTTCTAAGGAAATACCCGGACCCGATGAGGTTCGGATAAACTTGGCAGTTTATCGCTTACTCGTTGTCAGTTTTGAAAGATTAATCATCTTTCAAAGGAAGACCAAAGGGAATACCCAAGGGCCTTTAGCTCAGCTGGTTAGAGCGCACCCCTGATAAGGGTGAGGTCGGTGGTTCGAGTCCACTAAGGCCCACCATTATCGACTCTGAGAAGTCGGTACCCATTTGGGGCCATAGCTCAGCTGGGAGAGCGCCTGCCTTGCAAGCAGGAGGTCAGCGGTTCGATCCCGCTTGGCTCCACCAATAAAATAATGTACTGTCTTTGCTGAAGATTAACTCTGAAGCGAACTCAGCGCAAAACATTTGCACCTTGAAAACTGGATAACGAAAGAAAAAGAATTGCTGAAACATCCTTTAGTTGTTTTTACGTAAGCGAGAGGTGTTCGAGATTGTTTCGACTTCTTTTCGTTTTGTTTCAACCATTTGATGTCTTAGGAGATCAGAGAAACAAAATGAAACGGCGGACAAGCCGAATCACCACGAGCATTTGGTTAAGCTAGTAAGAGCGCACGGAGGATGCCTAGGCACCAGGAGCCGAAGAAGGACGTGGCGAACAACGATACCGCCCCGGGGAGCCGTAAGCAGGCATTGATCCGAGGA
>NZ_JBFRGC010000079.1:0-607 GCF_052115145.1 Paenibacillus sp. 2TAB26
TTAAACCGCTTGGAGCAACCTGTAGGCAAACAATACAGCTAYGGTAAAGGACCTGAGTTTACCTCGGAACTGGAGCAAATAAAGGCGGAGAATCGGTTCTTAAAGCAACAAATAGATGTGCTAAAAAAGTACAAGGAAATGGAAAGGAGTTGTCACCAAAAATCATAGTTGAACTGGTTGAGTTGATTCACGGGGAAGTTACGATCACCAAAGCTTGTKCATGGCTGGGTGTGCCACGTGCTACCTATTACCGATGGAGARCAAAAAACGAAACTCGKCCATTGGAYAGCATGGTTGAAGAGATTCGAGAACTCTGCACTGAGCATAAATTCCGTTACGGATACCGAAAGATTACTGCACTGCTTCGAAAAAAGYACAAGATTAATCACAAGCGCGTACAACGAATCATGCAATGTGAGCAGCTTCAATGTCGAGTCAGAGTAAAGAAACGAAAGCAWACAGGGCAGCCTGCTTATGTAGCTGAGTACCTGTTAAAGCGGCAATTTCAAGCTGAAGCACCGATGCATAAACTCGTCACGGATATTACGTATTTACCATTCGGCGGAAAAATGATGTACCTATCGAGCATCCTCGATTTATATAACGG
>NZ_JBFRGC010000080.1:0-591 GCF_052115145.1 Paenibacillus sp. 2TAB26
TTTCACTCCGCTTCCGCGGTGCTTTTCACCTTTCCCTCACGGTACTGCTTCACTATCGGTCACCAGGGAGTATTTAGCCTTGGCAGATGGTCCTGCCGGATTCCGACGGGGTTTCTCGTGTCCCGCCGTACTCAGGATCCGTCTCGGAGGGTGCTTGCTTTCGGTTACAGGGCTTTTACCTGCTCTGGCGGGCCTTTCCAGACCTCTTCGCCTACCAAACACYTTTGTAACTCCRTGTGAGACGTCCTACAACCCCAAGAAGCAAGCTCCTTGGTTTGGGCTAATCCGCGTTCGCTCGCCGCTACTGACGGAATCACTATTGTTTTCTCTTCCTCAGGGTACTTAGATGTTTCAGTTCCCCTGGTATGCCTCTWMCYAACCTATGTATTCAGTTRRKAGTAACTRTCCATTACGAYAGCTGGGTTTCCCCATTCGGAAATCCTCGGATCAATGCCTGCTTACGGCTCCCCGGGGCGGTATCGTTGTTCGCCACGTCCTTCTTCGGCTCCTGGTGCCTAGGCATCCTCCGTGCGCTCTTACTAGCTTAACCAAATGCTCAGGTGATCGCTCACCTTCGCTTACGTAAAAACA
>NZ_JBFRGC010000081.1:0-589 GCF_052115145.1 Paenibacillus sp. 2TAB26
TTTCCATAAGTCTGTCGGGAGAATCAGGAGTAATTGACATTTCTTTGGTGTTATTAACCAAATGGTAAGTCCCCAGAATGTCATGTGAATCTTCGTCTCTGGAGGGTAGAGGCCTGCTAGTTTCTATGATTTGCTTCGCTTCTTCGATTTCGAATCTAGTACCCTCTATAAAATTAGAAAAGTATGCTTCAAAAAAAGCAAAATTACGAAAGGCCAGCTGAGTTGTATTTCTTTCGGGTAGATTAACAAACTCCCGTTGTTGCAGCTCTACAAAAAGCTTTTCAAACAGTGCGATCCTTACAGGATCATAAGGATGACCAAACGCTCTTGCAATAGCTAGAGGAGATCTTAAAATACTGGATGGTTTCGTGGTCAGAATAGCACCGACTAATTTATTAAGCTTCTCGAATTCTTTTTGCATCCCCAATTCTTCGCTGATATGACGTGCCTGATCACGGAATTCGTTAAGCCCTTGTTCACCACGGCTCCTTGCAATATTATCCAATCGTTCTTCTAATTCAGGTATGGTTAATGTTTTAGATTTGGGGCCGGGCTTACGTGATTCCTGAAGATTCTCTAAGAATGCCCG
>NZ_JBFRGC010000082.1:0-584 GCF_052115145.1 Paenibacillus sp. 2TAB26
GGTTCGGGGTGGAAGCACAGCAATGTGTGTAGCTGACGAATACTAATCGGTCGAGGGCTTATCCTAAACACGTTTACTGTGACCCATACATCCGGTAGACAGCAGCATAAAGGCTTCAGCAAGCCTAATCTTTCGTATCCAGTTTTCAGGGCGCAACTTGCTAATGCATGCATTAGTGATCGTTCTGTAAATGAATAGCTTTAGTAGTAAATGACGCGGGGTGGAGCAGCCCGGTAGCTCGTCGGGCTCATAACCCGAAGGCCGCAGGTTCAAATCCTGCCCCCGCAACCAAACCAAGGTTTCACTTTCGGATTTATCCGAGCTTACATACGGAGCTGTGGTGTAGTGGCCCAACATGCCTGCCTGTCACGCAGGAGACCGCGGGTTCGAATCCCGTCAGCTCCGCCACTTTTACAAGAAGAGTAACAAAATATATGTTGGGGATTAGCCAAGCGGTAAGGCAACGGACTTTGACTCCGTCATTCTCAGGTTCGATCCCTGAATCCCCAGCCATTTATATGCGGAAGTGGCTCAGCGGTAGAGCATCGCCTTGCCAAGGCGAGGGTCGCGGGTTCGATTCCCGT
>NZ_JBFRGC010000083.1:0-581 GCF_052115145.1 Paenibacillus sp. 2TAB26
AAATTACACGTCATTTATTGCTTAAGCGTTACAGGGAACTTGGTGCCGCAATCAAGCGATAAAGGGCTRACGCTGTTTTTGAAAGAGAGGACACAGCTAATCTCTCAACAAGTATATGTATATAAATCTTAGGGTTATTTTGTTGGCTTCCGATGGGTAGCTGAAAAAATGAGAGACAAAACCATCTGGTTGTTGATATATTTCATTTAGTTCTATATAATTGCCTGAATATTTCAATAACTTTATAGGCAGGGACCAATTCATGACTGATTATAGCGAATTTAATGATTCTGAGCTAGCTAACCTGCTGAAGGAAGGGAATCAGTATGCATATACCGAAATATTTGAGAGATATAAAGGCTTGCTTTACAAACATGCATTTCGTTTGCTCAATGATCAGGAAGAGGCTAACGACATCATTCAGGATCTTTTTTTGACGCTTTGGCAAAAGAAGGCTGAACTTAATTTCAGAACTTCATTGTCTTCCTACCTCTACAGCGCAGTGCGCAATAGGATATTTGACCTGATCAGCCATCAGAAAGTAGCTTCTAAATATCTGGATTCCATCAAAGTTTTTGTCG
>NZ_JBFRGC010000084.1:0-569 GCF_052115145.1 Paenibacillus sp. 2TAB26
AAGTCGTAACAAGGTAGCCGTATCGGAAGGTGCGGCTGGATCACCTCCTTTCTAAGGAAATACCCGGACCCGATGAGGTTCGGATAAACTTGGCAGTTTATCGCTTACTCGTTGTCAGTTTTGAAAGATTAATCATCTTTCAAAGGAAGTCCAAAGGGAATACCTATGGGCCTTTAGCTCAGCTGGTTAGAGCGCACCCCTGATAAGGGTGAGGTCGGTGGTTCGAGTCCACTAAGGCCCACCATTATCGACTCTGAGAAGTCGGTACCCATATTAAATTTGGGGCCATAGCTCAGCTGGGAGAGCGCCTGCCTTGCAAGCAGGAGGTCAGCGGTTCGATCCCGCTTGGCTCCACCAAAAGAATACTTGTACATTGAAAACTGGATAACGAAAGAAAAAGAATTGCTGAAACATCCTTTAAGCTACATTGATTTAATTGTTAGTGAAGGTTGTTCGTGATTGATGCGACTTCTTTTCGTTTTGTTTCAACCATTTGATGTCTTAGGAGATCAGAGAAACAAAATGAAAACGGCGCACAAGCCGAATCAACCGGAACGATAGGTTAAGCT
>NZ_JBFRGC010000085.1:0-550 GCF_052115145.1 Paenibacillus sp. 2TAB26
GGCCCTGGCCGGCGAGGCCGAGGCCAGCTTGGAGGAGGTGCTGGACGGCGGTCCGACCGTGCTGGTGCTGGGTTCGGAAGGCGAAGGCGTGCGCCGCCTGGTGRCCGAGCACTGCGACGCGATGGGAAAAATCCCCATGCCGGGCGGCTTCGAGAGCCTGAACGTGTCCGCCGCGGCGGCGATCGCGCTCTATGAAACGTCACGAGTTCGCCTGAAGGGGGAAATCGGTTCGTGAATCCCGATTAACCGTTTTGATTTCGTCGCAACGACGTGTTTTCCTCGCGGACGAGTAACTTCGCGAGCCTTGCCCGCGAAGGATTTGAAGCATGGGATCGGGGGACCCGATGTTGCAGATGAAGTTCCGGACGGCGGCCCTGGCCTCGTCCGCCGTTGTCGTGCTGGCGCTGGCAGGGTGCGGCGCCAAGCAGCCGGCCGACACGTCGTCGGCCTTGAACGAGCCGGCGCCGCCGCCGCCCGTCGAGAAATCCGAACTGCTGGGCGCGCCGCCGGCGATGGCCGAGGCCCCGCCGGCCGACGGCCTGCTTGGCGG
>NZ_JBFRGC010000086.1:0-550 GCF_052115145.1 Paenibacillus sp. 2TAB26
GGGCGTGTGTTGCTCCAGCCGGCGTTTGCCATTGCCTCGATTGGCGCCGATGCCGTGGGCCGGGTTCGCCACGGCAACTGGGAGGATGTGCCGACGTGGATCGCCCATCTGCTGGCGCTAGGCGTGCTGCTGGTGTGGCTCGATACCTCCTGCGGGATGCCGGCGTGGCTGGTGCTGGCGGGCGTGGGATACCCGGCGCTGTCGCTTGCCGCGATCCGTTCCTTCCATGAGCATCGTGTGGATCCGCCGTTTGGCGCGCGCAGCGTGATCAACGATGCCGGATGGGCGTGGCGGCTCCTGTTCCTGAACAACAACTATCACCTCGTGCATCACGATCTGCCAGCAGTGCCATGGTTTGCGCTTGCTTGGGTCTATCGTCGGCGTGCCGGGGACTACCTGGCGCGCACGGACGGATTCCTGGTGCGCGGCTATCGCGAATGGATCTTTCGATACGCGTTGCGTGCCGTGGCACCGGTGGCGCATCCGGTGTATCACGCCCCGGCGGAGCGCCCCAGGGACGCAGGAGGACACCATGAGCGCACCTGAACGC
>NZ_JBFRGC010000087.1:0-534 GCF_052115145.1 Paenibacillus sp. 2TAB26
GAAATCCTCGGATCAATGCCTGCTTACGGCTCCCCGGGGCGGTATCGTTGTTCGCCACGTCCTTCTTCGGCTCCTGGTGCCTAGGCATCCTCCGTGCGCTCTTACTAGCTTAACCAAATGCTCGTGGTGATTCGGCTTGTSCGCCGTTTTCATTTTGTTTCTCTGATCTCCTAAGACATCAAATGGTTGAAACAAAACGAAAAGAAGTCGGAACAATCTCGAACACCTCTCGCTTACGTAAAAACAACTAAAGGATGTTTCAGCAATTCTTTTTCTTTCGTTATCCAGTTTTCAAGGTGCAATTTTGTCCATACTGCTTTCGYAGCAGGAGTGTTAGATTAACATATTCGCTTGTTACAATCAACCACTAAAAGTTGGTAACTCACTTGTATGATTTAATCCGCTTGGCGACGTCCTACTCTCCCAAGACCCTGCGGTCTAAGTACCATCGGCGCTGAAGGGCTTAACGGTCGTGTTCGGTATGGGAACGCGTGGTTCACCTCCGCCATCGCCACCAAACGAATGACTAGACAT
>NZ_JBFRGC010000088.1:0-507 GCF_052115145.1 Paenibacillus sp. 2TAB26
CCACTACAGTGCAAGGCAAGACCGCCTGCAGCGGTGGGAAAACTACTCCTGGTCCGATCGACGACGGTGCATCATCCGCGCCTTCGGCATCGTGAAGGGAAGTGGAACCTGGCCGGGCTGCGTCATGTCCTGGGGCAAGCGCCGGGTATGGCTGGACCCACTCCCGGGCACCCGGACACATGGACGCAGCGATTTCTCGATCCATGGTGGCTGGGTCGCCGGCTCGGCAGGCTGTATAGACCTGACCTCCGACATGCCTTCATTCGTTGATGCATTTCTAAAGTATGGAAAGGACATGGATGTCGTGGTTCGCTATTGAACGTGGTTGTCGCATCCTCTGGTCCGTGCTGCTGGTCGTTCTTTTCCTAAGCGTGTGCGCGGACCTCGCGACGGTCGCCGGCATTCCGCACCCTGCTGACGACAACGGCCCGCCCCTCTGGCGGATCCAGGGATTCCCCAACCTTCGCGCATACTTCGAATCGAGCGGGGAACAGATCTTCCTGCTTC
>NZ_JBFRGC010000089.1:0-503 GCF_052115145.1 Paenibacillus sp. 2TAB26
CGGGGCGGTATCGTTGTTCGCCACGTCCTTCTTCGGCTCCTGGTGCCTAGGCATCCTCCGTGCGCTCTTACTAGCTTAACCAAATGCTCAGGTGATCGCTCACCTTCGCTTACGTAAAAACAACTAAAGGATGTTTCAGCAATTCTTTTTCYTTCGTTRTCCAGTTTTCAAGGTGCAATTTAAAAGTTTTTTTGGTGGAGCCAAGCGGGATCGAACCGCTGACCTCCTGCTTGCAAGGCAGGCGCTCTCCCAGCTGAGCTATGGCCCCATGTTAGGTATTGAATTATGGAATTATAGTGGTGGGCCTTAGTGGACTCGAACCACCGACCTCACCCTTATCAGGGGTGCGCTCTAACCAGCTGAGCTAAAGGCCCTTAATTCTCATAGTTCGTATATTTAGGTGTGAATATAACACCTGCTTGGCGACGTCCTACTCTCCCAAGACCCTGCGGTCTAAGTACCATCGGCGCTGAAGGGCTTAACGGTCGTGTTCGGTATGGGAA
>NZ_JBFRGC010000090.1:0-500 GCF_052115145.1 Paenibacillus sp. 2TAB26
TCGGTCGGCGAGCAATTGTTTCAAGTGGAGCTTGTAGTAATGAGAAGCTGACTGAGATCCTACTGAATGGTTGGCAATCTCGATGAGTGCTTTTGCTTTTCTAGCACCGCAGTGCCGTTTCATGATGGTTTTCCATCCYTGAATTAGGTTCTGGGTCTGTAGCTTACTGATCTCCGCTGGAGTAGGAAAGAGGMGAAGCGTTGCCAGGGAACCGATACAGGTGATGTCCTTGAATACGTGACGTAGTTCAGGGAAAACAACGTCAACCCAGCGGTGTATCTGGTTTTTGGCACTAACAAGTCGTTTGACGACGAAGTCGCGGTTAGAGAGAAGCACACGTAGATCCTCGAAGGCTTCGGGAGTCGTACGTGTTACCGAGTAGTAACCGTTCTTGATCATGTCGGCGATAACGAGTGCATCTTTCCGGTCACTCTTTGAAGGCGTATTGTCGCGATTTTCTTTGTTTTTTTTCACGAGATGCGGATTCAGTAAAACGACTT
>NZ_JBFRGC010000091.1:0-493 GCF_052115145.1 Paenibacillus sp. 2TAB26
GATATAATCATTATAGTGATCAATGATGTTGTTTACACTAGTTTTATTCCTGTAAAGCTCCCGTTTGAATCGATCGAATGAAAAGGAGGGGAGATTTTTGATGATTTCTGCTGCTCTTGATTCAATAGCTTTTAGTTCCACTTGTATTTCTTTGTAGCGCCCACGAGGTCTAGGTTCATTATAAGCACGCTCAAATTCTTCTTTACTTAGAGATGAGCCCGTCTCAAAGAGTTTGGCAATACCAAAATAAACACGCAGTTTGACAGGATAATTTCCATCATCCAATACCCTTCTTGTGTCATGATAGAGAGAAATTGTTGCTTCTTTCATTAGAGTAATAGGTTTTAATTGGAGTTCATTTGCACAAAATTTGCACACAAATTGTCAAATTAAGTACAAATATCACATAATAAAGATAAGTAAAATATTTATAACTATTTGAATTACAGCGTATATAAAAACAAATATAAATAAAGATATACTAGTGTAGCCT
>NZ_JBFRGC010000092.1:0-489 GCF_052115145.1 Paenibacillus sp. 2TAB26
CGAAGCCGGTGGGGTAACCCGCAAGGGAGCTAGCCGTCGAAGGTGGGGTAGATGATTGGGGTGAAGTCGTAACAAGGTAGCCGTATCGGAAGGTGCGGCTGGATCACCTCCTTTCTAAGGAAATACCCGAACCCGATGAGGTTCGGATACAAGTTATCGGTATATGGCGCTTTGAGCGCAAGACGTGAAAACCATTTGTTCAGCTTTGATGGAATTTGTATGGGGCCATAGCTCAGCTGGGAGAGCGCCTGCCTTGCAAGCAGGAGGTCAGCGGTTCGATCCCGCTTGGCTCCACCAACAACTTTTATCAATTTGCACCTTGAAAACTGGATAACGAAAGAAAAGAATTGCTGAAACATCCTTTAGTTGTTTTTACGTAAGCGAAGGTGAGCGATCACCTGAGCATTTGGTTAAGCTAGTAAGAGCGCACGGRGGATGCCTAGGCACCAGGAGCCGAAGAAGGACGTGGCGAACAACGATACCGCCCCG
>NZ_JBFRGC010000093.1:0-486 GCF_052115145.1 Paenibacillus sp. 2TAB26
TTGCTCAATAAGCGCCTATTGGTGCTAACTGACACTCAGAAACGCCTCTTTTACCGCTGTAAGAACACATATGCGCTTACAGCAYTCTTTCGTAGGTAACCAGCCTGTTAAGTTGCTCAATAAGCACCTATTTGTGCTTACAAGCACTCTGAAACGCCWCTTTTACCSCTGTAAGAACACATATGCGCTTACAGCATTCTTTCGTAGGTAACCAGCCTGTTAAGTTGCTCAATAAGCACCTATTTGTGCTTACTAACACTCAGAAACGCCTCTTTTACCGCTGTAAGAACACATATGCGCTTACAGCATTCTTTCGTAGGTAACCTGCCAATTAAATTTGCTCAATAAGCGCCTATTGGTGCTAACTGACACTCAGAAACGCCTCTTTTACCGCTGTAAGAACACATATGCGCTTACAGCATTCTTTCGTAGGTAACCAGCCTGTTAAGTTGCTCAATAAGCACCTATTTGTGCTTACAAGCACTC
>NZ_JBFRGC010000094.1:0-482 GCF_052115145.1 Paenibacillus sp. 2TAB26
GATCATGACATTGAAAGCTTCTATAAATATTGGAAATCACTGGAGAAGCAATTAGGCATAAAACTAAATACAACTTCACTGGATCCGTTTAACGATTTAGAAGAGGATCTTGTAAAATATGGGGGCAGAGAGGATAAATATCTTGCTTGGGCATTGAAACGTGTAAGGCAAGAAGCTAAGAATAATAATTGGCACAATAACATCGTAACTCATGCAAAGGACCTGCCACCAATTGTTTTAAAAGATGTTACTGGACAGGAAGTATACTGTACTGCGGTACCGACACTAAACAGTTTTGCCGGAGGTGCAGTATGGGGGCGTAGGGCATTTAATGTTGTTGGGGTTTGGAGACCAGAACATAACCGGGTTAATGGAAAGGTTGATTTAACATTAAATCCATCATCAGGATTGCCATTTGCAGAAAACGAAGCTATTATCAAAATACTAAAGGCAAAACCAAAAGGCACGGCTAAGAAGGGATC
>NZ_JBFRGC010000095.1:0-480 GCF_052115145.1 Paenibacillus sp. 2TAB26
GATCTGGCCATAGCTAAGGTGGAAGATCTGCCAGAGGATTCAAATTATGTTAAATTCAATAATCAGTTTCATCAGGTCATTGACAAGGATGTTAAAACTGACTTTGCCAACATCACAATGTTATCTAAGGGTAACAAGATCAAAACTGCCTTTATTATTGATTACAATGTCGGATTCCCTGTTCACTACGACAATGGACCATTTTTTAAAAAAAACCTCATATGCATCGGAACCACCAATAAAAGAGAAACAACAATGCCAATATCTGATGATGGTGATTCTGGAAGCTGTATTTACCATACCAAAACAAATAAATTGATTGGGATGTTGCTTGGCAAAAATGAAAAATTTTCTCTGGTATTACCAATTGAAGAAGCCCTGAAAACGTTCAATCTTAAAACCATATAAATATGAGATACATTTTATTCTCGCTTTTTATCCTGTTAACTACCACATTTGTTCAAGCTCAAACTTTTACTA
>NZ_JBFRGC010000096.1:0-478 GCF_052115145.1 Paenibacillus sp. 2TAB26
GGTCGAGGACCGCCTGCCCATGGGCTCCATCCTGAACGCCTGCTGGTACTGGATCCGCAAACTGCAGGCGCGTTATGTCGCCGGCGACCATGCGGGCGCCCTGGAGGCCGCGTCCCGGGCAGAACCGCTGCTGCCGGCCGCGCACGGGTTCATCGAAGAGGGCGAGTACGTCTTCTATAGCGCGCTGGCCCGGGCCGGCCTGTGCACCGCCATGCCAGCCGACGACCGCCAGCCACATATGGACATCCTGGCCGCCCAGCAACGCGAACTCCGCATCTGGGCCGATCTCTGCCCGGAGAACTTTGCCGGCCATGCCGCGCTGGTGGCTGCCGAAATCGCCCGGCTCGAAGACCGTGTGGTGGACGCCGAACTTGGCTACGAGACCGCCATCCAGCTCGCGCAGGATGGCGGTTATGTGCACAATGAGGCGCTTGTCAACGAACTCGCGGCACGCTTCTATGCGGCGCGTGGTCTGGCG
>NZ_JBFRGC010000097.1:0-477 GCF_052115145.1 Paenibacillus sp. 2TAB26
GCCTGCCTGACTCCGCTCAATCCAAACGGATCAATAGGTGCAGTTGCATTGCAAACGAGAGAAGGGCACTCTAATTGCGGGCGCCCTTCTCACTTTATTTTCATCATAAAATGACGAACTTATAGAATCGCTTTTTTGGGATGTCAAACAAAGGTAGGAGGAAAGGATCTTTTATGGGAAACCGGACATTCCTGTACGTTACAAACGCCGATACAGATTCGGTCGATTATGAGAATACAGCTTTCGAGACGAATAATTTTCTCGCTCCAGTATGGTTTTGTCTGGTCAGCCAGGAGCAGTTCCAGCGCTATAGCGGGCAGCTTATGCAAGCGTGGAGCAGGATTCAACCCCATATGGACCAACCGGATGTGGAGGATCTCCCTGAGTGGGAATGCTTTTCCGAGGCATTCCAATGGCAGATTCCATGGGCGGATGCTGCAGAGCAGCTGCGCCTGAGCTTACCCGGCACGCTGGCCC
>NZ_JBFRGC010000098.1:0-470 GCF_052115145.1 Paenibacillus sp. 2TAB26
CTGCTGGCCAAACCTGAAAAGCTCGCCGGAAATTTGAGGCTTGAAGCTGCATTGAGCCAAACCTTTGTGCCATCAGGCAATACGATCTGGTACTGTCCACCTCTTGGCGTTTCAATGGTATTAAATACAGGATTTTTACCCGCAGTACCCACGTCATCTACCCTGTAAACCAATTGTCCGTCTGCTGTCTTTTTAATACTGATACCAGCTTGATTGGCCAGTTCTCCATCCTTGGCATCTGTAATGCTGATCTTTTTGCCATTGCCCAGTGTGAGAACAGCCTTGTTCGCACCTGGAGACACATCCTGCATTTTAGCTACAGCAGTAGTTATAGTTAACTGCTCAGGGCGGAAAAAATAATAGCCCAATCCTGCCACCAGAAGAATTGCAGCGGCGGAACCCACGCGTTTCCACAATTGATATTCAGGCTTTTGGTATTTTAAAGGAAGGCCGGTGGCGATATGCTCCAG
>NZ_JBFRGC010000099.1:0-470 GCF_052115145.1 Paenibacillus sp. 2TAB26
CCATCCCGCGTGCGCCTGCACCTGATGCTCCATGCGCTGGTGAACCGCCGCCAGCGCCACACCTCGCTGGCCATCCTAGAAGTCTGGATGGCCGCGCGTGGCGATACCCGGCTGGCCGAGGGCATCGGCCCGAGCGCGGCCAGGCGCGCGGCCTCGGTATCGATCAGCTGCTCGACCATCGCCGGCAGCAGCGTGTAGCGCCCTTCCGGGAACTGATGCCGCAGCGAGCCGCGGCTGATGCCAGCCATTTCGCAGACGCGCGCCTCCCCAAAGGCGGCATAGCCCTGTTCGATCAACAACTGGGTGGCGGCATCGATCAGCGCCTGTCTGGTGGACGCGCTGCGCTCGGCTTGGGTCGGCATGGCCGCGATTGTAGCCACATCGCCCTGCGTCGCCATTGATTCCTCAACTGTCACAAAACAAACATACAAGTTTGTTTATATCTGGCCCGCGCGCGGCAAGAGAGCCCA
>NZ_JBFRGC010000100.1:0-469 GCF_052115145.1 Paenibacillus sp. 2TAB26
GGGATGGAAAACCATCATGAAACGGCACTGCGGTGCTAGAAAAGCAAAAGCACTCATCGAGATTGCCAACCATTCAGTAGGATCTCAGTCAGCTTCTCATTACTACAAKCTCCACTTGAAACAATTGCTCGCCGAGTATGACCTTGCTTGCGMACAACTRGAGGTTGTGGAGAAGGAGATTTCAACCGTATTAGAACGCATTCCYTTTGCAAAATCCATCCTYGCGATTAAGGGGATTARTGTCATTTCATTAGCTGGTATATTGGGTGAGGCTGGGGACTTAAGCGGATTTGTTCACGGAAATGCCTTGCTGCGCCATGCCGGACTCAACCCCGCAGAAGCGAGTTCTGGCAAATGGACCGGGCAAATGAAGATTAGTAAACGCGGACGATCCCGCCTACGGCGCTTCCTCTTTATGGCCACTATGAGTTTGGTCATGAACAATTCAGAGTTTCAAGCGATGCATGCA
>NZ_JBFRGC010000101.1:0-465 GCF_052115145.1 Paenibacillus sp. 2TAB26
CGACAACAGCCACGAGGGTTGCCCAGGCTGAATGCAATACGCGGTTCTGCCTGGGCGCGGACACTCCTAACGCTAGATGCAGCCGAAACCGAATCTGTGGCCACAGAAGCTTGTCACCCGCGTTCGGGCGATGTACCAAGGTTGCTCGAAATGGCATGCTGCACAGGGTATCAATGACCAGGTGAGCGGCTATGAACCATATCGACGAAATCGAGTGCATCTGCGGAACGACGGTCGAGATCTCCGAATTTCAGCTCGGCCTCAGAGGCGAACCGGTGCACACTGCTGCGCCCTGCCCTATATGCGGCAAAGTCCTATATGAGACCGATATCGACGGCATCGTTCTCGTGGAGGTGATATTCCCTCGAGTACAGCGCAGTCATCTCTCACCCTAGGCGCCCTTTTTCGTTACGCGCTTGGGCGTAACGCCTTTTGACGAAGGACAGATGGCGTCCCATAACCGGC
>NZ_JBFRGC010000102.1:0-463 GCF_052115145.1 Paenibacillus sp. 2TAB26
CACACGGATTGGCGTCTTCACCTCTCGCACAAAAGGAGAGTGTCGACCTGGCCGCGCAGTTGGTCGAAGCGGGCGTGCCGTCAGGGTACTACGACATCGGCTATTACTTGAACCTGGGCTACGGTCTCAAGCGGGACAAAGAAATGGCGCTGCGGTACTTTCGCAAAGCGGCCGACCTTGGTAATGCGAATGCTCAGACGTATGTGGCAGAGCTTCTCGCGCCGTTAGATAAAGCTCCAGATATCGCGCGGAAAATGCAGCGGTGCGCAGCCGAGCAGGGTCACGGTGAGGCGGCGGGAAGTCTGGGAATTCATCTGCAGAATAAGGGAGTCTACGCCGACGCAATTCAAACGTACCAGATGGGCGTTCGCGCGGGCAATGCGCTTTCAGCATCCTTTCTTGAGGAAGGATTTCGGGGGCCGCCAGAATCGGATATGTACTATTTAGGCGCCGCACCGGATAT
>NZ_JBFRGC010000103.1:0-462 GCF_052115145.1 Paenibacillus sp. 2TAB26
GGCAAAGCATTAATGTTAAGAAGAGGTTGTTTAAATGTTAAAAACGGCATTTCGGCGACAACGTAGTTACTTTTGTCTACGATATTTTACACTTTTTCTGTCGAGGCTGATCTTTGGAGCCGCAGTATTGTCCCGGCATATTAAGATTGACAATTATGTTATCATTCATTTTCAATAAAAATCCTTGGCAAGGCGCTTCCAATTGGAAAAAACTATAAATCAGATTGCCAAAAACGACTGAGCGCACTTACCGTGAAACTACCCGGGCGCATGACATCGGATAAGGTAGCTGTGAACTTTTAACGTAAAGAAACCCTATGTACTCATTGATTATAAAAATTATATACAGAACCATTGGAGAATTTTGGTTGTCCAGTATTAGCAACCTGTCAGCAGAGATCTGGCCGTTTGGCCGTATTCGAGGAAACAAAGTCCTTGTAACTTTGCTGATCAGCCTGCAAT
>NZ_JBFRGC010000104.1:0-453 GCF_052115145.1 Paenibacillus sp. 2TAB26
GCACAGTGTCGATCCGCACGTGTTGCGGCAGTTCCTGCTGGAAGACCTCGATCCCGACTTCGCGGGAAGCGTCCGCGATGGCGACATCCTCGTGGCAGGGCACAACTTCGGCTGTGGCTCCGCCATGGAACTGGGCGACGGCTTGATACGGTTCAGGCGTTCAGCAATGAGGGGCATGATCAGAGCGGTTGTGGGTTGATGGGACCGGGTACGGAACCCGGCCGGGATGGCTTGAGGAACTGGCGGTGCTGCCGCAGGTACGGCACCAGGCCGCCAGCTTCGCGGATGGTCAGGACGACATCGGGCACAGGCTCGCACGCAATCACATGCGCGCCCTCGGCGCCGACGTGCAACGTGGCCTGCGCGCCGGCAAGCCGCAGCGAGAGCGGCGCGCCTTCCGGCACGGCCTCGGTATCGGCGGTATCGGCGGTAATCAGCAGCAGGCCGTTATTC
>NZ_JBFRGC010000105.1:0-450 GCF_052115145.1 Paenibacillus sp. 2TAB26
ATTCTCTTCAAGTTCAGATACTGTAGAATTTATCGCCGATTCACTAAAGATAAATGTGCGTGTATCCAAAAGTCCAATCCGGTGGCCCATTCTAACAATCAGAACTGCGGAATCATCAGCAGGAAATATCTGATCTACGGGAAGGGATGGTATACCTTTGCCACTTCTTGTACTGATCCGCCTGAAGCGATATCCATCATAACGTTGAAGGCCGTTCTGGGTACCTACCCAAATGAAACCATCAGCTGACTGCGAGACGCAATTCACAAAATTAGTGGAAAGTCCATTGGAAATGCGGTTGAATGAAATTTCAAGTGCTTTGGATTGGCTCGTGCTTACTAAAAGCAAAAATAAGTGAAAGACAAGTCTCAAAGTCGAGCGCACCATAAATGACTTAATTAGTTAATTCAAAAGTGCGCTTTTAAAGATTAAACTGCAAACTGTCAAAAG
>NZ_JBFRGC010000106.1:0-443 GCF_052115145.1 Paenibacillus sp. 2TAB26
GCTCGAATCTGCTGTTCTCGCTTTGTTGAGCCGGCATCGTGCTGGCGCGGGCTCCTTGGTGCCGAATTCGCACTCTGTACTTGCTGGCCGGAAAGTCGGGTGACATCCGGCTTGTCGGCCTGCTGGGCTTCTGGCGCTTCGAGCGGCCACACGTAGCGATGTTGGGCACACCAGGCGCGAACGTCTGCATGTGAGAGCATCTGCTTGTGGGCCCCCTTTGTCACCGCAATGGTGCCGCGCTCGATTGCGTCGGTCAGTGCCTCATCCCATGTCCAAAATGCATCGTCGTATTTCGGTGGCAAGAGGTCGGCATCGCTTGTGCCCGCAATGAGGATTTTTGCAACCCTGCTGCGTGAAAGCCAAGCTTGACCGTCATAGGCAAGAATCCAGCCAGGAATGCGCCGCCTGTCCGGAAAGACTCGGTCCTCGGAATCATCGTCAAC
>NZ_JBFRGC010000107.1:0-439 GCF_052115145.1 Paenibacillus sp. 2TAB26
AAGTAAGCCTGCACATGGCTTTTGTCGAAGCCCGCCAGGCGCGCCACGAGTTCATTACCGTGGAACACCTGCTGCTGGCGTTGCTCGACAACCCGACGGCAGCCGAAGTGCTGCGCGCGTGCGCAGCCAATATCGAGGACTTGCGCACCAGCCTGAAGAACTTCATTGCCGATAACACCCCAGTCGTACCGGGGTCGGACGAGGTGGACACGCAACCCACGCTGGGCTTCCAGCGGGTGATCCAGCGCGCCATCATGCACGTGCAGTCCACGTCCAACGGCAAGAAGGAAGTCACTGGCGCCAATGTTCTGGTGGCTATCTTCGGCGAAAAGGACTCACATGCGGTCTACTACCTGCAACAGCAGGGAGTGACGCGCCTCGATGTCGTCAATTTCATCAGCCACGGCATCCGCAAGGACCAGTCCGAGCCGGCCAAGCA
>NZ_JBFRGC010000108.1:0-439 GCF_052115145.1 Paenibacillus sp. 2TAB26
GCGCTTCCACAACGCACTACGCGCTACCGTTCGACCCTCTCCCAACTCATCGCCCACCCATACAACGCAATACATCCGAACACCAGCATCGTGGGACCGAACACAAACGACAGCAGCGGCATCAACAACAATGAACAGGACACCATCAGGTAAACGTGCAACGTCAGCTGCATCGGCACCGCGATGATAATGAACACCAGCGTGAGCAACGTCAGGAATATCTTCTTCGGCCAGGAGAAGTCGAAGATGTAATAGACAAGCGCATGTCCCCATGGCAACAGGAACAGCAAGCTGGCGCAGGTCTTCAGGCCGTTGTCCACATAGCGGCTGGCCGTATACGGAAAGCTATGCGGCGCCACCGCGAAGAACAGGAGCGCCGTGCCCTGGATGAACACCGCGAACAGCAGGAAGTATCGCAACGGCAAATACAGGTCCCGTA
>NZ_JBFRGC010000109.1:0-437 GCF_052115145.1 Paenibacillus sp. 2TAB26
CCCAAGCCTTTCAACCCGCGCGAGCTGATCGCGCGCATTCACGCCGTGCTGCGCCGCAAGGGCCCCGCCGAGGTACCGGGCGCCCCGTCCGAGACGCCCGAAACCTTCGCCTTCGGCGATTTCGTGCTGAACCTGGCCACCCGCACGCTGACCAAGAACGACGAGGAAATCACGCTCACCACGGGCGAATTCTCGGTGCTCAAGGTGTTCGCGCGGCATCCGCGCCAGCCGCTCTCGCGCGAGAAGCTCATGGAAATGGCCCGCGGCCGCGAATACGAAGTGTTCGACCGCAGCCTGGACGTGCAGATCTCGCGCCTGCGCAAGCTCATCGAACCGGACCCGGGCAACCCCCGCTTCATCCAGACGGTCTGGGGCCTGGGCTACGTCTTCATTCCCGATGGCGTGAAGTAGTCCCGGTTCGTCCGCAGTCAGCATCG
>NZ_JBFRGC010000110.1:0-434 GCF_052115145.1 Paenibacillus sp. 2TAB26
CGTCGTTTGGTGGCGATGGCGGAGGTGAACCACGCGTTCCCATACCGAACACGACCGTTAAGCCCTTCAGCGCCGATGGTACTTAGACCGCAGGGTCTTGGGAGAGTAGGACGTCGCCAAGCAGGTGTTATGTTTTACACCTATGTTTTATCTTGCACCTTGAAAACTGGATAACGAAAGAAAAAGAATTGCTGAAACATCCTTTAGTTGTTTTTACGTAAGCGAGAGGTGTTTCGAATTGAAGACGGCTTTTGAAGACGTTATTTCTACCTCTAAAGAGGTTATTAATCAAAGAAATAAGGCTTCAACGACGGATCAATCGAAATCACCACGAGCAATTGGTTAAGCTAGTAAGAGCGCACGGAGGATGCCTAGGCACCAGGAGCCGAAGAAGGACGTGGCGAACAACGATACCGCCCCGGGGAGCCGTAAGC
>NZ_JBFRGC010000111.1:0-433 GCF_052115145.1 Paenibacillus sp. 2TAB26
AGCTTAACCTATCGTTCCGGTTGATTCGGCTTGTGCGCCGTTTTCATTTTGTTTCTCTGATCTCCTAAGACATCAAATRGTTGAAACAAAACGAAAAGAAGTCGCATCAATCACGAACAACCTTCACTAACAATTAAATCAATGTAGCTAAAGGATGTTTCAGCAATTCTTTTTCTTTCGTTATCCAGTTTTCAAGGTGCAATTTGTTTCCACCGCTTTCGCGGCAGGAATATTAGATTAACATATTCGCTCGTTACAATCAACCACTAAAAGTTGGTAATTCGCTTGTATGATTTAATCCGCTTGGCGACGTCCTACTCTCCCAAGACCCTGCGGTCTAAGTACCATCGGCGCTGAAGGGCTTAACGGTCGTGTTCGGTATGGGAACGCGTGGTTCACCTCCGCCATCGCCACCAAACGAATGACTAGACAT
>NZ_JBFRGC010000112.1:0-431 GCF_052115145.1 Paenibacillus sp. 2TAB26
TGCACAACCTGTAAAACGAGACATCGGCATCCCGATAACCGGACGTTCCGCTGTTACAAAGACTATTGGTATTGATGGCGGATCAGTAAGCGCAGATGATGGTCTACTTTCAGTTATCGTTCCGGCCGGTGCGCTACAAGAGGCGATAGATGTCAGTATTCAGGCCATTGAAAATACACTGCCTGGTAGCCAGGGTCCTGCCTACAGACTTCTCCCAGAAGGTACCGTATTTAAAAAGCCAGTCACCATCCGAATTTCCTATGCAGAACTAAACCTGGAAGGCACAGATCCGGCATTGTTGAGGCTCACTTATCAAGATGCTGAAGGATATTATTACCTGCCTGGGACTTCAACCATAGACAATGTTGCCAAAACGGTAAGCACGGAGTCAAACCATTTTAGCAACTGGACCGTTTTTGAATGTTATAAGC
>NZ_JBFRGC010000113.1:0-431 GCF_052115145.1 Paenibacillus sp. 2TAB26
ACTTGCGGGCGTGCAGAAGCGCCGCCAACGCGCATTGGCGATGTTTGCCGCCCTCGAAGGCGCGCAACTGGTGGCGCGTGGGCGCCGGGACATCGGCCTGTTCGATAACGCGGTTATGGGCTGCCGCCAGGCCGGCCTCATTCCCTAGTCGCCTGAACCGCCCGCCGGCGCGGGTTAGGCTTGACCATCCACGGTCGGAGGCGAACACGATGAAGGCGCGCGACTTGGCATGGTGGTTGCAGGAATCGCTAATTTCGATGCGCAGGACACGGAGGATGAAATGTCCACGATCACGGCGAGCTTTTCTAATCAATCTTCAGCAGCCAGTGCCTGTCAGGCTTTGCGAGACACTTATCCCGGCCTCGCCGTTAGCGTCCAGCTTTCACAGAAATCGGTGGGCGAGGAGGGCGAGCAGGGAGTTTTACCCGCAC
>NZ_JBFRGC010000114.1:0-429 GCF_052115145.1 Paenibacillus sp. 2TAB26
ACCCTGCTCGATGACGGCGCCATGCGCCATGCCATGGGTCAGGCGGGACGCGATCGCGTGGAGCGGGAGTACAGCGTCCAATGTGTTGCGCCGCGCCTGGCGCGACTTCTGAAGCAAGCCGGAGCGAGTTGACCATGTGTGGATTTGCAGGATTTTTCGGCGGCAATATTGCCGCCCAGGCGGACCGGTCCGCGCTGCTCGAAGCAATGGCGAACCGGATCCGGCACCGTGGTCCGGACGACGGCGGCACCTGGACGGATGCCGATTTGCCGGTGGGCTTCGGCCATCGACGGCTCGCCATCGTGGATCTGTCGCCAGCCGGGCACCAGCCGATGGCGGCCGCGAGCGGCCGCTATGTGATCGCCTATAACGGCGAGATCTACAACCATATGGACCTCCGCGCGAGCCTTGAGAAGGCTGGCGTGGCAC
>NZ_JBFRGC010000115.1:0-424 GCF_052115145.1 Paenibacillus sp. 2TAB26
ATCCTATAAAACGGAATTAGGTAAGAAAGCTGCTAATGAACGCTTCGGTGCCGAAATAAATACTAGTAAAAAATATGCTGATATCTTACAGGACGAATATGATAAAATCTTAAGTTTCGGTTCAGCAAAAGGTTTTACTGGGGCTATGACGGAGAGGATGAAGTTCTTGGAGCTTGGAATTAAGGCCGAGGGGGTAGTTGAGCAAAAAAGGCAGGATGATTTAATTAAATCTCTTAGATCATTCGAACAAGAAAGACTATCGCTAGAGGACCAATATAAACAAGACAGAATTGATGTATTAGCAAAAGGCGGAAGCGAGGGACTTGCAGAACTGGATAAACAACATGCGACAAAACTTGCTGCATTAGGTGATGCTCATTTAAAAGAAATTGATGCGTTTAAGGAATTGTATGCAGGAATAGAT
>NZ_JBFRGC010000116.1:0-424 GCF_052115145.1 Paenibacillus sp. 2TAB26
GATCCTCGGATCCTCGAAGGCTTCGGGAGTCGTACGTGTTACCGAGTAGTAACCGTTCTTGATCATGTCGGCGATAACGAGTGCATCTTTCCGGTCACTCTTTGAAGGCGTATTGTCGCGATTTTYTTTGTTTTTTTTCACGAGATGCGGATTCACTAAAACGACTTCAAAATGRCGTTCTGTGAGCCACCGAGATAGGTTAAGCCAGTAGTGTCCGGTTGGCTCCATCCCGACGATGGCTGCACTCAAACTATGGGTGGTTTGCAGCTTTTGAATCCATAGCAAAAGATGGTGAAACCCTTCCTCGTCATTAGAAAAGGATAGGTAGTCTCCGATGATGATGCCACGGAAATTTACAGCGCGCGCAACATGCATCTGCTGGGCGATGTCGATCCCGATAACTAAATGCTGAGCAGTAATTTTT
>NZ_JBFRGC010000117.1:0-423 GCF_052115145.1 Paenibacillus sp. 2TAB26
GACTTTCTATAACCAAAAATGATAGAAATATTCTACCTTTTCTATTCTGTAACCGTAACTATTATATAAAGCACATGCAGCTTTATTTGCACCTTGTGTAACAACTTGAATTTTTGAAGCTTTATTTTTAACAGCGAACTCCTCAGCGGCTCTTAATAATGTTTTCCCAATCCCCTTGCCTCTGGCACTCTCTCTTACACTAATAATCCCAATATTAACCAGATTATGATTACTCTTTAAGTCTAACGTGATTACTCCTAGAATCGTATTATCATCGACATATACAAGCACTTTATCTGCCAAGATACCTTCAATAGAATTAATCATCCATTCTTTATATAATGCCTCATATTTAATCTCTTCTATATTAGGATCAATTTTATATCTTGAATAAATACCGCTTGCAATTCCCAATTGTAACAG
>NZ_JBFRGC010000118.1:0-422 GCF_052115145.1 Paenibacillus sp. 2TAB26
GGTGGGCACTCTAGGATGACTGCCGGTGACAAACCGGAGGAAGGTGGGGATGACGTCAAATCATCATGCCCCTTATGACCTGGGCTACACACGTACTACAATGGCCGATACAACGGGAAGCGAAACCGCGAGGTGGAGCCAATCCTATCAAAGTCGGTCTCAGTTCGGATTGCAGGCTGCAACTCGCCTGCATGAAGTCGGAATTGCTAGTAATCGCGGATCAGCATGCCGCGGTGAATACGTTCCCGGGTCTTGTACACACCGCCCGTCACACCACGAGAGTTTACAACACCCGAAGCCGGTGGGGTAACCCGCAAGGGAGCTAGCCGTCGAAGGTGGGGTAGATGATTGGGGTGAAGTCGTAACAAGGTAGCCGTATCGGAAGGTGCGGCTGGATCACCTCCTTTCTAAGGAAATACCCG
>NZ_JBFRGC010000119.1:0-416 GCF_052115145.1 Paenibacillus sp. 2TAB26
GATCTTAAACTGACCCTGGGCATAGCGGGTACTTACGTAACGACAAAAGCCCTCAAGCGGGATGAGTTATACGCAGATCTGTACAGAAACAGGGCTGGTAAACCAACAGATGCCATATTTGGTTTAGTAAGTGAAGGTCTGTTTGCCAACCAGAACGATATTGCTGGCCATGCCTCACAAAAGTTTGGCGTAACCAGGCCCGGAGACATTAAATATAAAGATCAGAACCAGGACGACGTAATTGATGACAGAGACGAGGTGATGATTGGCAGGTGGAGCAATCCTTTCACAGGTGGCTTGAATGTTACTGCCCAATTTAAAGATTTTACACTTTTTGTTTTGGCAACAGGGTCTTTTGGTGGAACTGCAATTAAAAATAACAGCTACTATTGGGTTTCAGGTGCCACGAAGTATTC
>NZ_JBFRGC010000120.1:0-416 GCF_052115145.1 Paenibacillus sp. 2TAB26
GTGCGACACCCAAGCGGGCCGATGCCACCTGCGGCGTTCTGACGATCAAGAGCACAGGCGTCAAGAACAACATGCTGAACGGCCAAGAAGTCAACACTCCCAATTGCTGGTGATCCCCATGCGCGTCGACAAACGAGCCGTCCAGCCACAACAAGGCTTCACGCTTATAGAACTGATCACGACGATGGCCGTCGGCGTGATTCTGGTGGGCTTTGCGGTGCCTAGCATGACCACGTTCATGCGCAATCATCGCGTGTTGACCGTGGCAGACAGCTTCAACACGGCGGTTTCGAAGGCACGATCCATCGCGGCCACGACCAATAGCTATGTGACCGTGGCACCGATCGGGAACGACTGGAAGAATGGGTGGCAAGTTTTCTCCGAAGGTCTCACCCCCAATGGCACCTACGAAGAGG
>NZ_JBFRGC010000121.1:0-413 GCF_052115145.1 Paenibacillus sp. 2TAB26
GCTAAAGCCTTGGGTATATCTGCTTTCCTTAGTAACAAAAAAGGATTTCTCACTTTATAATAGCTCCTTTGAGCACTGTGGATGAATCCTCTCATTACGCCTAAATTAATAGAGGTTTCTCCAATAGAATGTCTCATAATTGCCTGTGGAACAATCTCAATTGGAATATTATTTCTACGACACCTTATTGACCACTCAATATCTACAAAATCTATAAAAAAAGCCTCATCCATCACTCCAGCAATATCAAAAACCGCTATAGTAGCTGCCGAACCAGATGATATAATCACGTCTACAGGATAAGGTGCCTGTTTCCCTGTACTATATATTTTTTTTAGCAACCCGAACCGGCTAAACCTAAAAGAAGGATACTCATAACCCTGCTTCGCATCAAAAAATACCGAAGCTACCAC
>NZ_JBFRGC010000122.1:0-408 GCF_052115145.1 Paenibacillus sp. 2TAB26
TCAGCACCGCAGCCTGCGGCCAGAACGCCTGATGCGCCTGATGCGCGTCCAGGAACTGCGGCACGAATGCCACGAAAAACACGATGCTCTTCGGGTTCAGCGCCGTCACCAGCCACGCCTTGGCGAAACGCTGCCCCGCGCTGCCTGCCTGCGCCGGCACGTTGCACATTGGCCTGCGCACGGCGCGTGGTCAGTCGGGTGGCCAGGGAGCGCGCCAGCAGCGCGTAGACCATGGCGTTGGCGCTGGCCAGCACCACGAAGGTCGGGATCAGCACCGCAGCCTGCGGCCAGAACGCCTGATGCGCGTCCAGGAACTGCGGCACGAATGCCACGAAAAACACGATGCTCTTCGGGTTCAGCGCCGTCACCAGCCACGCCTTGGCGAAACGCTGCCCCGCGCTGCCTGCC
>NZ_JBFRGC010000123.1:0-406 GCF_052115145.1 Paenibacillus sp. 2TAB26
GATCAAGGGAAACTGCCATGTTTCCCTTGATAACTGACAACGTGGCGGCCTTCTTTTGAAAGATGCCTCGGCAGATTCAAAGTGACTTAGTAAACACCCCCTTTTTCGCGCATTGCGACCTATCGCACTGCCTAGAATCGTCAGCGCCGGAATTCCCCGGCATCACTTTTCTCCTAAGGAAATATTGATGAGCCAACTCAGACTCGGTGGACTCGATGCGATTCGCAGTGCACAGGCATCGTCGTCACTCAGGCGCACGCAGGCCGCGGAAACGGCCAGTGCGAATGCGGGTGCCGTGGATCGTTTCAAGGCACGGGGCATGGCCCTGAAGTTGGTGGACATGGTCGACGCGTTCAAGACAGAGCAGCTCAAGGCCACCGACCTCAACAGCGATAACGTGGTATCC
>NZ_JBFRGC010000124.1:0-406 GCF_052115145.1 Paenibacillus sp. 2TAB26
GTCTTCGTTTGCCCTGGCAATGGCACCACGCATGTCATAGTCATGACTTACCCACCGCTTCGCCAGCCGGTCGACCGTGCCATCCGCCAGCATCTCGCCAATTGCCTTGTTGATCGCCGCCGCCAGGGCTGGCTGGTTCTTCGCGAGCGCAGGCGCCGAGAGCTGGTAGGTCAGCGGTTCGCCGACCTCCTTCAGGGGAAGCTTGTTGACCGTCGCGTATCGCAGCCCGCCAAAATGCGACACGATCACCGCATCGATGCGCCCGTTGGCGAGATCGCTGAACAGTAGTCCGCCGTTGTCGTAGGAGCGCAGTTCGGAAGACGTGAGATGCTTGCGTGCCCAGGATTCGTTGCTGGAGCCCGTTGTCACGCCGACGCGTTTCGCGCCGAGATCGCCACGTCCCTTG
>NZ_JBFRGC010000125.1:0-406 GCF_052115145.1 Paenibacillus sp. 2TAB26
GAGGTGAGTGCCCGCCTCCCCGCTTTACCGGCGCCAGAGGTCTTTCACCTACATCCGATCGGTGTGATCGGAAACTTCATCCGGCACCGCCGGATTGACATCGAAAAGTTCGTGGCGCTTTACAAGGAAGCGCATCCGTCTAAATTTGGTTGGTACCCGGAGAAAGGGGCAGCAAAGCAAACGCTTCCCGCGCTATCGCGGACATCGGAAGATAATCTGATGACCCTTATGGGTTGGCTCGACGAACTCTATATATCCAAAGGAAGTACGTTCAACATCCACTATGTGGCGTATATGTTGGCGACGGCCCGGCTCGAGTCATATGAATTCCTAACGGCGACTTTCTTTGGCCCCGTTCGAGAAGAATTATCCTATGACGCAGCCGAGATGAAATATGGATCCGGCC
>NZ_JBFRGC010000126.1:0-405 GCF_052115145.1 Paenibacillus sp. 2TAB26
ATCGATAGCGGTCCGTATGCCGTGCCGACCGCCTACACCGGCGGCGCCGGCGCGCTCGTCACGCTGCGCGGCAGCGACTATCGTGCGCCGAGTGATCTCGCCGGGCGCGCGGTCTGTGTCGCACAGGGTAGCCCTTATGCGCATCCCGTCACGGAGACGCTGGGCGCGCAGGTACGTTCCTATTCTTCGTCGATCCGCGCCGTGGCCGCGTTTATGGCCGGCGAATGCCAGGCGCTGGCGGAAGACGCCCCTGTGGTGGCGCGGCTGATGGGATTGCCCGAGTGGCGCTTCTATCGGCGGCTCGACGCGGGCCTGCTTCCCGACAACGCCAGTCCGCAGATCGTGATCCGGCAGGACGACTCCCGCTCCGCAGCGTGGCTCGATCGCGCCGTGCGGCATTGGAAG
>NZ_JBFRGC010000127.1:0-404 GCF_052115145.1 Paenibacillus sp. 2TAB26
AGTTACTCTCAACTGAATACATAGGTTGGGTAGAGGCATACCAGGGGAACTGAAACATCTAAGTACCCTGAGGAAGAGAAAACAATAGTGATTCCGTCAGTAGCGGCGAGCGAACGCGGATTAGCCCAAACCAAGGAGCTTGCTCCTTGGGGTTGTAGGACGTCTCACATGGAGTTACAAARGTGTTTGGTAGGCGAAGAGGTCTGGAAAGGCCCGCCAGAGCAGGTAAAAGCCCTGTAACCGAAAGCAAGCACTCTCCGAGACGGATCCTGAGTACGGCGGGACACGAGAAACCCCGTCGGAATCCGGCAGGACCATCTGCCAAGGCTAAATACTCCCTGGTGACCGATAGTGAAGCAGTACCGTGAGGGAAAGGTGAAAAGCACCGCGGAAGCGGAGTGAAA
>NZ_JBFRGC010000128.1:0-404 GCF_052115145.1 Paenibacillus sp. 2TAB26
GGGTATTGACGATGGATTTGGAGCAATAGCATTTATCCTTTTATCTATTAATAAACAGTGTTTCATTTAAATCTATAGGTTATGATTTTAACAATCTTTCGGTCAGTATTTTTAATCTTGGTAACTGTGCTGAGTTCTCAAGGCATTTTTTATATGCTAGGCAATGCCACAGCACTTCAACAGGTGAACACAGCTACGTTTGCTGAACAGCGTAACCTATTAGATGGAGTCATCGGCTCAAGGCTCATGTCTTTATATGCTATGTCTTTGATTTTTGGTATCGGATCTTTAGTTTTTATGAGGGCGCGCTATAAAAGTTTTGCATTTCTGGCCACTACAATTGCCTTGATAACTATTGTCGTCGATTTGATCATTGCTGTTCAAATCAATATCCCGATCAATAC
>NZ_JBFRGC010000129.1:0-402 GCF_052115145.1 Paenibacillus sp. 2TAB26
GTGCTGACCAGACTGACCGGGTTCACTCAACAATTGGTACTCAGGGTGTTGCGGACGCCGATTACCAGCCAAGGTTGTCACCATGCGCGGGCCCATGAAAAAACAACGCCCCACCGGATGCCTCCGGCGGGGACGTTGCCCAATCCTCATTTTCATACAGCGACCGTGATGCTTTCGGCATCCTGCAATCTGCACGACCACAGCTTTCAAATTAAGAAGCCATGGCGAAGGAGTTGACGAGTACAAGCGGCACGGTCTGGGCCGCAGGTCAATCACCGTTCATGACCTGTCTGACTCATTGGCTCTCATGCAACGATTCTGTTGTCACGAAAACGCGATGTCCTCGAATCGGTATAGCTTGGTCTCGAAGCATACAAGCGCATCGAGCGCACTCCTTTTGCA
>NZ_JBFRGC010000130.1:0-400 GCF_052115145.1 Paenibacillus sp. 2TAB26
ACACCAATTAAACCAGTATTCACTTCAACAGCCATACCAATATGAGTACCGAACTAACAATTATCAAACAGGAGGACTTGCAGAGCGCAGGAACCGTCCTAACTACAACCAGATCGTGGGTAACTACCTATCAGAAAAAACATGATGTGTTGAAACTGCAAGCCGAAAAGGAGGGTGTAAAATTAACTCCTGCAACTGACCAGGCTATAAACGACTATTTGGCGTCTCTTAAAAAAGCAGCAACCAAAGCTGAAGATGATCGTAAACCATTCACCTCTAAGTTGAATGAGATAATCAAAATGTTTACAGCCGAGGAAACTAAGCTTAAAGTTGATCTGGTTACTGAACTGCAAACAGCGCGTAATAATAGTGTTGCCGCATACAAGAAAGAGGAAGCAGC
>NZ_JBFRGC010000131.1:0-400 GCF_052115145.1 Paenibacillus sp. 2TAB26
TCGTCAGCGTAGCCAGGTTTTCATCGGTGTACAAGGCCGGCGTCCAGAGCTTCATCAGCACATCGACGGTGGCCAGGGAGGCAGGGTCCTCCATCAGCGGCATGTCGATAAGCGCCTCGATTTCCCGATCCTCAAGCGCCGACCCGATGCGCCCGTATTCGCGCCGTACCTCGTCGCCGTCCGGATGGGGTGACCAATCGATGCCGAAATGTCGGAGGCAATTGAGGCCGACATTGATCGCGCGGCTGCTCTGATCGAGCACCAGGCAGACATCCATGTGCAGGCAGGCCACGATGGCTTGTTCGACCGTAGTCGCGGCGTGACCTGACAGTGCCGCCAATTCCTCATCCGCAACCGAGAGTTCACCGGTCAGGAAGGTGCATTCGGCCCGGTTCAGCTC
>NZ_JBFRGC010000132.1:0-399 GCF_052115145.1 Paenibacillus sp. 2TAB26
CGGCACACGTACCAGCCCGCGCGCTTCGGCGAGCATCCGTTCGGCGTAGCCGCCATCCGTCGTCATGCCCGTAATGACCGGGCTCTCGCAGTTGACGATATCGCCCTGCCGGCATGACGGGCAGCTACGGTCTTCGCCGGCCAGGAAGCCTACGCCCACGCGCTGGCCGATGCGCCAACCATCGACACCATGGCCCAGTGCCTCGATCCGGCCCACGACCTCGTGGCCGGGCACCATGGGCCGCTCCGGGTCGGCGGGAGCGCGCCCCACCGTGGCGCTGTCCGAGTGGCAGACGCCGCACGCTTCCACGCGGATACGGACCTGTCCGTGTCCAGGCTCGGTCACCGGGCGATCGATCAGCGCCAGCTTGCCAGGCGCCACCACTACGGCGGCGCGATA
>NZ_JBFRGC010000133.1:0-393 GCF_052115145.1 Paenibacillus sp. 2TAB26
GCCCAGACCCATAAGGGTGGACCAGATTTCTCCGATGCCGATCAGCATGAACGCCGGGGCGGCCAGGACCACGGTGCTGAGCGCACCGATCCACAGCACGGGGCGGCGGCCGATCCGGTCAGACAGCTTTCCGGTCAGCGGGATGCAGAAGCTCATGATGACCAGCACGGGGATGGTCAGCAGGGTGCCGTGCACGGGATCGTAGCCCTTGGACTCGGTGAGGTACGTCGGCATGTAGGACGTCAGGGCGTAGCCTGCGGTGTTCGCGGCTGCCACCACGATCATGGCAACGATGAGTGAACGCCAGTAGGCCTTCACAATGCCCACCGGGCCCTTGGAAGCCGCGGCGTCGGAGGCGGCGGCGTCCTTGGCGACGTTTTCCTGGGCGTCGAG
>NZ_JBFRGC010000134.1:0-393 GCF_052115145.1 Paenibacillus sp. 2TAB26
AGCTAACGATTGAGTCTGCATTTCTATCTTTAAACAATTTAATAGCATCATCAATGTCTTGACCTGTCCTAAAGGGACTTGTTGGTTGCAAAACTATAAACTCATTAATAAGGATGTCTTCTTTGTTCTCTAATTCTTTAATTGTATATCTGTATACATCAATAGATCGAGAATTATCGTCAGCTAAATGATCAGGGCGCATAAATGGGCATTCCGCTCCATAAGAAATAGCGACAGCAGCTATTTTTTCACTATCGGTACTTACTATCACTTTTGAAACGTACTTAGCTGAGATGGCAGCTTCAATTGTATATGCAATCAGAGGCTTTCCGTTAAGCATTTTTATATTTTTGTCTGGCAACCCTTTTGAACCGCCTCTAGCTGGAATAATGG
>NZ_JBFRGC010000135.1:0-392 GCF_052115145.1 Paenibacillus sp. 2TAB26
TCGGATCAATGCCTGCTTACGGCTCCCCGGGGCGGTATCGTTGTTCGCCACGTCCTTCTTCGGCTCCTGGTGCCTAGGCATCCTCCGTGCGCTCTTACTAGCTTAACCAAATGCTCAGGTGATCGCTCACCTTCGCTTACGTAAAAACAGCTTTAAAGGATGTTTCAGCAATTCTTTTCTTTCGTTATCCAGTTTTCAAGGTGCAAAGTAAATCACAGCGGAGCCTTACGGCTGCTGCATAGGTGTAAAATATAACACCTGCTTGGCGACGTCCTACTCTCCCAAGACCCTGCGGTCTAAGTACCATCGGCGCTGAAGGGCTTAACGGTCGTGTTCGGTATGGGAACGCGTGGTTCACCTCCGCCATCGCCACCAAACGGATGACTTGACTT
>NZ_JBFRGC010000136.1:0-390 GCF_052115145.1 Paenibacillus sp. 2TAB26
AGGCAACCGCCGTTATCCAACGGGCGCTTCGCCAACATTCGGCGGATGCACCCGCGCCGGAATCGCCGCCGATGCCGGCACAGGTGGTCCAGCACCTGCTGGAGCATCGCACCGCCGAGCCGGCTCCGGCTCCGGCTCCAGCTCCAGCTCCAGCTCCAGCCCCACGCGCCGAAGCCGTGGCAAAGGCGGGAGACTTCAGTCAGCGACGATTCGCCAATGAAGCTGGCAAGCGCGCCTACAAACTTTACAAGCCGACAGGCGAGGTGCACGGCCCGATGCCGCTGGTCGTCATGCTGCATGGTTGTACCCAGGATGCCGATGATTTCGCAGCGGGTACGCGCATGAATGCGCTTGCGGACAAGCTCGGCTTCATGGTCCTGTATCCGATTC
>NZ_JBFRGC010000137.1:0-389 GCF_052115145.1 Paenibacillus sp. 2TAB26
GTGGCAATACTTTACCGCGGCCGACGACTCCATTGAAACCTATGATGTAGACGGACGGTTGCTTGGCATCAAGGAGAGAAATGGCTGGACTTCAACCCTGACGTATAGCAGCGGCGCGACAACGTCCGCGTCAGGTGGAGGTTCAAAGCTACTCACAAGGGTGCAGAACAACTTCGGTAAAGCTATTGAGTTTTCGTACGACGCGAAGAATCGCGTCGCCACTGTGAAGGGTCCCGATGGCGCGGAGATTCACTACGCATACAACACGGATCGCAGTGTCACGGTCACATGGCCAGATCAGACCGTCAGACGCTATCACCATGGAGACGACACTCCGGGCTTGTCGGCGTATCTCCCCGGGGCATTAACGGGTATCACAGACGAAAGAG
>NZ_JBFRGC010000138.1:0-383 GCF_052115145.1 Paenibacillus sp. 2TAB26
GTCCCGCCGCGCGGCGGGACGCTGCGGCAAGGCGAGCAGATGGGCAATCCGCAGTGTGCGGGAAGCGATGCGGTGAATCGCGTCCCAGTCGAGCCGGCCGGCCAACGCACGAGGCGTCTGTGGCGCATACGTCGCCGACCTTGCCGTCGATCCCTGCATGGCCTGGACAGCCTGAGGGCCTGGAACGGCCTGGATGGGCGCCGATGAAACCGCTGCAGCCGCTGAAGCCACTGAAGCCGCCGGGCGGCGCGACGGGCGATGGTCAGGCTGCCATGCCCGCAGCGCGCGCTGCCACAGCCGTTCCCAGCCACGCTGGTCGGTCGGTGCGCGCTCGCCCAGCGCCAGTTGCCGCAGGCTGTACGCCGCGAGCCACGCTTGCAGGG
>NZ_JBFRGC010000139.1:0-381 GCF_052115145.1 Paenibacillus sp. 2TAB26
GAGCTGTACAGCTTTGACGATATTATCGCAGTTTATAAAAAGCACGGCAATACGTATAGCTATGCGCAAGTCCCGGGTGCAGTGTTCTCCAGTCTAATGGAAGGAGGAAAGGGAGTAACGGATATGTTTGGATTTTGTGAAAAATACACCTATATGGGGCCAGGTTCAGCGGCACGAATTGAATTTGCCAAAGAAATTGCCACCAGTGAATATGTATCATTTGACGAATGGTTAAATCAAAATAAGTAGTAAAATAAGATATCAATCAGTAAACAATAATTACCAGTTAAAATGAATCAGAATAAAAAAGTACTGCTTATCAATACCCATCTAAATTATCCCAATTTTAGTGAAGGAGTACTCAATGAATCCCTTCAGACT
>NZ_JBFRGC010000140.1:0-380 GCF_052115145.1 Paenibacillus sp. 2TAB26
TGTGCATCGGGAGGAAAAGTTGTGCCGTACGTCCTCTTTGACGGCACTTGAAACGAGTGTTGTACCCTGCTTTGGTGGGGAGACGCCATGCGATGGCGTTGTCACGGGCGGGGGTCGGGCCTGAGACCAGTCTCGGCCGGGGGAACGGTGGATCAGCGAAGGACGACGCCTTCTGCCCGGGAAATGCCCGAACGCGTAGCAAGTTTTCGACTTGATCGTCGCCGGCGGCAGCCGACCCATAGCGGACTGTGGAGTCTCGGCGATCGCCTCAATCACTCGCGCTGCTGCCGGGGCCATAGAGATCGAGAGAAAGTTGGATACCGCGAGCACCTAATGCGAAGAGTGAGCTTGCTGAGACCGACAAGCCTTCGTTGCTACCG
>NZ_JBFRGC010000141.1:0-378 GCF_052115145.1 Paenibacillus sp. 2TAB26
GTTACCTCACTTTTGGACATCATTTTGAGCAATAACACCACTGGAGTTCGTTAGCGTTCTTAAAACACAATTTCCTGCCCAGTAGCGTCTACTGAGTTCGTTAGGAATTGGTAGACTAATCTCGCAACCTAGCTCCTACCTCGACACATTCTAACGAACTCCACAGGCCCTATTTGATCAAATTAGGCTTGTTTTATTTTCTAACGAACCCCACACTCCCTATTTACCTAAGTTACCTCACTTTTGGACATCATTTTGAGCAATAACACCACTGGAGTTCGTTAGCGTTCTTAAAACACAATTTCCTGCCCAGTAGCGTCTACTGAGTTCGTTAGGAATTGGTAGACTAATCTCGCAACCTAGCTCCTACCTCGACAC
>NZ_JBFRGC010000142.1:0-377 GCF_052115145.1 Paenibacillus sp. 2TAB26
CATTTGTCCGGCTCAGGAACATTTTTTATCCAATATTATCAGGCAGAAAATATTTGCTGCTATTAATCCATTTGTCCGGCTCAGGAACATTTTTTATCCAATATTATCAGGCAGAAAATATTTGCTGCTATTAATCAGATTCCATTAAAGTCTAAAACAAAATCTACCTGGCTATTATTTTTACCTGAGGATGAAGACCATGACATTGGTTTGCTGTTTGCGAATTATATGCTTAGAAGTTACGGTCAAAAGGTGATCTTTCTTGGTGGAAGAGTTCCGTTTGAATCTCTTATAGATGCAATGCTTCACAATAGGATTGATCATATGCTGCTTTTTTTGGTACGATCGAGACCCGTTGCTAACGCAAACCAGTACCT
>NZ_JBFRGC010000143.1:0-377 GCF_052115145.1 Paenibacillus sp. 2TAB26
CAGTTCAACCAGTTCAACTATGATTTTTGGTGACAACTCCTTTCCATTTCCTTGTACTTTTTTAGCACATCTATTTGTTGCTTTAAGAACCGATTCTCCGCCTTTATTTGCTCCAGTTCCGAGGTAAACTCAGGTCCTTTACCGTAGCTGTATTGTTTGCCTACAGGTTGCTCCAAGCGGTTTAACTCGCCCTTGCGGTACCATCGCATCCAGGTTTCCAATTGCGTCTTATTTCGTATGCTCAGCTGCTCCATGACCTCTTTCACTGGAACTCCTGTTATTCTCAATTCAATGGCTTTCATTTTTGTTTCCACTGGGTAACTTACTCTTGTTGCCAACGTAAAAACACCTCCAAGGTTGTCTCCATATCTTACGAC
>NZ_JBFRGC010000144.1:0-376 GCF_052115145.1 Paenibacillus sp. 2TAB26
CTCGCCAGCCGCGCGGCCGTGAGCCGTCCGCCCCAGACGCATCCTGTATCCAGCAACATCAGATTGGCGCGCATCACCAGCCCCAGCGTCGACCAGTGTCCGGCGACGACTGTCACGTCCGCGGTTTGGCGCCCCGGCACGTCGAACCACGGGAGGAAGCCGTCCGGCGCGCCGCCGGGCCCTTCCTTGGTCTTCAGGTCCATGACGCCGTCCGCTGTGCAGAACCGTAGGCGTGTCAGCGCGTTGACCACGACGCGGTGGCGTTCGATGCCGCGCAAGCCGGCGTCCCAGCGGTCTGCCGCGTTACCGAAGACGTCGGCAAGAAAGCCTTCCCAGTTGGCGCCCTGCAACTGCTCCTCGACCTCACGTGCCAGAT
>NZ_JBFRGC010000145.1:0-375 GCF_052115145.1 Paenibacillus sp. 2TAB26
TTTGGGCGGTGGCGTAGCACCATGGAATGCACAGCAGTATACTATATCTACTGTTGGAGATCGTTTATTTGGAAAGGTAAATGGAACGGATGAAACCTTTGATTTGATATTTTATCATTTTCATGATTTAAAATATTGTGAAAAAGACGCCTTCCACCTGGGTCATTATGAGTTGACTCATGGACATTTAACTAACATCTATAAGCCATATGTTATTGCCTTAAAGGAGGTGGAGAAAGAATTACGTTCGATTTCAAAAGACAATTTATTTCATGAAATCAAAGAAATACCGCGCATTAATAAATCATTACGAAGAATGTATAGATTCCATGTTTTTGGGCATTTAAATAATTATTATAAAACGAGATACTTAAT
>NZ_JBFRGC010000146.1:0-375 GCF_052115145.1 Paenibacillus sp. 2TAB26
TCAGAAGGCAGGGCACGCGCCACCCGTTGGGGCATGTGACCCGCCTTCTGATTGGCTTGGCGCGGCGAAAGAATGGGTAAGCCTGCACGGGCTACGCCCGTGAAAGCGTCGCGCTGGATGCGTCTGGCAAAGCGACGGCTTGCAGCCGGTCACTGCTCCCTGGTTGCCGCCGCCCGCGCGAAGCGGGCGAAGGGAATCACTGTCGTTGATGATGGCTTGTATTCGTCTCGCAACGATGGAACGGCGGGCAGCCAGGAGCAACGGTCATGGTGAGGCGCCGCGCCTGCCCTCCTGGTCAGCCGGCTTCTCACTGCGCTCCACACGCTGCACATCGCGCCACCATGTCAGGTACACAGGTACACACCTATATAGGTG
>NZ_JBFRGC010000147.1:0-371 GCF_052115145.1 Paenibacillus sp. 2TAB26
GAAGTGGACGAAGAACCCGACGTACAAGGTCACGTATAACGGCAACGGCTATACAAGCGGCAACGTACCGACAGATATCGGTGAATATGAAGAAAACGCAAGYGTAACGGTACGAGGCAACACCRGCGAYTTAGTGAAGAGCGGTTACAYGTTTGCAGGCTGGAACACGCTAGCGGATGGAACTGGCACAGATTACGCTGCCACATTCACRATGGGTAYAACGAACGTGACGCTATATGCGAAGTGGACGAAGAACCCGACGTACAAGGTCACGTATAACGGCAACGGCTATACAAGCGGCAACGTACCGACAGATATCGGTGAATATGAAGAAAACGCAAGCGTAACGGTACGAGGCAACACCGGCGATT
>NZ_JBFRGC010000148.1:0-371 GCF_052115145.1 Paenibacillus sp. 2TAB26
GCCTGACCACTTCCGTGACCGACGATTCGTTATCGATCAGGCGCAACGCGCCGACGGGCTTCTGGGCTGGGGTGGACTGTGGGGTTTCCATGCCGTCTTCTCCTTTATGCAAACGTTTGCATTATGGGCGGTTTCAGGCGAATGGCAAGCCGCGGATGGGCGAACAGGAGTTAGCSAAAAATCACTTATTGGACGAAAAACGAGGCGAATCAAGAGGATAGAGGGTCGATCCGTGGTAACCCTAGGGCTCCTCCGGCGGTGGCTGGTGCGCCGCCGTCAGAAGCGATAGCCGAGCCCCGCGAGGAACATATCCGTATCCCGGCTGTACCCCGTCAGGGTTCGGTTCCATGACAGCCGTGCCAGCCAGTGAT
>NZ_JBFRGC010000149.1:0-370 GCF_052115145.1 Paenibacillus sp. 2TAB26
ACAAATATGTGCTTACAGAGTTGCGGCAGCGTTTGTTCGAGGTGGAAATGGAGCTGTAAGCACGCATAGGTTCTTAAGGAGAAAGAAAAGGCTAGGTTTGTTGTCTGTAAGAACAAATATGCGCTTACAGAGTTGCGGCAGCGTTTGTTCGAGGTGGAAATGGAGCAGTAAGCACACATAGGTTCTTACAGCGAGAGAAAAGGCGMTAGGTTTGTTGTCTGTAAGAACAAATATGTGCTTACAGAGTTGCGGCAGCGTTTGTTCGAGGTGGAAATSKMGCTGTAAGCACGCATAGGTTCTTAAGGAGAAAGAAAAGGCTAGGTTTGTTGTCTGTAAGAACAAATATGCGCTTACAGAGYWGCGGCAGCGT
>NZ_JBFRGC010000150.1:0-368 GCF_052115145.1 Paenibacillus sp. 2TAB26
AAAACACCTTCAAGAAAATGCAACCATGTCGTAAGATATGGAGACAACCTTGGAGGTGTTTTTACGTTGGCAACAAGAGTAAGTTACCCAGTGGAAACAAAAATGAAAGCCATTGAATTGAGAATAAAAGGAGTTCCAGTGAAAAAGGTCATGGAGCAGCTGAGCATACGAAATAAGACGCAATTGGAAACCTGGATGCGATGGTACCGCAAGGGCGAATTAAACCGCTTGGAGCAACCTGTAGGCAAACAATACAGCTATGGTAAAGGACCTGAGTTTACCTCGGAACTGGAGCAAATAAAGGCGGAGAATCGGTTCTTAAAGCAACAAATAGATGTGCTAAAAAAGTACAAGGAAATGGAAAGGAG
>NZ_JBFRGC010000151.1:0-367 GCF_052115145.1 Paenibacillus sp. 2TAB26
GGTCGGCACCTTCTGGTTTATCCCGCCTCTTTTTGCAGCTAAAAAAAACGCAAATCAGAGCAACAGGAAGCATCGTTGTAATGGTTTTCATAATTATACAGTTAAAATCCTGTTGTGAAACCTATGGTCTGTTAAAGCATAAAGTTGCCAAGAGGAAGGAAGGTCTAAAATGTTTGTCGACATACAACCAAATACCTAAGATCAGTAACGCAATTATAGCGTTAGACCGCTTCATARATCGGAGACAATGGAATTCTGAGAAAAAGAGGCTCGCCAAACGGAAAACGAAAAATCCAACGATAAAGCCTGTGTCGCATACTGTGTTCCTTATTTGAACCAGGAACTGATCGCCGCATCTGCGCTGCCA
>NZ_JBFRGC010000152.1:0-367 GCF_052115145.1 Paenibacillus sp. 2TAB26
ATATAGAGGTTGGCAACCGCCCCCCAATCGCTAAAATGCCTTGTTTTTGCCGTTACCGTTCGGTTATTTTCATCAACCAAGGCCTCCTTTACCATGTGCCAATAGCCCTTTCCATCCTGGTATGCTAAATGAAGCGCTTGCGGGGAGGTATTGGTAAGTGGTTCGTATGGCAGGGTTATTTCCACGTCTTTCTTAAACTGCACATTCTCCGGCAGAAACCGGTAGGCCTTGCCAACGGCCCCATTGGGTAGCGTATTGGTGACTTCACTAACGGTGACCTTCACCTCGCCATCCAACGCGCCTGCAGGGACACTTAGTTTTAGCTTGGTGCCAACGATTGTCAACTGTCCGCCGCCCGGACCTATCG
>NZ_JBFRGC010000153.1:0-365 GCF_052115145.1 Paenibacillus sp. 2TAB26
GTATACAGCTGCTGCATTACCTGATTTTTGCTTCGCGATCGTGTTAAGCGCATCGATCTCGGCCTGTGTGCTTGCCACATGATCAACGCGGTAACCGTAAAACGCACCAATTGGCGAGCCCTGCCGCGTTAAGGTAAGTCCATTTAAATTATTAAAAACACCACTGATAATTGGCGATTGCGATAGATTACCTAACGAAAGTGTTTTGTTTTGGTTATACGCACCATTTGCGCTGATGGAATAGTTAAAATCATCTTTGTTTTTGCTTTTGTAAGTAATCTGCAACTCAAATCCTTTATTTTCGGCATCGGCAGCGTTTGATGTTACTACGCTTTGGATGCCATTTATACCACCAATACCCACAC
>NZ_JBFRGC010000154.1:0-364 GCF_052115145.1 Paenibacillus sp. 2TAB26
CACCCCGTCAAAGTCGAAGGCCAGCCGTAGCTCGTCAGACTCCGTATCGGCGGGCAAGGTGCCAGCCAGAACCTGGCCGGCCGCATGCCCAGCCAGGATCGCCTGGCGGACATCGGTCTGATTTGCGGAAAGGAACAGGCTGATGTTCAGGGCTTCGATATAGCGCTGCGGCGCGCCGCCCTGCAGAAACAGGGCACGACTGATATCCAGCCCATGAGCCTTGATCGACTCCATCACCCGCATGCCGGTGTCGGGATCATTCCTGGAGAGCAGGATCACCTCCACCAGCGGATCACCCGGACGCAGTTCGTTGAGCGATAGCAGTCGTCGAATGAAGGGAAATGCCACGCCCGGGCGCAACGGC
>NZ_JBFRGC010000155.1:0-364 GCF_052115145.1 Paenibacillus sp. 2TAB26
AAGCAGCGCAAAAAGGATGAGAAGACGCGGCTGGAGGCCGAATACAGCGGCAAGCTGGAGGGTGCGGTCGCCAAGGCCATCAGCCAGTTCAAGAAGGCGCATCCCGAGCCCTGGTGGGAAATTATCCTGTTCAACAATTCGCCCGATGCGGCGAAACGCTTCGACGACCTTCGCAAGAAAAAGCCGCACCTGGGCCAGATCTACACCGGACTCGGCTCGAACAACACCGTCCATGGTGCCGACGCCCGGGTGGACGAACTGCGCATGGCGGCATCGGGCGAAAACCTGGCGCTCATGAAGGGCAACAAGAACTTCATCGTGACCTATGTGCCCGGGGCGGAACGCGCGGCGGAAACCCCCGACG
>NZ_JBFRGC010000156.1:0-363 GCF_052115145.1 Paenibacillus sp. 2TAB26
GCTGCCGGCAGAGCCTCCCGGATGATAAGAAGGAGTGCCAAGTTCTGTCATTTTCTGGCCAATGGCTTCGGTAAAATCCCTGTATAGATAACGGAATTCCGCATGTTCCTTCTCATAGTTGAAGCGTTTTACGACCGGGTCAAAAAAAGGATTAGGTATGGAATCTATGAATGCCCGCGCGGGTATAAATTCCTCGGCCGGGGCCAGAAGGTTTTCAGGTGTGATTTTTATGCGAGAAATTTGTTTCACAGCCAATTCAGTATTAATCAGTGGTTTGGCATAGTAGGATTTGATCAAAGTTTTCACTTGGGGTTCATTTGATATTTTCTTATAGAAATCTTCGATGTCCACAAGTCCTTCATC
>NZ_JBFRGC010000157.1:0-363 GCF_052115145.1 Paenibacillus sp. 2TAB26
AAGTTCGACGTCGTAATTGCGTCTGGCTTGCTCCACCACCTCGACGCGGATGCCGCCCACCATCTGTTTCGACTGGCCAAATCCGCGCTTCGACCCGGCGGAAGACTTGTAACCATTGATTGCTGTTTTGCTGAGGACCAGAATCTGGTTTCCCGTTTGTTGGTCAGCTATGACCGGGGCCAGAACGTATTGGATGGCGACGGGTATACCAAATTGGCATCGTCTGAATTCCGCAAAATTAAGGGCCGCGTGCGGCATCAAGCGTGGATTCCGTATACGCATTGGATTATGGAGTGCTTTGCCGATTGACGGCATATTGCGCGCGGTGGCGCAGGCCGACTCGATGAAGACGAGGGGCTAGTC
>NZ_JBFRGC010000158.1:0-363 GCF_052115145.1 Paenibacillus sp. 2TAB26
AATTTATACCATGGCGCGGGTCATATGTTAAAGCTAGAAAAACTGACCCGCTATTACAATACTTGAATCAAGCGCGCGATTCAGATAACCACTCAATTCAGGAGGTTGTAGTAAAACAGCAAGATAGGGTTAATATCAGACCATCGAAAAGTGGCGACCTACACATAAAACAAATGGTAATTGTAGACAATGTTTTGGAAACCTACGATGGAGATCCAATAGATATCATTGCTGTTCCTGGCAGAATAGAAGCGATAAGCGTTGTAAATAGAGGTGTGGCATTTACTCCACCTAATGCGCATAATGGACAGCCAATAAAAAGGCACAAAGACCCAATAGAGATAGCGGAATTAGGTATAGAAT
>NZ_JBFRGC010000159.1:0-362 GCF_052115145.1 Paenibacillus sp. 2TAB26
GTTCAAAGGTTTATACGTTTTCACCTCATAGCCGGAAAAACGGTACCGGTAGCCAATTTCGCTGGTACCTGTATCAAATTTCACAGGCTTTGCCTGCTTTTTCAGCTCCGACAGCACACGCTCCCAGCTTGTTTTGTCTGCGGTGGCAAAGGTAATATTGGAATAACTGCCAAGCTGGTTCACGTGCAGCCAGTGCTTTGGTTTTTTCGGCGTGAGCATCGTGTTGGAAATGTATATGCCGTTGAACTTTCTGTGGTAGCCCATTGCGCTTAATTTAGTTTCAATGAGAGATGTTTGGTCGATGTTAGCCAAGAACTGCTGAAGGTCTTTAAAGCCCATTGGTTTTTCTGATTGTGCCAGTG
>NZ_JBFRGC010000160.1:0-360 GCF_052115145.1 Paenibacillus sp. 2TAB26
CAGGTAAGAAGCTGCAAATGAATGCTGTGGCTGCTCCTAGCAACGCAACAAACAAAGCGGTCGCTTGGTCCGTAATAGATGGAACAGGTACGGCTGTTATTGATAAAACAACGGGTGAGCTTACTGCCGGCAATCTAGGTACAGTAACAGTCCAAGCAACAGCTGCCGATGAAAGCGGAGTTGTAGGCAGCACGATCCTTACGATTACGGCAGTCCAAGTCCCTGTTGCTTCGATTACGTTAACAGGTGATTCCAGCGTGCTGGTTGGTCAGACGTTAACCGTTGACGCGACCGTTGCTCCTACTAATGCGACGGACAAATCAATCGAGTGGTCTGTTGAAAACGCAACAGGCACAGCGA
>NZ_JBFRGC010000161.1:0-359 GCF_052115145.1 Paenibacillus sp. 2TAB26
GGTCGCAGACCTGGAGGCGCAGTTCGCCGGCCTGCGTGCCTTCCCAGAAGGGGCGCGTGCCGGGCACCGGCTGCGGCGTGAATTTCGCGACGGGGGATGGAGTCGGGGTCATGCCGGAACGCCCTCGCGGTGCGGGATCTCGCCCGAGATCAGCGCGTTGGGCGCGGCGCGGGCCACCAGATCGGGGATGTGCGCCGACAACTCCTCCGGCAGCCAGCGGCCCTCTTTCTCGATGCGAGGGCCGGCGTGCCAGCCCTCGGCCACCGTGATGGCGCCGCCGCGCACGCCGAACACGCGTCCGGTAATGGTGCTGGATTGCGTGCTGCCGAGCCAGACCACGAGCGGCGCGACGTTGCCGG
>NZ_JBFRGC010000162.1:0-358 GCF_052115145.1 Paenibacillus sp. 2TAB26
TCCTCCGCTTATTGATATGCTTAAGTTCAGCGGGTAKTCCTACCTGATTTGAGATCAGATCATAATAATAGTGTCCAAGTCAATGGACTATTAGAAGCGGTTCATCTGCATTTACCTTGGCCACTTTTTACAGTGTCCTCAGCGATAGATAATTTATCACGCTGAGTGGAACCAAGCATAACACTGAGATCCAGCTAATACACAAAGAGGAGCAGGTGTGAAGCTGCAAAAGACCTCCAATACCAAAATCAAACTAATTGAGTTAACAAAAAGATTGATTTTGAAGATTTCATGATACTCAAACAGGCATGCTCYAAGGAATACCARRGAGCGCAAKGTGCGTTCAAAGATTCGATGA
>NZ_JBFRGC010000163.1:0-357 GCF_052115145.1 Paenibacillus sp. 2TAB26
CGTCAGCCCGGTGGTGCCGGACGCGGTGCCGGTGTCGATGACGAGCCTGTCCGACGGTGCGTTGTCGCCGGCCAGCACCGTGTTCAGGCCGATGCCGCCCGCGGCGCCCGTGTAGGTGTTCACCGTCAGCGTCTTGAACGTGCCCGCCGACGGCGGCGTGAACAGGATCTGGCTCGCGGCGTTGGTGAGCGTGGTCAGCGTCGAGTTGCCGGTGAGGTGCCACGTGGTCTGGTCGCGCAGGGTGACGATGGACGTGGTGCCCGGTAGCGTGGTCGCCGCCCCGGTCAGCGTTGAGGCCGAGACATCGACGGTGGCGACATCGCCCACGGCCAGGGGCTTTTGATCGCTGGCAGGGGG
>NZ_JBFRGC010000164.1:0-357 GCF_052115145.1 Paenibacillus sp. 2TAB26
GCCGAAGACCCTGCCGCAGTTGCAGAAGGGAGTGGAAGCCGCGCTCGACGGCGACATCGATGGCGCGCAACGGCGCATGGCAATGGCCGGCCAGGTCGCGCAGTCGTCCGTACGGGGCCGCATCAACAGTGGTATCGGTCCGGCGCTGAGCGAGGCGACGCTGCGCAAGCGCGCGCGGCGCGGCAGGCAGGGGGCGAAAGAGGAGCTGGCGGCGCGCGCCGCTGGCCAACAGCCCAGCACTGAACTGGCCAAGCCGCTGATCGACACCGGTCAGCTACGCAACGCGGTCACCTATGTGATCCGCAAACGAAAATAGCCCATGGCACAACTCGACGTCGTCGACGTGCTGCTCGATCC
>NZ_JBFRGC010000165.1:0-357 GCF_052115145.1 Paenibacillus sp. 2TAB26
ATAGATTTCACTGTACCTGAGAGTACGGTAATGCTTGCCATATATCTATCAATTCCTGAAGCTGAAAATAACAGAAGATCATTGAATACATCAAATGGCATTAAAAGGGCAAAAATGATGGGAAGATACCCAAATAAGGCGCCTTTGGGGTTCATAAACTGCACGGCTTTTGACGGAAAAAAAGAAATTGTACATGTCCAACCTGCAGCTGATATCATAAAATGGGCTTTTAAACAACTGGCAAAAAATTCCTTCACTATAGAAACTGTCAGAAGAATGGCCTTTGCAAAGGGATTGAAATCTTCAAGATCTGCCTTCTGGAAGCTGGTACGAAACCCCGTGTACTGTGGACTAATC
>NZ_JBFRGC010000167.1:0-350 GCF_052115145.1 Paenibacillus sp. 2TAB26
TGTGCAACCATGTCGTAAGATATGGAGACAACCTTGGAGGTGTTTTTACGTTGGCAACAAGAGTAAGTTACCCAGTGGAAACAAAAATGAAAGCTATTGAATTGAGAATAACAGGAGTTCCAGTGAAAGAGGTCATGGAGCAGCTGAGCATTCGAAATAAGACGCAATTGGAAACCTGGATGCGATGGTACCGCAAGGGCGAATTAAACCGCTTGGAGCAACCTGTAGGCAAACAATACAGCTATGGTAAAGGACCTGAGTTTACCTCGGAACTGGAGCAAATAAAGGCGGAGAATCGGTTCTTAAAGCAACAAATAGATGTGCTAAAAAAGTACAAGGAAATGGAAAGG
>NZ_JBFRGC010000168.1:0-349 GCF_052115145.1 Paenibacillus sp. 2TAB26
GATCAGCACACGCCCGACCAACGAACCGACGACGAGCGCCAGCCCGCCGAGCAATGCAAGCAGAATTGTCGGCATTACTTAAACCCTCCGAGAACGATGCGCAGCGCGCCAATCAGCGAGATAACGACAAAGATGCGGCCCAACCATTCGAGATACTGGTTCAGCTTCGAGAAAGGCAGCGTAATCGACTGACCCGACACCGTGACCACCTTGTCGGACAACCCGCCGCCGCCGAGAAACGGCGATTGGTCGAGCGCGGTCGCGATTGGCGTCACCGTCCGCTGAGACGGACTCGCGGGATTCCCTGCCGGGTCATTCCCCGCCACCAGCTGCTGGCCGAGCGCCGAAG
>NZ_JBFRGC010000169.1:0-319 GCF_052115145.1 Paenibacillus sp. 2TAB26
CATGGGTATATTCTATTTCTGGCCGAGAGACACACGCGGACAGCAAGCAAAACAAGCATGACAAACGAAAGAATAGATTGCTCTTTGAAAACTGAACAACGAGTAATAACTGCCCTTACGATTCTAACGAATCGTGAGAAAAGCGATAAAAAAGTAATGAGCATTTCAAACACCAATTTGGAGAGTTTGATCCTGGCTCAGGACGAACGCTGGCGGCGTGCCTAATACATGCAAGTCGAGCGGAGTTGATGAGGTGCTTGCACCTCTGATACTTAGCGGCGGACGGGTGAGTAACACGTGGGTAACCTGCCTGTAAGAC